>DUML01000015.1 GCA_012839895.1 Peptococcaceae bacterium | reverse complement strand
CTATGAAAAATGCCCGTTATCTAAACTATCAACTCAACCCTATCTAATTTCAGGCTTATTTTTCGCATAAAAATATACCATCGACATGTTACCATGTACTCATTTTACCTCCTTAGGTCGAGTAGACAACTTGGATGTGCTTCCGAAAATCCAGTAAAATCAAGGCTTACAGCCGCGTCATCAATTCTACGCACTCAACATGACTCGTCCACGGAAAAAAATCCACCGGCTGCACTTTTTCTACAACATATATTCCTCTATCTGCGGTGTTTTCTCTTTTTTTAGACCCCCTGCCGCCGTCGTTACCGACCTCGCCGCTTACAAGCATTTTCAAATCCCTGGCCAAGGTAGCCGGGTTGCAGGATACATAGATGATTTTTTCGGGTTTGATTTGCCGGAGTTTTTGAACCACCAGGGGGTCCATCCCAGCTCTGGGAGGATCGGTGACCACAATATCGGGAGTTCCTGCTATCCTCCCTATATCTCCTTCTATCCTCCCTTTATTCTTTAGCGTCTCTTCTACTTTACCCTGCAGGAAGTTGACATTGGTAATTTTGTTTTCTCGAGCATTATAGACCGCATCCTCCACAGCATAAGGATTCTCTTCTATGCCCACTACCTTCTGGGCTCTTTTAGCCAACAGGAGGGTTATAGTTCCTATGCCGCAGTAGAGATCCCAGACTTCTTCCGTACCCTTTAGCTTTGCATATTCCAGGATAAGTGAATAAAGCTTCCTGGTCTGGATGGGATTAACCTGCAGAAAGGCTCTGGGAGATACCCGGAAACAAATATCGTCCAGGTACTCATTAAGATAGGGGGTCCCGCTTCCTGCAAAATCCATTTTGCCCCGGGGGTAAGTTATGGAGCAGACCGAAGGTGAAAAATCCTCATCTTTAGTCAGTGTATGGATTATGGACGGCTCGGGTAAATCACCTTCTAAAAGTATTAATCCTTTGCCATTACTACTTTCCCGAACAGTCGCTGTTTTAATATCGGGGCAAGAAGTTACTATTGTTTGCTGCAGTTTTCGGATTCGCCTATTGGTACTCTCACTTAGGAGCAGGCAATCTGCAAAAGGTACAACATCATTAGTTTTAGGACGGTAATAACCAAAGCGGCCTTCCCTATCCCTGTGAAGCACCGCTTTATTCCTGTACCGCCAAGGCTCTTCTAGCCCTAGAACCGGTTCTACTATTATATTCCGTAAACCGCCTATCCTCCTTAAGGCGTCCTCCACCCACTGCCTTTTCCAATGAAGGGTATATTCATATTTCATATGCTGGAGGTTACAACCGCCGCATTCCTGATAAACAGGGCAAGGCGGCGTTTGCCTTTGAGGCGAGGGATTAAAAATTGTAATAACGTCCCCTCTTTGATAAGACTTCTTCTCTTCAGTAATTCGCACCGTACCCTTTTCTCCGGGAAGCATCCCCGGGACAAAAGTAGCCTTGCCGTCAATATAGCCTACTCCGGCACCATCCGAAGCCAAACGTTCAATTTCTATTTCCTTCTTAGCCACTAAGCACTCTACCCTTTCTGCAGCCACATGAGGATGGTCATAAGAATATTCCAAACCCCATGGGCAATAATTGACGACCAAAGGCTTTGTGTTTTTTCATACAGCCAGGTTAAAACTATTCCGCCAATAAACAGAGGCAGGAACCTGATAAAGTCAAAATGCATTAAACCGAAAAAAAGGGCCGTGAGTAAAATACCGCCTCCGCGCCCGTACCCCTTGCGCAGGGTGGGGTAAATCAATCCTCTGAACACCAATTCTTCTTTAAACGGGACAATTATTCCTCCTAACAAGAGTAAGAGCCCAAATTGCCAGAAAGAATCGGCTCCTTCCACAGCCAGGGCAAAACTCTGTGGTTTAGGGATTCCCAAGTAATTTACCAAAAAATTGCCCAGAATTCCTACTATAAAGAAGAGAGCTACCCCGCCGATAAGCCCTAAAGATAGATTCCTTAAACCAAAGTTAATTATACCTAAATCACTAAGGGGGCGGCGGAGAAGTTTAAAAAATATGATTAAAGCCAAGAAGAATAGCAGCGCTTCGCCAAAGCCAATAATAAGATAATTAACAAACCCTTGGAGATTGCCCAGGTATGAAGGGATCTTCAACCAACCGAGAAAAAATTCGGCCAGGTAGACTAAAAGAATTAAATATAAGGCTTGCCAAAAATTCCAGTGAGGATTTCTTAAGGCATAATTCTGTATTTTTGTTTCAGAATTATCTGCCGGGGTATAAGCTGTCATCATTTCTCTTTTCCCCCCGTTTGCCTCATTCCTTAAACCATAGCTTTGATAATAGCCTGAGCCATTTCCTTGGTTCCTGCTGTTCCCCCCAGATCAGGAGTGATTTTATCTTTTTGGCCTAAAACATTTTCAACAGCAGCTAAAATCCGTTTGGCCTCCATGTCTAAATCAAGGTATTTAAGCATTTCCACTCCGGAAAGAATCATGGCCAAAGGGTTGGCTTTGTTTTGACCGGCAATATCCGGGGCGCTGCCGTGGATGGGCTCAAAGAGAGCCCCTTCCTCACCGATGTTGGCTCCTGGAGCGACACCCAGTCCGCCGATGAGCCCTGCTCCCAGATCGGATATAATATCCCCGTAAAGATTGGGCAAGACAATAACCTCAAATCTTTCCGGGAATTGCACTAAGTTCATACATAAAGCATCAACAATTTTATCTTCCAGCTGGATTTCCGGATAATCCCGGGCTACTTTCCTGGCGCATTCCAGGAAAAGCCCGTCACTGAGCTTCAAGATATTAGCCTTATGGCCGACGGTTACCTTTTGGCGGCCTTCTTTACGCGCCAGTTCAAAAGCAAAACGGCAAATTCTTTCCGAAGCTTCCCTGGTAATTATTTTAATGGATTCGGCTGCATCTTTGCCTACCATATGCTCGATTCCGGAGTAGAGATCTTCGGTGTTTTCCCGGATTATTACCATGTCAATTCCCGTATAACGGGACTCAATATGCTTAAAGTTTTTAAGTGGGCGAACATTGGCATATAATCCCAGAGCTAAACGCAAACCAACGTTAACACTGCGGAAGCCTTTGCCGATGGGAGTGGTAACCGGCCCTTTTAAACCCACTTTATTCCGGCGCAGGGATTCTATAACCTGTTCAGGTAGCGGTTCTCCGTATTTTTCAACTGCCGCCTGCCCTGCCTCGTGAACTTCCCATTCAATCTTGGCCCCACTGGCATTAATCACATCCACTGTCGCCGAAGTGATTTCCGGGCCTATGCCGTCGCCGGGAATCAAAGTAACCTTTTTTGCCATAATATCTTACCTTTCCTTATTATATTGATAATCTAACAGCCTAGATTAATTATTCAATTTAGTTATAGAAAATTAGTGGATTAAAAAGGGTTTATGGGTTTAAGTTAACGGGATAATTTTTCTTTAAGCAATTTATTTACTAGGCCGGGATTAGCCCGCCCTTGAGTTGCTTTCATTACTTGGCCCACTAAATAGCCTAAGGCTGTTTCCTTACCTGCCAAGTAGTCCTCGACAGACTTAGTATTGGCGGCAAGGACTCCCTCAACTATTTTTTCCAGGGCTCCGGCATCACTTATCTGAGCCAGTCCCTTTTCTTTTACAATAACCTCCGGGTCTTTCCCGGTCTTATATATTTCCTCCAACACAGCTTTGGCAATCTTACCGCTAATGGTACCATCCTTGATTAAATTCAAAAGGCCTGCCAGCTGTCGTGGGGAAACTGGTGAATTCTCAAAAGAACAGCCATCGATTTTCAGCAGGGCACTTAAATCCCCCATTATCCAGTTAGCCAAAGTCTTGGCATCTACGCCAAAAGTAAAAGCTTCATCAAAGTAATCAGCCATTGCTTTGCTGGAAGTCAGCACCGCGGCATCGTATTCAGAAAGCCCCAGGGATTTTAGCCGCTCTCTTTTCGCAGCGGGCAATTCCGATAAGGAGGCTCTAATCCTCTCCACCCACTCCCGTTCGATAATTATAGGCACTAAATCCGGTTCAGGAAAATAACGATAATCATGGGCCTCTTCTTTGGAACGGAGAGAAAGGGTTATCCCTTGCCCTTCATCCCAGGTCCTTGTTTCTTGCTCAACCTTTTCTCCCTTAAGAAGAAGCTCAGCCTGGCGCTCCGATTCATACTCCAGGCAGCGGCGGACTGAGTTGAAAGAGTTTAGGTTTTTGATTTCTGTCCTGGTTCCGAATTCACTGCTGCCCCGGGGTCGCAGGGAAACGTTAACATCAAAGCGAACCGACCCTTGTTCCATCCTGCAGTCCGAAATCCCGGCATAATCCATGATTTGAACCAGTTCCTCCAAATAAGCCAGGACTTCATCTACCGACCGCAAATCCGGTTCCGAGACAATCTCCAAGAGGGGTACGCCTGCCCGGTTATAATCTACCCCGGAACTTTTGGAAGTTGTAATAGTCTCCCCGCTATGGACAAGCTTGCCGGCATCCTCTTCCATATGAACCCTGGTAATGCCAATCTTTTTCTTCCCGCAGGGAGTATTAATCTCCAGCCAGCCGTTCTTACAAATCGGTAAGTCGTATTGAGAAGTCTGGTAATTTTTAGGCAGATCAGGATAATAATAATTTTTACGGTCAAATTTAGAATACTCCGCTATAATACAGTTTAAAGCCAAACCGGCTTTGATTGCCAGATTAACTACTTCTTTGTTTAAGACCGGCAACACTCCCGGCAAACCCAAACAAACAGGGCAAACGTGGGTATTTTGTTCCCCGCCGAATTCCGTGCTGCAACCGCAGAAAATTTTAGTTTTAGTGGCCATTTCCACATGGGTCTCAACCCCACAGACCAGTTCAAATTTGTCGCTAAAAGACATTTTTACTTGCCTCCTCAAGCCATGCCGGAATTTTTTTATGGTGCTCTGTATTTTGTTCGAACGTATAGGCTGCGCGCAAGAGAATCCCTTCGGCAAAATGCTTGCCGATTAATTGCAGCCCCACAGGCATTCCATCCGCGAATCCTGCCGGTAGGGAGATGGAAGGCAAGCCGGCTAAATTAATAGGTATAGTATAGACATCGCCCAGGTAGAGAGCCAAGGGATCCGTTTTTTCCCCAAGCCGGTAAGCGATTGTCGGTGTGGTTGGTGAGAGCAGGACATCAAACTTGGTAAAAGCTTGTTCAAAGTCCTCTTTGATTAACGTTCTTATTTTTTGGGCTTTAGCATAATAAGCATCGTAATAACCGGAGCTTAAAGCATAAGTTCCCAGCATTATTCTGCGCTTCACTTCTTGGCCAAAACCTTCGGTACGGCTTGTGGTAAACATGTCAATCATATCTTCAGCCTTCGCCCGGTAGCCATAGCGCACCCCGTCATAACGAGCCAAGTTGGAACTGCATTCAGCCGAGGCAATAAGATAATAGGCAGGCAAGGCATATTCCATATGAGGAAGGGAACATTCCTCAACTTGAGCTCCCAGCTGTTCATAGACTCTGACAGCTTCTTCAATAACCGTTTGGACTTCCGGCTTTAACCCCTGAGCAAAAAATTCCCGGGGAACCCCTATTTTCATATCTTTTACATTATTTTCTAAATATTGGGTATAATCTGGTTTAATAAAGGGAACAGAAGTTGAATCCTTGGGGTCATGGCCGGCAATGATATTGAGAACCAAAGCGCTGTCCTCTACCGTTTTCGTGAGAGGGCCAATTTGATCCAAAGAAGAAGCAAAAGCCACCAGGCCATAGCGGGATACTGCCCCGTAAGTGGGTTTGAGTCCCACTACCCCGCAAAAAGCTGCCGGCTGACGTATGGAACCGCCGGTATCCGAGCCAAGGGCAAAGGGAACCTCCCGGGCGGCCACCGCCGCAGCCGAACCGCCGGATGATCCTCCGGGTACTCTGGCGAAATCCCAAGGGTTAGCCGTCGGGTAGAAGCCGGAATTTTCCGTTGTCGAACCCATGGCAAACTCGTCCATATTAAGTTTCCCAACAAGTACCGTCCCTGCCTCTTTCAGCTTTTCCGTAACCGTAGCGTCATAAGGAGGAACAAAATTCTCTAATATTCTGGAAGCACAAGTGGTTGGAATTCCCTCCGTGCAGATATTATCTTTTAACGCCATTGGTATTCCTTCTAAAATACCTATGGGCTGCTGTCCGGCAATCTTTTTGTCTGTTTCCTCGGCTTTTCTTAAGGCAATCTCTTCTGTTATGGTCAGGAAACTCCGGAGGTTTGGTTCTGCTTTCTGGATATGTCTTAAAAACTCTTTGGTGAGTTCAGTACTGCTAATTTTCTTTTCCTTAAGCAGCCTATGTAAAGCAGCCAGCGACATGTTTAACAGCTTCATCTCTTCGATATTTCTCCTTTCTGGTTTTGGTGGAAGGCTGTCTTTTAAGTCCAAGGAGTTTATACAATCCTGGGAACACGGAAGAATCCATTCTCCGCTTCCGGAGCATTTTCCAAGACTTTTTCCTGAGCCAGAGACGGCTTTACTTCATCTTCCCGGAAAACATTAAATAATTGAGCTGCATGTGCAGTAGGAGCGACATTTTCTGTATCTATCTCTTGAATTTTGGCCGCATACTCTAAAATTGAATTCAATTGCTCAGTATAAAGATTTATCTCCTCTTCCGACAATTTTAGCCTAGCCAAAAGAGCAACATGTTCTACTTCCTTTCTGGAAATTTTCATAATAGACCTACCTTTCACTTATGACGAATATAGATAAATATAACAAATTACATAGATAGGAGCAAGACAAGCCTAGAGCTATTAAGATCCTTCGCTACGCTCAGGATGACAAGGGGAATGTCATTTCCTTCGTTTCACTCAGGAGATGTTTTCGCTTTGCTCAGAGTGACAAGGGGACATCAGTCACTATGATACGCTCAGTGTGACAAGGAAGGTATGTCATCCTGAAGGATTAAGATCCTTCGCTACGCGTTAAGGCGTTTGAAAGCCTTCACGGGATGACAAGAAGGGAATATCATCCTGATTACCCAAAAAGTTTTTCTTTATAGGCCTAAAAACTAAAAGGGGAAAAGAGTTAAATGTAGAATTAGTTAGGTAAATATATTTAGGCAAATACATATAGGGTTAATACAACAAATACAATGCGAAAAAAGAAGGTAAGAGATTAGTAAGAAAATTAGTAATAGATTAAATGACCAACCAAGGATAATTGAATATTGAGATAAAACTATTTAAACAGAAAGGAAGTAATGCCCATGGAGCAGATAGTCAAACCTTTTGAGAAGTTTTTTCCAGGAAGCCATCTTATCTTAGGAGAGGCAGGCTCCGGGAAAACCCGTCTCATTTGGTCTATACTGCAGGAAGAAGACTATGTAGAGGACGATTCCATTAACATTGTGCTTACTGATTCGGAAAAAAGGATTTGGTCTAAACCAACCCGCAACCCCATTCGTACCGTTGATCCTTTCGCTACCGATATCTCTTGGGTAACGGATCCTAAAAAACCTGGAATTTACTACTGTGCCTGTGACTACGCCCCCCGCATTATTACTTTTCTGGAATGCCTGGCTACTTGGGCTATTCAACATGAAAAAGAGATTGACAACAAAGTAAGAATCTTTGTCGACTTCCCGCCAAAGTACTGGGTATTGCCTGAATTTGTTGAACAGTTGACTCGGCTCCACTATATTGCTCAAAGCCAATGTGACGAAGAAAATCCTTCCCTGGAAATTTGGGCAGTATTGGGTTCACTGAAAAAAATAAGCCCCCAAGCGAAAACCCTTTTTGAAAAAATGAACCTGGTAGTGCTTAACCCTCTTCCGGAAAGCTGGTTAGGCAATATATCCGGTCTTTTAAATATGAAAATCGAAAATTTGCCGGCTCTTTTGTCCGGAATTGATACCAACCGCAAAGAAGGCTATTACTACATCCCTTGTAACGAAGCGGAGCTTTTCTTAAACGAAGAACCCATTGCCAAGATATCCTAATTAAGAACAAATTAATAAGAACAAACTTTTAGAACGGCTCTTAAAAGAACATTTAACAGCAGAAATAACTTCTGCCTGATAAATGTTCTTTTTTGTCGTCACTCAACAACCAGGGAATAAAAATCCCTAATGCTAGAAAAAATAATCGTTATAGAAAGGAGGAATCAGGCATGACTGACTTATTAACAACTGTAGTATATGCCGGCGGCGGCATTGCTTTAGGGTTCTTAGTAGAGCTGCCTCTCTATAATGCCGTTGTATCTTCCAGAGAAAAGCTCAACAGCGTTATCAGTAGAGTTCACAATGAACCCATAAATTATTTATAATTATCTTTCAGGCTGCTCTGCCGCTTTTTCCAGAAGTTCCTTAAATTCTTCTTCCGAATACAGAGGTATCCCTAAAGCCTTGGCTTTATCCAGCTTGGAGCCGGGATTATCTCCATAAAGAACAAAAGAAGTCTTTTTGCTGACACTGGAAGATGATTTGCCTCCCAGCCTTTCAATCAAATCTTCAATACTCCTTCTGTCCCAAGTTTTGAGAGTGCCGGTTACAACAATACTCTTACCGGCCAGGATTTGTGAAGTTACTTGTTGGTCGGCTGACATTTTAACCCCGGCGATCTTTAATCTCTCAATAAAAGCACGGTTAGCCGGGTCAGCAAAGAATGTGGCAATACTTTTAGCCATAACCTCTCCAATATCGCCGATTTCCTGAAGCTCAGCGGTAGTGGCTTGAAGCAAATTATCCATTGTCTGATAGCGGTTGGCAAGGATTTTAGCCGCCTTAACACCTACATGTCTGATGCCTAAGGCAAAAAGCAAGGGAGCAAGACCTCTTTGTTTACTGGCTTCAATGGAGGTTAAAAGATTTTGGACTGATTTTTTACCCATACGTTCCAGTTTGAGTAGCTTATCTTCCTCAAGAAAGTACAAATCTGAAGCGTCTTTAATCAGCTCGTTTTCCAAGAGCTGATTTATTACTGCCGGTCCTAAGCCTTCAATATTCATGGCATCCCGGGAAACAAAGTGAATAATGGTCTCCCTTTGACGGGAGGGACAAGATATGTTTTGGCAACGGTGTGCTGCTTCCCCTTCCAGCCTGGAAACCGGGCTACCACAGGATGGACACTCTTTAGGCATCTCAAAAATTATTTCCCGGCCGGTTCTTTTTTCCGGAAGGGATTTTATTATTTCCGGAATCACATCCCCTGCTTTATGGAGCAGGACATGGTCGCCAATACGGATGTCTTTATCTCTGATGTTATCCTCATTATGCAAAGTAGCCCGGCTTACCGTGGAACCGGCTACAAAAACCTCTTGCAAAATAGCCGTAGGCGTAAGTACTCCCGTCCGGCCGACATTAATGACAATGTCTCGGACAATGGTTTCAACCTGTTCTGCCGGGAATTTATAAGCAATCGCCCAGCGCGGGCTCTTGGCTGTATAGCCTAATTCCCTCTGTTGGGCAAAACTATTGACTTTAATCACCAGGCCGTCTATTTCGTAAGGCAACTTGTGCCTTTCCTCCACCATGGAAGTGCAGTAGTCAATTACTTCTTCAATACTGGCAAATACTTTGTAATTACGGTTAACATTAAAGCCCAAATCTGATAAGGCTTTTAAGACTTCCTGCTGGGTATGGAGGCCTATCTGTTCTGCCTGGAGAATTTGATAGGCAAAAAAGCCCAGTTTTCTCTGGGCCGTTATGCGGGAATCCTGCTGGCGCAGGGAGCCGGCGGCGGCGTTTCGCGGATTGGCAAAGAGTGGCAGACCCTCTTCTTCTCTACTCTTATTTAATTCCAAAAAAGAGTCTTTGGGCATATAGCCTTCCCCACGGATATCCAGGGTAGGAGCAATCTTTAGGCTGGGATAATCTCGCAGCCGAAGGGGAATAGCCCTGATCGTCTTGACATTGGCGGTAATTTCTTCGCCTGTTTCCCCGTCTCCCCGGGTGGCGCCTCTTACCAAGACACTGTCCTGATAAGTTAAAGCCACTGTCAACCCGTCGATTTTCAGTTCTACTACATATTCGGCATCAGGGGCAACACTTTTCACCCGGCGGTCAAAATCTCTTAAATCCCCGGCGTTAAAAGCATTATCCAGACTAAGCAAGGGTTCCCGGTGGCGGACTTTGGGAAACTGGGAAGCGACAAATCCTCCAACTCTTTGGGAAGGAGAATCACTGGTAACCAAATGCGGATATTCCCGTTCAATGGCTAATAATTCCTGCATGTAAGAATCATATTCGGCATCGGTAATGATAGGGTCATCAAGTCCATAATAATGATAGTTTGCTTTCTCAATTATTTCTTTCAGTTCTTTCCAGCGGGCTTCAGCTTCACTCATTTTTCTGTCCCCCATGGGCTGATTCTCCCCTCCAGGCTGATTTTTCCTTTTTTATCTATAGTTTAACCAGTTTGGCATATTCAGCAATCAATTTTTTTACTTCCCCACTAAAAACAACCGTTATCTCAGCTTCTTTACCTTCTCCTTTAACTCCCATGACAATGCCGGGTCCAAACTTGGGATGCCTGACTTTATCGCCGACAAAGAAACGCCCCGGATCGGAACTGACTACCGGTGAACCTTTCTCCCGCCAATCGGCGCTCCCTATACTTCTTTTTCCTGTTCTTAAAGGACTACGGCCGCTTAAGGATGCTCCAAAACCTCTCCCCAGAATTTCCCGGTGGGAAGTAACAGGCATTAATAGTTCTTCCGGGATTTCTTTTAAGAACCGGGAAGGCACGCTGCGTTCAAGCCGTCCATAGAGCATTCTCTGCTCGGCATAGCTTAAAAAGAGTTTCTCTTTAGCCCTAGTAATCGTTACATAACAAAGCCTGCGTTCTTCTTCCAGAAGGTAATGCTCGAAAAGGCTTCTGCTGCTGGGAAAAATCCCATCTTCCAGCCCAACGGCAAAAACTACCGGGAATTCCAAGCCTTTGGCGCTGTGCATGGTCATGAGTTTTACCGCATCTTCGCTCTCGTCATAATTATCGATATCCGCAACCAGGGCAACCTGTTCCAGAAATCCTCCTAAGAGGGTCATATCTTGCCCCCCCTCAAGCTCGGCAGCAGCCAGGTATTCTTCCCAGTTTTGGTCATACTCGGCTGTTACAGACAAAAATTCATTTAAGTTTTCAATTCTGCTTTCCGCTTCCAAGGTGTTTTCCTGGCGTAAAGTTGCGAGGTATCCTGTTTCTTTGAGGATTTTTTCCGTTAAGGCAGTTACCGGCAGGCCTTGTTCTGCTTCGCTCCTAAATTTAAGGATTAATTCATAAAAAAATGTCAAGGTGCTCACCGCCCGGGCTTGCAGCCCGGGTATATAGGCGGCTTCGCTTAAGGAATCCAAAACAGCCATCCCTTGTTCGTCAGCATATTCCAGGACTTTATCTAAGGTACCTTTACCGATTCCTCTTTTAGGTACGTTGATGACCCGCGCAAAACTCATCCGGTCAGCCGGATTATGGATTAAACGCAGATAAGCGAGAATATCTTTGATTTCCATCCGTTCATAAAATTTTAAACCGGAATATATCCTGTAAGGTATGCCTTCTTTCATCAAATGTTCTTCAAAAACCCTGGACTGGGCATTTGTCCGGTAGAGAATTGCAAATTCGCTATAGGTCCTGCCTTCGCAGTCGGAAAGTTGTCTTATTTGCTCCATAACAAAACGGGCTTCATCATGTTCATTCTGCGCTTGATAAAGGACAATTTCATCCCCTTCCGCGTTTTCTGTCCAGAGAGATTTTTCTTTACGGTAATAATTGTTTTTTACAACTTCATTGGCTGCCTGCAAAATCCGCTGGGTTGAACGGTAGTTTTGTTCCAGCTTAAATACTTTGGCTTCCGGATAATCCCTTTCAAAATTCAGGATGTTTTGAATATCAGCACCCCGCCAGCCATAAACCGATTGGTCATCATCACCGACAACACAAAGGTTGCGGTAACGCTTAGCCAAGAGATTGATGAAAACGTATTGGGCATGATTGGTATCCTGGTATTCATCAACCAGAATATATTGAAATTTTTCCTGGTAGTACTCCAGAACATCAGGAAACTCCCGGAAAATTTTAACTGTAAGCATGATAATATCATCAAAATCCAAAGCGTTGTTGGCTTTTAGCTTGCTTTGATACAGACGGTAAACTTCAGCCGTCTTTTCCTGGAAATAATCACTGGCTTCAGCCGCAAATGAACTGTCATCCAGGAGTTTATTCTTTGCTTCGCTGATCAGGCTCAGAATTGCCCTGGGAGCAAATTTCTTTTCGTCAAGGTTTAAAACTTTCAGGCAATCCTTGATTAGAGCCAACTGGTCGGAAGTATCATATATGACAAAACTACGAGTATAACCGGGTAAATGGCTAATCTCCCGTCTTAAGATCCGGACGCAAGTAGCATGAAAAGTTGCTACCCACAGGCCTTCGCTCTCCTCGCCAATCAGCCCTTCAATCCGGTCTTTCATCTCCTTGGCGGCCTTATTGGTAAAAGTAATAGCTAAGATATTCCAAGGGTTGACCCCTTTGGCAATCAAATGAGCAATTCGATAAGTAAGAACCCGAGTCTTGCCCGACCCGGCTCCGGCCAGGATAAGAAGAGGACCTTCGCCACTTTCAACTGCTTCCCGCTGAACAGGGTTAAGGTCCTGAAGATAATACATTTATAAGAATCCCCTTTCTTCGCTTAGATATTAATTTTGCGCCTTTTAATTAATGTTTTAATTAATTTATGCATTTATCTTTGCATAAATCTTCCACTGATCTATCCATTAATCTTTAATCACAGTAACCCTTCCTGCGAAGTTTGGCAATATGTTTCTCCAAAACTTTTTCCAAATCTATCCCATAATGTTCTTCCAGCACAAACATCATAGTCACAGCTGTCTGAGCGACATCAATCAGTTCTTCGGCGATATACTGCATGACCTTGGTTTCTTCCACTTTCTGTGCTTCACCGTTTAAACCCCGGAATTTGCCAATGGCCTGAGCCAGCTCCCCTGACTCTTCCATAATCTTTAAAGCCGTACTCTCCAGGGAAGGGTTTAGTTTGTTTAAACGAGGGAGGGTTAAAGTTTTATTTACTTTTTCCTTCATTGTATTATCCATAGTGTTATCCATTGTTTTATCCCCATTATTACACACATAAGATTAATGTCATCTTGAGCACATTTTTCTTCCTGCGCGCCAGCGAAGGGACTTACACCCCCCTTGTCACTCTGAGCACAGCAAAGAGTCTTCTTATTAGCACAATTGTCACCCTGAGCGTCAGCTAAGGGTCTTGTTCTTGGTTAAGATCCTTCAGTCGTTCCTCCTTCAGGATGACTTTTACCTGTCATCCCGAGCAAAGCGAAGGCTTGCCCTGAGTGAAGCGAAAAATCTTAATCCAGAGGTTGGCACCCGCTTGTTATTTTCTCCTGGAATTCAGCTCATCCGCTATTTCCGCTAGATCTACTTTCCTGTCTTCCAACAAAACCAACAGGTGGTAGAGCAAGTCGGCAACTTCATAGCGGATTTCACTCAAGGAGTTATTCTTGGCGGCGATAATAACCTCGGCACACTCTTCTCCAACTTTTTTCAGGATTTTATCCAGACCTTTGGTAAAAAGGTAGGTAGTATACGCACCTTCCGGCCTTTCTTCATTCCTGCTCTTTATTATTTCGGCAAGCAATTCCAAAGTCCTGCCTAAAGACAAAGAAGGCTTCTGACTAGGTTCTCCGATAGCAAGCCAAGGTGTAGTCTCTTCTTCACCGGCAGGAACATTTTGCTCGTCCTCGCTAAACTTGTCCCCTAATTTATAGTGAAAACAAGAAAAATAATTCTCGTGGCAGGCCATCCCGGTTTGCTTAACTTTCAGGAGTACCGCATCCCGATCACAGTCAAAGCGGATATCCACTACATCCTGAAAGTGGCCAGAAGTTTCACCTTTAAGCCAAAGAGTTTGCCGTGACCGGCTGTAATAACAAGCTCGACCTTCCATTATTGTTTTAAACAGAGCTTCCTCGTTCATATAGGCCAGCATAAGCACTTCCCCGCTTTCGCTGTCCTGAACAACTGCCGGAATAAGCCCATCTTCATCCCAGCGAATAACCTTTGCTATTTGTTTAAATTTATCAATATTAATCTGATAATTTGTAATCTGACAATTTTTAATCTCACAATTTGTGTCCATAATGACTACTCCGTCCCGAAAATTTTTATAGGTAAAAAGAACACCCGCCATAAGCAGGTTGCTATATCACGGTACTATAATCTAACCGGTATTCCTTTGCTTCGCAAATATTCTTTTGCTTCCCGGATGCTGTACTCCCGGTAATGAAAAATGGAAGCAGCGAGGACAGCATCGGCTTCACCTTCAATTATGCCTTCCGCCAGGTGCTCCAAAGTACCTGCTCCGCCGCTGGCAATTAACGGAATAGAAACCGCCCTGCTTACCATGCGGTTTAATTCGTTGTCATACCCGTTTTTAGTTCCGTCTCGATCCATGGAAGTAAGGAGGATCTCCCCTGCCCCCAGGCTTTCTACTTCACAAACCCATTCCAAAACATCTTTCCCGGTCGGAGTCCGTCCTCCATGAGTATAAACTTCCCAGCGCCCCTCTCCTACTTTCCGGGCATCAATTGCTACTACTATGCATTGGCTGCCGAAAGCTAAAGCCGCTTCGGCTATAAGCCTAGGATTTTGCACAGCCGAAGTATTAAGAGACACTTTATCCGCACCGGCTCTTAACACCCGGCGGATATCCTCAATAGTCCGCAAGCCCCCTCCAATGGTAAAAGGGATGAATACATTTTCGGCCGTTCGCCGGACAACTTCCACCATGGTTTCCCGTCCTTCAGCCGAAGCTGAAATATCCAGGAAGACCAATTCATCGGCGCCTTCCCGGTCATAAAGGGCTGCCAACTCCACCGGGTCACCCGCATCTCTTAAATTAATAAAATTTGTTCCTTTTACTACTCTGCCTTCATGGACATCCAGACAGGGAATAATTCTTTTGGCCAGCATCTAATCTTTCCTTCCTTTTCCTTAATTAACAGCAGCCAGGGCTTCTTCCAGAGTAAAGGCCCCTGAATAAAGAGCTTTGCCGACTATCGCTCCTTCAATGGCAACTCCGCGCTCAGCCTCAGCCTTAAGCTTTTGCAAATCGTTTAGAGTAGAAATCCCTCCTGAGGCAATTATTTTCAACCCGGTGACTTCAGCCATCTTTACCGTACTCTCAATATTGGGGCCGCTAAGCGTCCCATCCCTGGCAATGTCGGTAAAGATTATCCGGGACACTCCGATTTCCCTCATCGCTTTCCCCAGTTCTTCTGCCTTAAGCTGGGTTGCTTCCGCCCAGCCCTCCACGGCAACCAAGCCATCCCTGGCGTCAATCCCTACTATGATTTGGTCGCCAAATCTTTGGACAGCTTCTTCCACCAGTTTTGGATTCCGAACAGCCGCCGTTCCCAGGATAACCCTGGAAATCCCCATTTCCAGAAGCTCCTCGATCCGCTCCAAACTGCGAATTCCCCCGCCAACCTGAATTTTAAGGGGAACGCTTTGTACAATGCTTTTCAAGGCTTGGTCATTAACCGGTTGGCCGACAAAAGCTCCATTGAGATCGACAACATGAAGGTAGCGGGCACCTTTAGCCCAAAAGCCGGCAGCCACCTGAGCAGGATTATCGCTATAGACAGTCGCATCCTCCATTCTGCCTTGCAAGAGGCGTACTACTTGACCGTCTTTCAAATCAATAGCCGGGTAAATAATCATGACTTTTTAACCCACTTCCCAAAATTATCTAAAAATACCAGTCCCCATGGGCTGGATTTTTCGGGGTGAAATTGCGCACCCCAGACATTATCCTTACCTACTACTGCCGGAAACTGCAGCCCATAATCACTGGTGGCTGCTATACAATCCTCGGCAGCGGGCCGGGCATAGTATGAGTGCACAAAATAAAAATGGGCTTGGTCCGGGATGCCGGCGCATAATAGATTGGGATAACGGATATTCAAATTATTCCAGCCCATATGGGGTATTTTTAATCCTAGCGGAAATTTTACCACTTCTCCCGGGAGCAAACCCAACCCTTCATGTTCACCGTGTTCCTGCCCCTTGGCAAAGAGTAGCTGCATCCCTAAGCAAATACCAAGCAATGGTTTGCCTTCCTGGGCATATTTTTTCAGAGGGGTAAGCCAACCTCCCCGGGCCAAGGCGGACATAGCATCGGCAAAAGCCCCCACACCGGGAAGAATTATCCCTTGGGCCTTCTCCATTTCAGCGGGAGTTGTCAGAATTGCCGCCTCATATCCCAGTTTGGCCAAAGCTTTTTCCACGCTTCTTAAATTGCCTCGTCCGTAATCAATAATTCCGATCATATCTTTCCCCTTACGTATTACTTAACTGGACTTGCCGTTTTCTTAACTGAATTTGCCGCTCGCTAAACTATCACACTCAGAGAATACCTACTGACACTCTCACAAAATGCCTTTAGTAGAAAGAACCTCTTCTGTCCGGTTATTCTTCCTGACTGCCAGCCCTAATGCTCGGCCTACCCCTTTAAAAACTGCTTCTAAAATGTGGTGGCGGTTTTTACCGTACTGTAGCAAGACATGCAAAGTAAGGCCGGCATTAATAGCGAAGGCTCTAAAAAATTCTTCGGCCATCTCCACCGGAAAATCTCCTACCATTCCCTCCGGGCAGTTAACTTTCCAAGCCAAGTAGCCGCGATTGGAGATATCCACCGCAACTTGGGCCAAGGCTTCATCCATGGGAAATAAGGCCTCCCCAACCCTTTCGATTCCGGCTTTATCTCCCAGGGCCTCCTTAAAAGCTTGCCCTAAAAGAATACCGCAATCTTCAATGGTATGGTGCCGGTCAACTTCCAAATCTCCCCGGGCTTGCAGTTCCAAGTCAAAATAACCAAAACGGCAGAGAGAATTTAGCATATGGTCAAAAAAGCCTATTCCCGTCTCAATCTTAGTTTTTCCTTGGCCATCAAGGTTAAGAAGAAGCTTAATATCCGTTTCCAAGGTTTTCCTTGACAACTCTACTTTTCTCACCTGTCCTCGCCCCCTTTAAAACTTTCTCCGTAAAACTTTGGTTCTTCCGCTTGCATCTGTTAAAGTTATTCTTCGTTTAAAAGTCATCCTTCGTTTAAAGGTTGTCTTTCATTTAAGGTTATTCTTCATTCATGGTTGTTCATCGTAAAAAGGTTATTCTTCGTTAAAATTATTCTTCATTATAAACTATTTATTACTATTTCTTTCAAAACCTGAAGGAAAGCGCGGTTCTCCTCCGGCAAAGCGGCGCTTAGTCTGAAAGATTCGCCCACTCCCTTAGGGTTTCCCAGGTAACGGGTGGTAAATCCCGCCTGGTTAAGCTTTTCACTTATAATCCGGGCAGCCGGGGAATGAACAAGCAAAAAATTGGCATGAGTCGGTAGAACTTGAATATTGGGGATTTGCGCCAGCTCGGCATAGAGCCCTTGGATTTCATTTTTCAGAACCTGGATTTGGGATTGGTAAGCGGAAAGGTATTTTAAAGCTAAAATCCCCGCTTGCTGGGAGAAAGCATTGACATTAAAAGGTTGCCTCACCCTGTTTAGGTCCGTTATCAGTTCCCGGCAGCCAACAACGTAGCCAAGCCTTAAAGCCGCCATCCCAAATGCTTTGGAGAAGGTTCTCATAATCAGGATATTAGGATAATCCCTGATAACATCAATTAAAGTTTCACCTGAAAATTCAAAATAAGCTTCATCAACGATTACTAAAGCTTCAGTGTTTTGTACAAGTCTTAAAATCTCTTCCCGGGGAAACAGGCTGCCCGTCGGGTTATTGGGGTTACAGATAATAATTACTTTAATCCTTTCGTTTTCAGCTAAAGCCTTAAGCATCCCTTCCAGATCCAGTTTAGTTCCGCTTATAAGGGGAACCTCTACTAAGGAAGTAGCCGTAATGGCTGCCGCTGCCTGATACATGGCAAATGTGGGGGGATGAATCATTAAGGCTCTGCCCCTCCCGCCAAAGGTTTGGAGAATAATCTGGATAAGCTCATCAGAACCGTTTCCCACCAAAACCTCTTCTGCTTCCACCCTGTTATAAGCGGCAATTGCTTCCCTTAAAGCCCTGGCTTCCCCGTCCGGATAA
Source organism: Peptococcaceae bacterium (assembly GCA_012839895.1). Taxonomy (GTDB): domain Bacteria; phylum Bacillota; class Desulfitobacteriia; order Desulfitobacteriales; family Syntrophobotulaceae; genus DUML01. The sequence continues at coordinate 67,010 of DUML01000015.1, read as the reverse complement.
CGGTTAAAAGCTATCTCCCGGGCAAAAAGTTCTTCTCTCATACCTTCCGGCCAGCAAAAAGGGTTTTCATTGCAATCCATCCTGACATTGCCGGCAACAACATGGGTTTGATAAGGCTGTAAAAGCCTTAAGTCCTCTCTGAGTAAACTTTGATAATTCATCTTGTTCTCACCTCTATTGCTCTGGCATGGGCTTCCAGTCCTTCCCGCCTGGCCAGGTACATAATATCCTCAGCATCTCTTTGCAAAGCTTCAGGGGAATAGCTTAAGACACTGATTTTTTTCAAGAAAGCGTCTACATCCAAAACCGAAGAGAAACGAGCAGTCCCTCCGGTAGGCAAGACATGGTTGGGGCCGGCAAAATAGTCGCCGACAGGTTCAGGGGTGTTGCCGCCCAAGAAAACAGCCCCGGCATTTTTCACTTTTCCAAGCCAGGAAAAAGGTTCTCTCACCACAAGTTCAAAATGTTCGGGGGCAATTTTATTGGCCAGGTCTATCCCTTCCTGGAGATCTTGCACTAAAATTGCTGCCCCGTAGGTTTCCCAGGAAGCGGCGGCTATCTCCCCGCGGGGCAACGTTTTTAGCTGGCGCTCCACTTCCTTTACAGTCTCTTCCAATAACTTAAAGCTCGGAGAAACCAAGATGGCTGAAGCCAACCTATCATGCTCGGCTTGGGAAAGAAGGTCGGCAGCCAGCTCCCGGGGATTGCCGCTCTCATCCGCGAGGATCAAAATTTCGCTGGGGCCGGCCAGCATATCGATATCTACTGTACCATAAACTTGTTTTTTAGCCAAAGTCACATAAATATTTCCCGGGCCGGTAATCTTATCAACCTGCGGGATTGATTCCGTACCGTAAGCCAAGGCGGCAATAGCCTGAGCCCCGCCTATTTTATAGATTTCTTGCACATTACACTCCGCTGCAGCCACTAAGACTTCCGGTAAAATAGTGCCGTCCTTACGGGGCGGTGTAACCATGGCGATCTCCTCCACTCCGGCAACGACAGCAGGCAAGGCATTCATCAGCACGGAGGAGGGGTAAGCAGCTGTCCCCCCTGGCACATAGATCCCCACTCTCCTTAGAGGCTGAATAATTTGTCCTAAAATAGTACCGTCTTCTTTGCTTTCCAGCCAAGAAACCCTTTTCTGCTTTTCATGATACTGGCGGATATTTTCCGCTGCCTGTCTGATAGCCCGTAAGAACTGTTCATCCACCTCTTGATAGGCACGCTCTATTTCCTCATCTGTTACTTTAAAGCCTCTATCCCGGTAATCGACACCGTCAAATTGGGCAGTAAGCTCCTGAAGAGCCTTGTCGCCTTCTGTTTTAACTTTAGTGATTATCTCCCTAACCCTGCTCTCCAGCAAAGCATCATCACCGTAGGATTTAGTAAGAAGTTTTGACAGGTTCAGTTCTGAGTATTTTTGTACGGCTTTCATGCCCTTACTTCCTTTCCTTTAATCTTAATGTTTTTATTTCATATTGTTCTTAATTAGTTTTTACCAGTTCTTTTAGTATCTCTACCAATCCCTGGATACGTTCATATTTCAGTCTATAGGCTACTCTGTTGGCTACCAGCCTGGTAGTCGCCTCCATAATCGAGGCAACCTCTTTCAGCCTGTTTTCTTTTAAAGTCTTTCCGGTAGAAACAATATCCACTATCATTTCCGCTAAACCCACCCTAGGGGCCAGTTCAACATTGCCATGGAGTTTAATCGTGGTAATTTGCATCCCCTGCTCATTAAAGAATAGCTGGGCTACCCGGGGAAATTTAGTTGCTGCTCTTTTGTGGTTCAATACCCTCAAGTCGTAAGAACCGTCGGCTAACTGGGGAGGCAAATTTTCTTCCGGCATTGCTACCACAAAACGGCAGTAACCAAACTTCAAGTCCAGGAGCTCGGCGATATCCTGGTTTTGTTCCACCAGGGTGTCTTTACCTACAAACCCGATATCGGCCGCCCCGTATTCCACATAGGTGGGAATATCCGTCGGCCGGCAAATAATAAGCCTGGCCTGGGAATCCGGTAGCTCAAACATTAGCTGGCGCGAATTTTCTTCGACACCTGGGCAGTTTAGGCCAGCCTGCCGGAGAAGTCGGAGGGAATCTATGAGAAGCTTTCCTTTAGGTAAAGCAATGGTCAAAAAGTTTTTTGCCATTTTTACAACTCCTTCCTTAGTGTTTTGTATAGTGTTTTGTTCCCGTTGAAGTATTGTCGCTGATGTTTATTCCTGATTACGTTTCGCAATAAGGTTTTCTTTTGTGATGTATTTAGTATTTAACTATTTACCTAATTATCTATTTAACTAATTAAAGTATAAAAGTACTATTAAAGTATAACAAGAGTATTACTTTCTGTAAATACTCTTGTTATAAAAATTTATATTGCTTACAGGTTTGTTTAAGTTTCTCATGACACCCATGCGTAAAATGCAATAGGGACCTTATAGTCAATTGAACCCCTGGTGTTGGTTGGCCTAATCCCCAAACTTAAGACCCATTTTCCTGGCAGCCAGCAAAACCTGATCGTCAAGGGGCACTTGTTTTAAACGATTGACTGCCTCGGCCAAAGGTACCGTGGCAATTGTGGAACCTTTTAAAGCCACCATTTTACCTATCTCGCCTGCTAAGACAGCATCCACAGCCGCCACCCCGTACCGGGTAGCCAAAACCCGGTCATAGGTATTAGGTGAGCCACCCCTTTGGATATGCCCTAAGACTGTAACCCTGGTCTCCAAACCGATCAGCCCTTCCAGATCTTTAGCCACCTTGGCGCCGATTCCTCCGAGCTTAATAGGGTCGGGTCTTCCGGCAATAGTCCGTTCCACTACCATTTCGCCCCCTAAAGGCCTAGCCCCTTCGGCGACGACAATAATGCTGAATTTTTTGCCCCGCGCTTTGCGGTCGTTTACCGCTTTGGCTACTTTTTGAATATCATAGGGGATTTCGGGAATCAAAATAACATCGGCTCCCCCTGCCATCCCGGAATAAAGAGCTATCCAACCGGCATACCTGCCCATTACCTCCAGGATCATCACCCGGTGATGGGATTCGGCTGTAGTATGTAGTTTATCCAGCGCTTCCTGGGCTGTCTCCACCGCGGACTGAAAACCAAAGGTATAATCCGTCGCAAAAAGATCGTTGTCAATAGTTTTGGGAACCCCGACAACCTTCAAACCTTTATAGGATAATTCCAAAGCGATATTTAAACTGCCGTCACCGCCGATCACTATCAGGACTTCAGCTCCAATAGATTTAAGGTTATTAATTACTTGATCCGAACAATCTTCCTGAACTGTTTGCCCTTCCCGCACTACCGTGTAGGCAAAAGGGTTATCACGATTGGATGTCCCCAGAATAGTACCGCCCCTGGGAAGAATTCCGGATACTTGCTCAAGCCCTAAAGGCAGGAATTCTCTTTCGATAGCTCCCTTAAAACCGTCTCGGACGCCGATGACTTCTATTCCGGCATGGGTCGCCGTGCGAACTATGGCCCTAATAACGGCATTAAGGCCGGGACAATCTCCTCCACCGGTTAAGACAGCTATTTTTTTCACCATAGCCATATCCCCTTTCTATAAGTTAGAAAGATCCTCCAAAAGGGTTGAAAGCTATTATAAAAAATGACAGGTGCTTTCAGCACCAAAAAATTATAATGCCAGTTAGCGCGGGTCACGTGTGTTTTCGATTTTTTCCACTTGAGGAATTCCCCGGCTGGAAGCTAAATTCTTGGCATCCGTATCAGTCATAAAATCAATAGCCATCTCAACCTTCTTGCCGGCTTTTCTTAATTCCCGGCAGCGTTTAATCACTTTACCCGGAGATTGTCCATAGACTAGAACATCGGCGGTTTCTAATTCAAATTCCTCCAGCTGTTCCAACATGACCCCAAGGTTAACGGCAAAACCGGTTGCAGGCAGGTTCATCCCGAAATCGGCATACAAACCGTCATATCGTCCTCCTTCAATCACCGGCATGCCAATTCCCGGCAAATAACCTTCAAAAATCACCCCGGTATAATAAGAAAAGCCTCTTAGAATTCCCAAATCCAGAGTAATGTAATCCTTAACCCCAAATTCCCGGAGATAGAGATAAATTGTCCTTAAAGACTCTACAGCCCTTCTGATAGCCAAAATATTATTCCAGTTTTGCAGTTTGTCCAAGACTTCTTCTTGGCCCGTAAGGTGTGGCAAAGCCAAAAGTAATTCTTTAGCAGCCTCCGGGAGGTCATTTTGCGAGATAATACTTTCTAATTTCACCATGTCCTTGCGGGCGATACCATTTTCCAGTTCTTTTTGAAGCTTGGCGTCAAACTTCATCTCTTTTGCCAAGCCGGAAAAAATACCATTGTGTCCTAAACTGATTTGGAAGTTCTTAATATCCAATTCGCGCATAATCTCAACAGCTAAAGCAATCACTTCGGCATCCGCCAAATCCGAACCGGAGCCGATCGATTCGACGCCTACCTGGCGAAACTCCCGGTAGCGGCCGGCATTATTTCTATAGACATCCCCGCTATAACAAAACCTTAAAGGAAACTGTTCATTTTTAAGCCTGGTTGTAACCAGCCGGGCAATCGGGGTTGTAAACTCTGGGCGCAATACCAGGACATGGCCGTTTTGATCAAAAAATTTATAGAGATTATCTTCGGCATCGGCGTCCGGTTCAAGACAAGCCCGGTATTCCAAGCCGGAAGTAAGAACTTTTTGGTAGGACCAATTTTTGCAGACATTTAAGGCTTTTGTTTCCAGCTTTTCCAGAGCGGCCAACTCATTTGGCAGGAGATCGCGCATCCCTTCCGGGAGTTTAAGCCCCAAGGGAGATCTTTCCATAAGCTTTGCACCTCTAAACTTTACTTTTACTGGTAATTTTTTTAATACGCTTCATAATTTAGGTCTTATAATTGTTTGAATTTTTTATGGCTTAAATTTTTATTATAAGATCCAGAATTTAATCGCAAATCTAAGTATTTTAATCTCAAATAATAAGTAACTATTTTTATATATAACTCTTAAACTATATAACTCTTAAACCTACGTTCAAAATTTATTTAGACGGTTCTCCTTCAACTGCTGCTTTCTTTTCCTTTTCGGCCAAACGTTTCAGGATTAATTTATAACCGTCGGCACCATAGTTCAGACAGCGTTTTACTCTGCTGATAGTGGCTGAACTAGCCCCGGTCAGATTGGCAATCTGAGTATAAGTTACATTGGCTTCCAACATCTTGGCCACCTCCAGGCGTTGGGCCAAAGCTTTAATCTCGGCGACTGTGGCAATATCCTGAAAGAAACGGTAACACTCCTCTTTAGTCTCTAAAAGCAAAATAGCCTCAAAAAGTGAATCTGTTAAATCATCTTTCAGCCTTTCATCAGTCCACATAAGTACACCTCCCGGACAGGATCCTTATTAGATCTCCAAAGATAACAATTTACGACCGTTCTTTAGTTCTTCCAAAATAAATTAGCTCTTTTATACTTTAATTTATGAAAGTAACAGCCAACTGTCAAGTAGGATCCTTAGAATTTTGCCCTACCGCCCTTAAGTAATTGGCGAAAGCCAAAACTCTGTCGACCAAATAAACAGCTTGTTCAAAGGTTAACTTCCTGTCCGTTAACTGCTCATTACCGGCGGCTTTCCTTAACAGTTCTCCAGCCAGCAAGCCGTCTTCCAAAAGCCACTTGGGCCCCCAATTGTTATTTTTTTGCAGCGTTGCCAAGGCATCCTCGGTTTTTTCTGTCCCGGTAGTTTCCTTCAGGAATGCATCTAATGCCACTATGCAATCTTGAAGCGCTTCTTTTACTTCCTTTTCATTTTCTTTTTTTTCATTTCCGCCTTGCCAAAGTCGCTCCCTAACTCGCTTGATTTGCTCCAGTGCCTCTCTCTCCGATTGCCAAGCTGTTTCTCTTGCTTCGGCTTCCGGAGTAGCTACCAACTGTTTTACGCTGGGATCCAGACAGACCCAAGGGGAAGCCGGGTTATTCTGCAATCTATAACCAATGTTATTGTCAGAGAAAGCCTCGTTTAACTCTTTTATTACCAGTTCATCCCCCTCCAGAAATTCCAGGGCAACTTTACCGGTGGCATCCATAAAAACCGGAAAAGGTTTAACTAAGAACCTCTGAAAGGCTGCCTGATAATCTTCAAGCAAAAAATACCAGTCCCAGCTGTTCGTCTTTTCCAGATCCACACTTTGACATATAATATTGCATAATTCTTTTAATGAGGCGTTTAAATCCAGCCGGCCTTTCCCCCCGTAAGTCTGGACTTTAGTCCTTAAGCCTTTTAAAAAGATATTGGCTACCTGCCTGAGGAGCCTAGAGGTTACTTTATTCAGCAAATAATCTTTATTCGAATATTTTTCATGATCATGAAAAACATTGGCAAATTTGGCGATCATTTTTTGTCTCCTTTCCAGCTAAATAAGCCAGCTTAATAAAAACTATAAGCAATTCCATCCTACCATGACAGAAAGATATTATTCAACTTTACTTGCACTAATGAATCAGGGATGATTTCATTCTCAGTAACCTGACAATCAATAGCCAGCACTTGAGCCCCTTTATGAAAAAGTTCCCTCAGTGTATCTCCAAATTCAGGATGCATCTTGTCGTTAGGCGCCATATAGCGTATTCCTTTCATTTGGATAATAAAAATAACCATAGCTTCATAACCCTCTTCCATACAGGTTGCCAGTTCTTGGAGATGTTTCACTCCCCGCAATGTTGGGGCATCCGGGAAAAGGGCCACTCCTTCCTGTTCCAGGGTTACACCTTTGACCTCAACGAAAATTTTTCGTTCCCCTGCCTCAAGATAATAATCGAAGCGTGAATTTCCATATTTTTGTTCGGATTTAACGGTCTTAAGGTCCGGAAAATATAAACCTGAGCTCAGCCATTCCCTGAAAATGACATTAGGAGCCTGACTGTCTATATTGATAAGTCGCTCCCCTTTCCATACAGCTATTAAATCATACTTGGTTTTTCGGCCTGGATGGCTGCTTTCCTGAACTATAACCTTAGCCCCAGAGATGAGCAATTCCCTGCAGCGGCCGGTATTTTTCACATGGCAAACTTCAATTTGACCTTCTATTTCAACATAAGCAATAAACCGGTTTGGCCGTTCCAAAAAGATGCCCTTTTTAATTCCCTCGTATCTCATATGGCACTTCGCTTCTTGATATTAGTTTAATAGTTGTTTAATACAATATAAATTAGTTGTTCAATACATTATAACTTAAGCAAAAGTGAAGCTCAATCACTCGTGGCAATGCTATAACAACAAAGGGGCAAGCCCTTTCATTGCAAAAAACTTCCACAAATCTCCTAAAAAAATTTATTGACATTTGCTTATTAGCAAGATATATTTATTGTTAAATACGCTTTCTTTGAAAACTTATAACAAAAAAACTCTTATCCAGAGTGGTGGAGGGACTGGCCCAATGAAACCCGGCAACCGGCATTTTTATGCAGCGGTGCTAATTCCAGCAGAGTTAATCTGAAAGATGAGAGGAAAACCGTTACAACAACTCCGCGGGTTCCTCGCGGAGTTATTTTTTTGGTAATAACCAAGAATGCAGAAAATAACTAGAGAAAGGAAATGGGCAATGATTCAGATTAAAAACCTGAGCAAAGTATTTAAAACTCCAAATGGATCATTCACTGCCTTAAAAGATATAAATTTGCATATCCCAAAAGGCTCTGTCTATGGAATTATAGGCTTAAGCGGAGCAGGGAAAAGCACTCTCATCCGCTGTATAAATATGTTGGAAAGACCTACCAAGGGGGAAGTAATCCTTAATGGGCAGAATATGACCCTTTTAACCGGCAAAGAATTACGTCAAGCTCGCCAAAATATCGGAATGATTTTCCAGCATTTTAACCTTTTGGAATCCAGAACTGTTGCCGACAATATCGCCTTTCCCTTGGAAATAGCTCAGTGGCCTAAAAAAAAGATTGCCGCCCGTGTCCAGGAATTGTTACCCCTGGTCGGCTTGGAACAAAAAGCCGACGCTTATCCAGCCCAGCTTAGCGGCGGCCAAAAACAAAGAGTAGGCATTGCCAGGGCCCTGGCAACCAACCCTGCAGTCCTGCTTTGCGATGAAGCCACCTCCGCTCTAGACCCTCAAACAACAGTCTCCATCCTGGAACTGCTGAAAGAGATTAATGAAAAATTTAATTTAACCATTGTCATCATTACCCATGAAATGAAAGTAATCAAAGAGATTTGTACTGATGTTGCTGTCATTGACCAGGCTCAAATCGTTGAAAAAGGCTCTTTAGAATCTGTTTTTCTGTCGCCCAAGTCCAATATCGCCAAAGAGTTTGTTGCCAGTGTCTTTCCTAATAAATTACCGCCTCAATTATTGCGGGAATTGGCTCAACACCCCGGTTCGCAAATTGTCAACGTTAATTTCCTGGGCTCAGCCGCTTCCGAACCGATAATTTCCGGACTAATCCGGGAATGCGGCATTACCGTTAATATTCTCTATGGAAGCATTGACCGGCTACGTTCCACCCTCTTTGGAGTACTGACCTTGGAACTGCAAGGTTCTCCGGAAAACTTGGCCGAAGCTCATCGTTATCTGGCTCAGAAAAATTTAGCAGTAGAGGTGATTCATAATGGATACTAATTTAGTCGCAATGTTTTCCGACCCCGCCTATTGGGAATCCTTAGCCCGGATCATACCCAAAGCATTAAATGAAACAATCTATATGGTTATTTTCTCCACGTTTCTGGCTTATGTGCTGGGTATTCCCATGGGAGTTTTTCTGGTCATTACTTCTGCCGGCCATATTTTACCCAACCCTTGGGTCGAAAGGACCTTAGGGACTGTGATTAATATATTCCGCTCAATCCCCTTTATTATCCTCATGGTAGCTTTAATTCCGTTCACAACCATGATTGTTGGCACTTCCATCGGTACCACGGCGGCAATTGTCCCTTTGGTAGTCTCGGCGGCTCCTTTTGTAGCCCGGCTGGTGGAAAGCTCTTTAAGAGAAGTTTCGCCCGGGGTAATTGAAGCAGCCTTATCCATGGGGGCTTCACCCTGGCAAATTATCTACAAGGTCCTCTTGCCGGAAGCCAAAAGCTCGCTGATTTTAGGAGTGGCCATTACAACCATTAACATTATCGCTTATACGGCTATGGCCGGTGCCGTCGGCGGCGGCGGCTTAGGTGACGTAGCTATCCAGTATGGTTATAACCGCTACCGTACTGATATGATGATAATCACTGTTTTAATCTTGGTAGTAATAGTGCAAGTCATCCAATGGCTGGGAACAACTCTGGCCCAAAAATTCTCTCACCGTTAACCAAAACAAACCGGTGGATGGCTCTAAGGGCCCTATGAGCAGTAAGCCGGAATGTTGAGGACTATAAGAAAAATAAAGGGAGGAAAAGAGAATGTTCAATTCTAAAAAAAGTTTAATTACTTTAATCTTAGTTAGCCTTTTGACCCTTGCGTTGGCTCTGTCCGGCTGCAGCCAACCCGCTGAAAAAGCGAGCGGTGATAATAATCAACCGGCCGAGACCAAAACATTAAAAGTAGGCGCAACCGCTATTCCTCATGCCGAAGTTTTGGAATTCATCAAGCCTAAGCTGGCTGAAAAAGGAATTAATCTGGAAATCGTTGTCTTTAATGACTATGTCCAGCCCAACCTGGCTACCGACAGTGGCGAACTAGATGCCAACTATTTCCAGCACATTCCTTATCTGGAAAGCTTCAATGCCGAGCGTAAACTTAACCTGGTTAGTGTCGCTAAAGTTCATATCGAACCAATGGGCATCTACTCCAAAAAAGCAACCGACCTTAACGGTTTAGTCGAAGGCGAAACTATCGCCATCCCCAATGACCCCACTAACGGCGGCCGGGCTTTAAGTGTCCTGGAAGCAGCAGGTTTAATCAAACTTAAAGAAGGCACAGGGATTTTAGGTACCGTAGACGACGTTGTGGAAAATCCGAAAAACTTTGAAATCAAAATGATCGATGCCGCTCAGCTTCCCCGGGTGCTGGGTGATCCCAAAATTACCGCCGCAGTAATTAATACCAACTATGCCTTGGAAGCAAACCTCAATCCTACCAAAGATGCCCTTTTCATCGAAAGCAAAGACTCACCCTATGCCAATATCTTGGTCACAAAACCTGAAAAAGCTAATGATCCCCTCATAAAAGAATTGGCTGCTGAACTCAACACCGAAGATGTTAAAAAATTCATCGAGGAAAAATACCAAGGTGCTGTAGTCCCGGCATTCTAAGATAACTTTGTCACTTAAATATGTTGCCAATAAGGACTGTTTTCAGGCTTAAAGTGCCTAAAACGGTCCTTATTAGTTTTTGTTGCCCTAATATATTTTTGTTTGGCTACCTTTCTCCTGTTCCATAGACTTACCGCATTTTTTCGGATATTCTGTTACCCATGCTTTTGTTTAATTTTTTGTACTATACCATAAAAAATTTTGGCCACATTAAAGAAAATGGCAATTAATATAACCAGCATAATCACAGAAACCACATCGTAGATAGTAGGCATATAAAATGTTCCTCCTTTGGCTTAGCAAAATACGCCGCTTACATTCCCCCTTGCTGGAAATAACACAAAGAATATTCCATAAATAAATTCCTATTCCTTTAAAAAGCGCCATTAAATAAAATTAACAAATAAAATAAACCTTTTCTTGGTGAAAAAAGTAATTTCTATCGTGAAAGAGCAGTACATCATGCTATAATTGTTTCTGGTGATAGCGAATGCAAATTTTAAGAAACGGCTGGCACGATTTACTTAAGGACGAATTTACCAAAGAATACTATCTTCGCTTAAGAAAATTCTTGATTAATGAATACCGGACCAGAAAAATCTATCCTGACATGTACGATATCTTTAACGCTTTGCATTTTACCGACTATAAAGATGTCAAAGTAGTTATCTTAGGTCAAGACCCTTACCATGGTCCAAACCAAGCTCACGGCTTAAGTTTTTCCGTGAAACCAGGGGTGGAACCGCCGCCGTCTTTAGTTAATATTTTTAAGGAATTGCAAAACGATTTAGGTTGCTACATCCCTAATAATGGTTATTTGAAAAAATGGGCTGACCAAGGAGTACTACTCTTAAACGCTTCTTTAACAGTCAGGGCGGGACAAGCCAACTCCCACAGTAATATTGGCTGGCAGTACTTCACAGACAGAGTAATCTCCCTGCTAAACGCGAGACCGGACCCTGTTGTTTTTATCCTCTGGGGAAAATTTGCCCAATCCAAACAAAGCCTGATTACTGACCCTAAGCACTGTATTATTAAATCCGCCCACCCCAGCCCGCTTTCCGCCCACGCCGGGTTTTTCGGCAGCAAGCCGTTTTCCAAAGCTAATGCCTTTCTAATATCCATCGGCAAGGAACCGATTGACTGGCAGATCGAGAATATATAATGATTCGTGTAACAAGAACGTTATCTTTCTTCCTCAAATATTAGATTCCCGTCTTGATCAAAGGCGGAGAGTTTATGACAGTAATAATTGCTCATGCCAGGCTCATTAATAACTGCAAAAAACATGTCCTGATAAATTACGCCGGTTTCGCCTACTTGACTTATTTTCCCCATCCCGCCTGCTTCACCGATTATAACCTTTTCAGCTCCGACTTTTTGCTCTTTTTCACTTTTTTTACCGACAGCTCCTGCTTGCTCCGGCCTTACGGCCGTTGTTTTCTTAATAATCCGTTCTCCCTGAGAATTTTCTATGAAAATCTCTATATCCAAAGATGTTATCCTGTCATCATTGATAATTCCGTAGATATAAAGAGTATCAAGCTTTTCTTCTTTATTCCGCTCTCCCGTTAAGGAGCAATTTACCGCCTTTTCCTTTTTGTTCTCATCTCCCCAGGCGCACCCTGCCTGACTTTCGTACCAAAATCCCAGGAACCCCCGTTTTACCGCCGGACAAGAATAATGATCCCTGAACTTGCATAAGAAAAACTTATGTTTTCCTTGCTCTATTAAGGCTATTGGTTCGGAATGTCCGTAATTTCTGGTCCGTTCCTGCTTTTTAAGTGCCCCTTCAGGGGTTAAAGCCGCCCCTTCCACCGTCATAAAGACCATTAAGAGCAAAGCAAAGATTAGGAGGTTAACAGCTATTCTTTTTTTCTTGCTCATATCTGTACCTCCCTAAGGGGAATACGGAATTCCACATCGCCGTAAAAGCTGGGAGCTTTAAGGACAATACTACCCTTGCTTAGGTCATATCCTTCCACTACTACCTGACTTTTGTGTATAAATCCAGCTTTACTTGAGCCTTTAGAATTATAAGGATTGCCCTCCGGGTCATAGACTCGAAGAGTTGGGGAAGTCCAACCACGCAGAATAATATCCGGATTATGGCCATAGTACAGATAATCAACCAAGATACTGCTATCATCGGTAACCGTTATCTTTTGCAACTTATAAGTAACGGCTCCGACCCTTTGCTTTTGTGATAACTTTTCGCTATAGAGAATGTCTTCTTTTTCTACCGTGTAGTTCATAGAGCCAACCAGCGAACCCACGGTAAGCAAAACAATGAAAGCTATATAAAGTGATACCCACACTCCGTATAAAATCCCAATTATTTTAGCCACAGAAGTTATAGCAAGCAGCCTTTCTATTAACGGCCGGTGCTGTTTATCCAGTTCCCGGCCGATTTCTTCCGGATCGCCCATGGCTTGTACAGCCAGCCTTTCCGCCTCTTCCGGCGCTATTCCCTGTTCCCGCAGATACTCGGCATGGTCTTCAATATGATTGTGCAATTCTTCATAAATTTGCCGGTGAGCTTTTTTATAGCGAACAAAGGAACAGACCTTGCGGCAAAATTCCTCCCCGCTTCCTGACAAAGGTAACTTAGCTGAAGGCATTGACTTCACCTCCAATTACCTGGTTAACCTTTTGGGAAAAGGCCAACCACTCTTGTTTTTTGGCAGCCAGCAGCTTTTTTCCCTCCTTTGTCAGGGAGTAATATTTTCTCCTTTTCCCGGCCGTACTTTCTTTTTCATAAGAAGTTATCATGCCGTCATTTTCAAGTTTGTGCAGGATTGGGTAGAGGGTACCTTCTTTCAGAGTAAACACTTTTTCCGAGCGACGCTCCAGTTCTTTAATCATTTCATAACCATACTGGTCTTTAGTTTCCAACAGGGACAAAACTAGGAGAGTAGTGCTACCGGACATTAGATTCTTGTCAATGGCCATAATAATAACCTCCATATGCCCTATACCTATATGTTCGATGTATTTATTATACCTAGATTATGGAGGTATAGCAAGATATTCTAGTTAGCATTTTGATATTATGCACAGAGGCGAAGCATTTTTTGACACCGAAAATTTGAATATTCATTTTTCTAACACTTCCAATTTGAGATTATAATAAGAAATTTAAAATAAGGAATAGCCGCCTCCTTAACACCTAAGTTGCTAAGAGGGCAGCTATTATTAAGAGGACATTATTCCCGACTTGTACTATCTGAAGTTTTTACATTAGTGAACCCTTACTTCTTGCAAAAGTTTTCTTGGCGCGTGGCTCTTTTAAGATTTCCGACCAGATAATACCTTGCACTACTTGGGAAGGGGAAAAGACAAAAGTCCCTGTTCTTCGCTTTTGTGAACCATATATCGGACTCGCTAAGCCAATTTCGCTTTGTTCAATTGCGCTGGCTCTGCCGGCTTCTTTTTGGGCATAATAGGCGCCTTCTGTACCCCAAATTCCCTCTGTTCCCCAGGTACCTTCTTGACCGCCCAGCCCTTCTCTGCCTGGAGTTCCTTCCAAGCCCTGAGTTCCTTGGGTACTAGGATACTTATCGTACCTGGAACGGCCTTCCTGACCCCAGGCTCCTTCCGGAATTGGGCTGCGAGCGCTGCGAGGAGTTGAAGACGGGCGGTACTCTTTCTTCCGCCGGTATGTTTCCACCGTTGTCGGCTTGGGCGGTGCAGCCCTACCGCTTTGCAATTCCCGTTCAAGTTGTTCCGCCGACTCCCGCAACTGCCTTTCCAGGCTTTCGAAAATGCTCTCCCGCTTTTTCCGGGGAGCCGGAGTCCCGGTTTGGGGCCGAGGACCCTGAGAACCTCTTTGGCCGCGCTGGGGCGGTTTATCTTTTTTAGAAAAAATGCTGTAAATAAAAGCAGCAATAATTATAAAAGTAAAAAAATCCACTTAATAATCACCTACTTTTTAGGTATCCGGGGATCGGTCTCATCTCCCTTGGCCGTTCCGGCTATATATTCTCTCATTTTAGTGTCGGCAATAATATTTTGAAGGTTGTAATAATCCATTACTCCTAAACGGCCTTCCCGGAAAGCATAGGCCAAAGCTTTCGGCACTTCCGCTTCAGCCTCAACTACTTTAGCCCGCATTTCTTCAACTTTAGCCTTCATTTCCTGCTCCCTGGCCACAGCCATAGCCCGGCGCTCTTCTGCCTTAGCCTGGGCAATCCGCTTGTCGGCTTCAGCCTGATCAGTTTGCAGCTGGGCACCGATGTTTTTGCCCACATCGACATCGGCAATATCAATGGAAAGAATCTCAAAGGCTGTCCCGGAATCCAGCCCTTTATTCAGGACGGTCTGAGATACAACATCCGGGTTTTCCAAGACGTCGGCATGGGATACTGAGCTACCGATACTGGTGACAATACCTTCACCTACACGAGCAATAATTGTTTCTTCCCCGGCACCGCCGACCAAGCGGTCAATATTGGCTCTCACCGTTACCCGGGCTTTTACTCTTAACTCGATACCGTTTTGCGCTACGGCAGAGACAATAGGAGTCTCTATTACTTTGGGATTAACCGACATTTGAACAGCTTCCAGGACATCCCGGCCTGCCAGGTCAATTGCCGCCGCTCTTTCAAATTTGAGGGGAATAGCTGCTCTTTCCGCCGCAATTAAGGCATTAACAACTCTATCAACATTTCCTCCCGCTAAATAATGGGCCTCAAGCTGGGCCGTACTAAGACCGAGTCCGGCCTTATGGGCTTTGATCAAGGGGTTGACAATCCGGCTGGGAATAACTCTTCTGAGTCTCATCCCCACCAGGGTGAATATGCCCACATTGACTCCAGCAGCCAAAGCTGAAATCCAGAGCCCTACAGGAATAAAAGTAAAGAGAACCATTAATAATACAAGGATCAGAATAATTAAAATCGCCGGTATAATAAGCGCTTCCATAAAATCGCCCTTTACAGGGCTTCACCTCCTACTCAGTTTTCTTCATCCTTAGCGACAATAACTCTTGTGCCTTCAACGGCAATTACTTTTATCTTCGAGCCTTTAGAAATGTAACTTCCTTCCGTGACCACATCTACCTTTTCTCCGTCAATCAGAGCGGATCCTGCCGGACGCAACAGAGTGAGTGCTGTCCCGGTCTTACCCAGGTATTGAACATATTCTTCTTTGGGAGCGACGTAACCTTCGTTGCTGCTTTGCTTTTCTTCTAAGGAAATCCTGCGCCAGAGTTTCTTCAGATGGCCTGTTTTTAAACCGATGAAAATCAGCAGCCCGGTTGCAAGGAAAGTGACTAAAAGGTAAATAACTCCTTCCGCAAAATTATCCGCTGCTAGGTAGACCCCAAACAGCATTAGCAGTAATCCCGGAATCCCTGCCATTCCAAATCCGGGTAAAATGAAAATCTCTAAAAATATTAGTATTAGTCCCAGAATAATTAGGGAAAGAGCCAATCCAACGAACAATTTCCATATCCCCCTTTCTTTGCTTATCTTATCATAATTCTGAGCTGAGACCAAACTATTTTTCTTAGAAATATTTCCTTAATGCTTATTGTTAGAACGTTTATTACGTTTATTATATTTAAAAATAAAATGTTTTCTGATTAAAATAAATAATTTTCTGTAAGTTCTTGAAATTACCTGGATTATCTATAATAATAAACATTATAGTAAGCATAGATATCTTATTGTAATTATTGTACCCTGTTTTTGAAATAGGGATCTCATTTACTTATATAAGGAGGCTTAATATGCATTCCAGCTTTTTTTATCTTTTTTGGGGAATACTTCTCCAGCTTGATTTTTATGCCTTTAAAGGTATTGATATTCTCCCGGATGTTCTTGGGTATTATTTAATTTATAAAGGTTTAAAGACTTTGGCTGAAGAAAATAAATATTTTGCTCTAGCTGATAAATTAATCCCGCCAATTCTAGCTCTATCTGTGGTAAAGGTCTACAACTTCACATACCATCCGGAGTTCCTTCTATCTTTCTCTTTTGCTTTAGATATCGTTAAAGCTATTCTGTTTATTGCCAATATGTATCTTGTTTATCTTCTTTGTCAAGGTTCCATAGCGGTTGCCGCTTCCCTCGAAGATGATTATTTGCAGACAACCATTAAACAAAGGCTCTATCTTTATTTAGGTGTAGCCGCTGTTTTAGTGTTTCTTAGTATACTTTCCCTGCTTCCTTTGGGAGAAATTTTGGCAAAATTCCGGAGTTTCTTCACTATCTTTTACTTTGCCTATATTTCTGTAGTTGTCATTATAGCAGCGGGAATATACGGACTGTACAAAGAATTATCCCCTGACAGGAAGAAAATAGCTAAGGCCAAGTCCCGGGGCAAACAAGGGCAAGCCAAACGCAAGAGGTGATTAAACATTGTCAAATGCCGTTAGATTATTATTATGGACAGCAATTTCCATTGGCATAGTTACTCTGGCCATCCTGGCTTTTTGGTTATTATTGCTAGTAGTTGGGGTGGCTGTTCTCGGTAGGTTGATTTATCTAAAATTCTTTCCCAATAGGAGAAATACTTCAGCCGGAACTTTTACCGTCCACACTTTTACCATAGGACCAAGGGTTCACCGCAACAACGCAAGTGACATTGACAATCGGAATGAGCCGTATACAACTGTTATTGATGCCGATGATCCCGACAAGGAGTATAGAATCCCCAAAATTAAATAAACAATTGAATATCTGCTTCTAAAGCATCTTGCAGATATTCTTTCGCAGTTAGAATCTTTACATCTGGTAACATTTCCTCCTGTTTAAAGCCCATTACTTCCAGGGAAAGCTTGCAGGCAAAGAAGTTTACCCCTTTTTTTTGCGCTCCATTTACGAAAACGGATAAAGAGGGTGTTTCGTGTTCTTCCATCATCTCTTGAAGCAGAGCTTTGCCTATTCCGCCCATATTCATTTTAGATAAGGGCAAAGCTTCAGGACCCTGGGGGGCTGCCAAGCTGAACATTTTTTCCAAGGCGCTTTTTTCTTCCAAAGACATTTTGGCCGGGTCTCTTAATAGGCAAAGCCCCCAAAAAGCGAAGAACATATTTACCGTCAGATTTAACTCCCGGGCTGAATTGGCTAAAATGAACGCTGCCAGGGCTTTGTCGTACTCAGCGCTAAAAACAAGCAGGCTGATTTTTTTTTGTTTTTCCACTGTTTTTCACCGCCATCACCATTTTTTTATCTCTACTAGTTTAAATAACTTTTTGCAGCTTTATACCTTTAATTCAACTATCAGCCCTTGAATCCAACTATCAACTACGGGGATTATAAAAGAATAGGCTGCTCAAGAAATCACTCTGGCGCGACGGTTGACAATTTAATTTAGTTGTATTTTCGATTGGCAGTTTCATTTAGCTGTACTTATTAAGATATTTTTTCCTGTCTTTGGCAATCTCCTGTAAGATTTCCAAGAGTTTCTCCACTTCTTCGTGATTATTATAAATCCCAAAACTAACTCTAACCATTCCGGGTTTAGCGGCCAAAGGATTGTTGATAATTTTTTGTTGTTGGTCAGGGGTGATGCCCAGGAGAGTTATAACGTAAGGATGAGCACAGAAACAGCCGCTCCGGACGGCGATCCCAGCTTCTCCGGCCAGCATTGCAGCCAATTTTTCATGGTAGATTCCTTTCATATTAAAGGACACAATGCCAACCCGTTCTTGTTCATCGTCAATACAATAAGCTTCAATACAGCTGATTTTTTTTAAGCCATTGCAAAGCTGTTTTGTTAGGGCTTGTTCATGTCTGTAAACGTTTTTCATCCCTATATCCCTCAAGGTCCGGATAGCGGACGCCAAAGCCACAACCCCCATTAGGTTGGGGGTTCCGGCTTCTTCTTTAGCCGGAGGGTCATTCCAGATTACTTGTTCGTGAGTCACAGCCCGAACAGTGCCCCCTCCCGGATAATCCGGCTCTCCCTCATTGAAGAAATCCTTAGGACCTATAAGAACCCCGACTCCAAAAGGTGCATACATTTTATGAGCGGAAAAGACTAAGAAATCAATATGTTTGCCGGAAGAATATGCTTTCATTTCAAAGGGCATATGGGGAATAAGCTGGGAACCGTCAACCAGAATCTTAGCTCCATATTTATGGGCCAATTCCGCCAGGCGATGGACGGGATTGACATAGCCGGTAACATTCGAGGCTCCTGTAACAGTTACCAACTTAACTCTTCCTTTGTATTTTTCCAGCTTAGCATGGAAGTCCTTCCATACCAAGCGGCCGCATTCATCCACTGCTATGTAATCTACCAGATATTTGTTACGCCAGGGCAAATCATTGGAATGGTGCTCCATAGTCGTTGATAAAATAACGTCTTTCTCTTGTTCGGAACTCGCTTCGCTCTTTTGAGCCAGCCTGTTGGCTACTTTATTAATGGCTTCCGTTGCATTTTTAACAAAAATTACGATGTCTTTTTCTTTATCGGCACCGACAAAACTCTTAACAATGTTTCTGGCTTCTTCATATCTTGTCGAGGATATTCGGGCTTTATAACCTGCGCCGCGATGAATGGATGCATAGTAAGGAGCAAATCGGCTGATTTCTTCCATAACTGCTTTAAAAGGCGGAGTGGTTGCGGCATTATCAAAGTTTATCCCCTTGATTTTTTTACCATTAGCGAGTTCCACCAAACTGTCTACCCCTACTACCAAATCCCGGTAATCCAATTTGGAATACAGAAAACTCAATTTGTTTTCCTCCTTTTAGCAAGATTTTCTCCATCATAGTGTATGGAGTAGGGGTATGATTTGTTTATCCCTGAAAATAAAAAAAATAATGATAGCAAAATCATTATCTCTTACGAAGCTTAATTCTTTTTATATATAAAAATTTATATCTATTTAAATTATACCCATTAAATTCCTAATATCCCTAAATTTTTAGACTAATAGTCTAAAAAGCGGTTAGGAATTAGCCGGTTTAATCTGCTGCATTAAAAATAACAGTAAAGGTTGTCTCCTCGGGGCCGGTTTCGACTTCCATTTTGGCTTTATGCTCAGCAATGATATTATAGCAGGCAGCCAGCCCTAAACCAGTTCCATTAGTTTTGGTTGTTAAAAAAGGAGTGCCGAGTTTTTGCAGAATTTCAGGCGGAATACCTTTACCATGATCCTTAACAGAAAAATAGACTTTACCGTCTTTAGAATAAGTCCGGATAATAACCTTTCCGTGTTCCTCCATGGCCTGCAAGCCGTTATTCACCAGATTCAAAACAACTTGCCGGAATTTTTTCTTATCCAGCATGACATCCGGTACTTCTTCCAGCTCATAGACCACTTCATGAAGATTTACCAGAGCCTCAGCATTCAGGAGCTGATAGAGATTATTTAAAATTGTATTAATATTTTCCCTTTCCATTCTAGGCTTTCTAGGTCTGCTCATATATAGCAACTCATTCAGGATTTCAACCGCTCTGTCAATTTCCATAATCATGGTTTCCAGGCGTTCATTAACATTTGCCAGAGCTTTATCCCAAGTGAGTAATTGCAAATGACCTCTGACCACAGTAAGAGGGTTGCGCACCTCATGAGCTACGCTGCCGGCGATCTTTCCGACTAAATTTAGTTCTTCCAGTCGGACCAACATAGCATTAAGGCTGTATAGATAATTAAGATCATGCACTAAACTCAAAAAATAATTATCTTTCTGGCAGCCCGGAAAAGAAATGACTTCCAAGTGCCGATAGCCCCCTTGAGGGGACTGAAACTGCAAAATGGATTTAACGATATTGTCCTCACCTTGACACTTTTGCAGATGTTCCATTAAGACAGCCTGATTCTCCGGCCGGAGAGCTTTTAAAATATTAAAATCCTGGGAACCGAGCTCGGATAAATGTTTACTGTATAATCCTCCTGTCAGTTTGTCGAGGAAAATTATGGAGCCATTATTAAGGCCTTTACAATAGCCCTCACAGTCGAGAAACAATATGGCTGTTTCCCATGTAGCAGGCTCCAAACTTAAACTTCCCTCCTCATTTTTCTGAACTGTAGACATTTTTGCCCCCCTTATCTTCTCAATCTAGGTTATGGGCTATGAATCTAAAAAACTCCATCCTCTAAACCCATTTTTCCTCCATCACCAGTTATCCTAATCCAGTTAATCCTAATTATGACAAGCCCTGCTTTTTCCTTTCAATAGGAAATTGGGACTAATTCCTTTCAGCCATAACCTTTTCCATTGCTGCCTGCATAATATCCTTATCCCGGACTCTTAATACAACTTGAGCCTGTTCATTTTCTTTCTCAACAAAAGCATACATATATTCAACAATAACCCCCTCATCTACCAGCTTACTCAGGATTTCAGCAAGCCCACCGGGACGGTCCGGTACTTTAAGGACCCAAACCGGGGTTAACTTCACTACGCAGTTATGTTGGCGCAATTTGGCGGCAACTTCTTCAGGGTTCTCCACAATAATTCTTAACACTCCATAATCCTTAGTATCAGCCAAGGAAAGGGCTCTAATATTTACTCCTTGCTCGGCTAATAAATTAAGTACTTGAGCTAAGCGTCCTTTAGCATTTTCCAGAAAAATGGACAGCTGAAGCATAGTTTTCAGTCCTCCTTATCCTATTAATAGGAGAAATAAGCCATACTAAACAAATTATACCATATATTCAATTGTTTTTATATTTTTCTACCAATCAAAAAATTATTTCTAGGTTAAAATTATGTTAAAAAATTTTTTTCCGTTTATCTTCTACCCTCTTGGCTTTGCCTTCACTACGAGGGATGCTCTTGGGCTCTACCAAGCGAACCCGGGCTGAAATGCCAATAGTATCTTCAATTTTGGCCTTTAACTTATCTTGTAATTGCTCCAATTCCCGGATTTCATCCGAAAAGCTGTCAGGGCTGACTTCCACTAAGACTTCCAACGTATCGAGATTGGCTTCCCTATCTACAACAATTAAGTAATGAGGTTCAATTCCACCCACTGATAAAATAGCTTCTTCAATTTGACTGGGGAAGACATTTACGCCGCGGATGATGAGCATATCATCTACCCGTGCCGAAACTCTCTGCATAGACCAACCTGTATGGCCGCATTCACAAGTACCGTAAGTGATACTGCTTAAGTCCTTGGTTCGATAGCGTAAGACCGGGAATCCCATTTTCCCAAGGCTGGTAAAGACCAATTCCCCCGTTTCTCCTTCCGGTAAGATATTGCCTTCTTCATCCAGTACTTCCGGATAGAAATGTTCATCAATATGCAAACCATTGCACTTTAGGCACTCCATAGCCACTCCCGGTCCCATAATTTCACTCAGGCCGTAAATATCCAGAGCTCTAATCCCTAAGCGCGCTTCTAGCTCTGCTCTCATTCGTTCCGTCCATGGTTCAGCGCCAAAAACTCCAACTCTAAGTTTGAGATCTTCCTTGGATATCCCTGCTTCTTCCAGGCTTTCAGCCAGATACAAAGCATAAGACGGTGTACAGCATAACACCGTGCTGCCAAAATCCCGCATGATCATTAATTGGCGGTGGGTATTCCCTCCGGAAATAGGAATAGCCATAGCACCAAGTTCTTCACAGCCATAGTGCAAGCCCATCCCCCCGGTAAATAAGCCATAGCCATATGCTATTTGGATAACATCGTTGGAAGTAACTCCAACCCGCCTTAAGCTATTGGCCACAATTTGAGCCCAGAGTTTAATATCTTCCCGGGTATAGCCAACAACAGTAGGTTTACCTGTTGTCCCTGAGGAAGCGTGGACACGGACAATTTTTTCTAATGGCTCAGCCATCAAGCCAAAAGGATAGTTTTGACGCAGGTCTTCTTTTTCTGTTAAAGGGATTCTCTGGAAGTCCTCCAAAGTTTTCACATCTGCCGGATAAAAGATACCTACTTCAGCCAGCTTTTTTTGATAATACGGAGCTTTCAAAACTTGTTGGATAGTTTTCCTTAAACCGTTTAACAATTCAGTTTTGTCCATCTTATCAGTCCTCCTGCCTCAAATCATTTAGATTATATTCATTTGACCATAAAATAAACCCTAATATTTAAAAATATATCCGTTGTGCCTCTGTCCTAAATCCTAATTATAAATAATGCCATTATTATATAACAATAAAACAATTCTTAAAAGTATTATACTTTTATTAATTTTAGTTCTTTCTTTAATCTCAAAGAAAGTATATTTTTTGCACTATTGAGGGAAAGGGCTATTGCCTAACAAATTTTCGTTTGGCAATAGCCCCAACCTTTAAATCGTAATAACTTCAGTTTTGTAATAGCTTTAGTTTTTTGCTTCTAAAGCCCTGCGCTTTCTCTGAGGATTTCAACTTTATCCAGCCTTTCCCAAGGCAAATCCAAGTCCGTTCGGCCAAAATGACCGTAAACCGCCGTTTGCTGATAAATCGGCCGGCGAAGATCCAAATCCCGAATAATTGCAGCCGGACGCAAATCAAAATGTTCTTTGATAAGCCGGACAATTTTTTCATCGCTCAGTTTACCCGTGCCAAAAGTCTCTACAGAAATGGATACGGGATGGGCTACTCCGATAGCATAGGCTACTTGAATTTCACAACGCTCGGCCAAACCTGCAGCCACCACATTTTTGGCAACATACCGAGCGGCATAAGCGCCGGAACGGTCTACTTTAGTGGGATCCTTACCGGAAAAAGCGCCACCGCCGTGCCTGGCCATACCGCCATAAGTGTCAACAATTATTTTACGGCCGGTGAGTCCGGCATCTCCTTGAGGACCTCCTATGACAAACCTTCCTGTAGGATTAATAAAATAGCGCGTATTATCATCAAGCATTGCGGAAGGTATTATTGGAGCCACCACATTTTCCAGAATATCCCTGCGAATTTGATCTTGGCTTACCTCCGGATGATGCTGGGTAGAAATGACTATTGTATCTACTCTGACCGGCTTCCCGTCCCGGTATTCCACGGTAACCTGAGTCTTCCCGTCCGGCCTTAAATAATCCAGCAAATCCGATTTGCGGACCTCAGCCAACCTCCGGGCCAGTTTATGGGCCAAGTCAATTGGCAAAGGCATATAACCTTCGCTTTCGTTGGTAGCATAACCAAACATCATGCCTTGATCCCCAGCACCAATTTCTTCTTCTTGGGTATCTGAATTTCTAACCTCTAAAGCCCTGTCCACACCCATGGCAATATCCGAAGATTGTTCGCCAATTGAAGTCAAAACTGCGCAAGTATCGGCATCAAAGCCGTATTTTGCTCTTGTATAGCCTATTTGACGAACGGTATCGCGAACGATTTTGGGAATATCTACATAACAAGTGGTGGTTATCTCCCCGCTAACCAAGACTAAACCGGTAGTAACGGCTGTTTCACAGGCTACACGAGCATATTTGTCTTCCCTTAACACGGAATCCAGGATGGCATCTGAAATTTGGTCGCATATTTTATCAGGATGTCCTTCCGTAACGGATTCTGAAGTAAATAATTTGTAAACCATCCAGAAATCACTCCTTTTTTTTAGTATCCTTTTCCTTTTTTAAGGCAGCTATTTCTTTAACCAATTCCCGGGCTATTTCCAGTTTGCTCATTCTTGGCAAATCTTTCCGGGTTCCGTCTTCAAAAAGAAAACTAACTATATTAGTATCCGTGCCAAAACCGGCTCCCGGCTTGGTCACATCATTAACCACCAACATATTAGCTTTCTTCTTTCTCATTTTTTCTAGGCCATTATGTAAAATATTCTCTGTTTCGGCCGCAAAACCAACTAAAAACTGATGCTCTTTTTGTTCTCCCAAAGCTGCTAATATGTCCGGGTTAGGGACCAATTCCAGAACTAAATTCTCTCCGCTTTTTTTAATTTTTTGTTCTTTACATATTTGAGGACGATAGTCGGCGACCGCAGCTGCTTTAATCACAATATCCTGGTCTTTATACAGCTTTAATACTTCCCGATACATATCCTCTGCCGTTAAAACATTAATAACCTTAACTCCAACAGGCGGTTGAAGAGCTGTAGGAGCACTGACCAGAGTAACGTCCGCTCCTGCTTCTGCAAAGGCGGAAGCAATAGCATAGCCCATTTTCCCCGAGCTGAAATTACCAATATATCTTACCGGATCAATTGGTTCCCGGGTCCCACCAGCCGTTACCAATACTTTTTGACCCTGTAATACTTGCTTGGCGCTTATTAAAGCCATGAGTTTCGCCAAAATCTCCGCCGGTTCGCTCATCCTGCCTTCGCCTTCGCTCCCGCAAGCCTGAAATCCACGGGCGGGCCCAATAATATGAACCCCTCTCTCTCTGAGAGTCTTGAGGTTTTGCTGCGTGGCAGGATGGTGATACATGGCCTGGTTCATAGCCGGAGCCACCAATATTGGTTTTCTTACTGCTAAGAGCACCGTAGAAAGAAAATCGTCGGCAAGGCCTAAAGCCATTTTGGCAATAATATTGGCAGTCGCCGGGGCAACCAGAACATAATCAGCTCTTTCAGCCAAGGCAATATGCTCAACGTTCCAGGATTTAGGCTCAGCAAACATATCCGTATAAACAGGCCTTAAAGAGAGGCTCCTAAAAGTTAAAGGCGAGACAAATTCAGTTGCCGCTTTAGTCATGACAACATCTACTTGGGCTCCTTCTTTACGCAGCCTGCTTACTATTTCTACGGATTTATAAGCTGCAATTCCTCCTGTCACGCCTAAGAGGATGGTTTTTCCTTTAAGCATTATTTGTTACCTTCTTTAACAAACTCGTATCTTAACTTATGCTCGGCTATTTCTTCCAAAGCGCGACTGACAGGCTTGATGTCCTTAATCTCCTCAGAGTTGGAGTTATCCATCAGGGCCCGGGCTCGCTTCGCGGCAACAACAACCAGAGTATATTTACTGTCCACCTCGGACATTAGGATATCCAAAGAAGGTTGTCTCATTTGATTTCCCCCTTAAAAGAAAAAGACTTGCGCTTTACCCTGCATTTTTCTGCTATTATTATACTCTTCAGCTTTTCTACCGCCACATCGACTTCGTCATTTTCCACAACATAATCATAGTCATAAATATTTTCTAACTCCTTAAGGGCGGTAGCCAAACGACGTTCTATGACATCTTCCGGCTCCGTGCCCCTGGAACGGAGTCTTTGGGACAAGGTAGCAAGAGAAGGCGGAACGATAAAGATGAATACCCCGTCCGGATATTTTGCTTTCACTTGTTTGGCACCTTGAATATCGATTTCCAATAAAATTGTCTTTTTCCGCGCTAAAACACTCTCCACATGAAATCTTGGAGTCCCATAATAATTTCCACAGAACTCAGCCCACTCCAAAAATTCATTATTCTTAATCATTTCCATGAATTCTTCCCTGGTTCGGAAATAATATTCCTTGCCTTCGGTTTCACCCGGCCGAGGGTTCCGTGTAGTTACAGAGACAGAATATTCTAAACCTGGCCAAGCGGCAAACAGAGCCCGGCAAAGTGTTCCTTTGCCTACTCCTGCCGGACCAGATACTACAACCAGCATCCCCTCGTTACTTATCACTTTAATCCTCCTAATGCTTTTAATCTGTGGGGTCGTCGTTAGCAGCTTCTTTAGCCGTTAAACGGTGAGCTACAGTTTCAGGCTGGACAGCGGAAAGAATGACATGATGGCTGTCACAAATCACCACGGCTCGCGTTCTTCTTCCATATGTAGCGTCAATAAGCAAACCTGCATCTCGCGCTTCTTGAATTATTCTTTTTATTGGGGCAGATTCCGGACTGACAATAGCAATAATCCTGTTAGCTGTAACAATGTTGCCAAAACCAATGTTAATAAGTTTGATATCCAAATCGTTCCCTCCTATAAATTTAATGTTCGAAGCTCGCTATTTAAGTCCCCACATTGTTGTAGAACTTTAGTTATTCAATGTTTTGA
Organism: Peptococcaceae bacterium; assembly: GCA_012839895.1. Classification (GTDB taxonomy): domain Bacteria; phylum Bacillota; class Desulfitobacteriia; order Desulfitobacteriales; family Syntrophobotulaceae; genus DUML01. The sequence continues at coordinate 40,920 of DUML01000015.1, read as the reverse complement.
ATTTGTTCCCGTATTTTTTCCAGTTCACTTTTACCTTCCACCACTAATTTGGAAATCTCCAGGTCGTTGGCCTTGGAACCGATGGTATTAATCTCTCTGTTCATTTCCTGTACAAGAAAATCAAGTTTCCGGCCAACCGGTCCTGAAGAAAAAACGGCACTTTTAAATTGCTCCAGATGACTTGCCAACCTGACCAACTCCTCTTCAATAGAAGCACGGTCGGCAAAGAGAGCAATTTCCATATTTAGCCTTGTTTCATCTATCCCGGTATCGTTTAATAAAAGCGCCAATTTCTCTTTGAGCTTCCGCCGGTACTCACTCACTACCAGAGGAGCGCGGACTGCAATCTCATTTCTTATTTCATCCAAGCTGCTCAACTTTTGCAGCAAATCCTCAACTAACTTTTGGCCTTCCAGCCGGCGCATTTCAAGGAGTTCTGCAAGAGCAGCGTCTAAGGCCTTCTCCATTAGCGGCCACAAAGAATCAGTGTCAAGCTCTGCTTCTTCGATACTTATCACTTCAGGCAAGGTTATTAAACGGTAAATATCTGTTTGATAAGCCGTATTCAGCAAATTAGCCAGTTCCTTCAAGGAATTATCATACGCCAGGGATAAATCTTTGTCAACCTTGACAAATCTCTTTTTTTCTCCTGTTTCCTTAATATTAATATAAACCTCAATTCGTCCCCTGCTAACTTTGTCCTGAATAATTTTGCGCACTCTTTCCTCCCAGCCGATTAAGTTTTTGGGTATCTTAACAACAACTTCCAAAAAGCGGCTGTTTACCCCTTTAATTTCGAGGGAAAAATGATATCCCAGTCCTTCGGCCTCTCCTCTTCCGAACCCGGTCATACTGTTAACCAATTCATTCTACTCCTTTTTCCTTTTATCCCTTGTTATTTTTTAGCTTGCCTATTATTAATCCTTTTATTAATCTTTGTACTAATTCTTTTACTATATTAATTGTTTTATAGATAGCCTTACCTTCTCTGCTATATACATTCGAGGGTTTTATTGCCTTGATAAAAAAGACCTTTTCCTACGGCCAAGCCAGCTGGAAGAAGTCTTTGCTTTGCCTTTAGAATGTCATTTTTGTTTTAATCCTTTCAATAGCCTCCAAAGTGTTTTCCCTGGTATTAAAGGCTGTCAAACGAAAATAGCCTTCCCCGCTTGGTCCAAAACCTGCCCCGGGGGTCCCTACCACATGGGCTTCTTGCATAAGTTTATCGAAGAAATCCCAAGAAGGCATGTTATTGGGGGTTTTTAACCAGATATAAGGAGCGTTTTCCCCTCCAAATACCTTATAACCCGCTTCTTCCAGCCCTTCTTTGATAATCCGGGCATTTTCCAAATAATATGCTATTGTTTCTTTTACCTGTCTTTGACCTTCCTCGGAAAAGACAGCTGCTGCTGCAGCCTGAACCGGATAGGAAACACCGTTAAATTTAGTGGTTTGCCTCCTTAACCATAGTTTATTCAAGCTATGGGCTCTACCCTCCGAGTCATAAGCTATAACTTCTTTGGGCAAGATGGTGTAGGCACACCTTGTCCCGGTAAAACCGGCCGTTTTAGAGAAACTCCGGAATTCTACAGCTACTTCCCGGGCTCCTTCGATCTCATAGATGCTATGGGGTACTCCTTCTTCCTGAATAAATGCTTCATAAGCAGCATCAAATAATATAATTGACTTATTGGCACGGGCATAATCCACCCACTGCTTCAGTTCTTCTTTAGTAAGGGTCATCCCTGTAGGGTTATTGGGATAGCAAAGATAAATCAGGTCCACCTTGGTAGAGGGTAAGGCCGGTTTCATCCCATTTTCTTCCGTACAGGGCAGATAGACAATACCCTCAAACTGTCCGTTCTGATCAGGATAACCCGTCCTTCCGGCCATGACATTACTTTCAACATATACCGGATAAACAGGATCAGTTACGGCAATAACGTTATTAAGCCCAAAAAGTTCCTGGAAGTTGGCGGTATCGGTTTTGGCTCCGTCGCTAATAAACACTTCATCGATACTTAACTCAATCCCCAAAGGTTTAAAATCATAGTCAATTATTTTTTGGGCCAAAAACTGATAACCTTGTTCAGGCCCATAACCGCGAAAAGTCTCCGGCCGCCCCATCTCATCCACAGCTTTGTGCATAGCTTCAATTACTGCTGGGACTAAGGGACGGGTAACATCTCCTATGCCCATCCTGATGATTTTGGCCTGAGGATTCGCCTTTTGAAACTCCTTAATCCTCCTGGCTATTTCCGAGAAAAGATAACTTCCGGGTAATTTTAAGTAGTTTTCATTAATTAATGCCATATTATTCCTGAATCCTCCTTAAAAATAAACCTTAAAAAACTATAATAATTACCTAACAATAATTGCCCTTCCTAATGCTTCAACTCTTGGTATGCGACCATGTTACTGAAAACGATCATTAATCAGACTGCCCCGAAAAACATAAACAGCCGGTCCGGTCATCAAAACTTGATTATTCTCTCCCCATACTATTTGTAAATCTCCACCGGGAAGATGAACAGTAACTTCTCTTTCTGTACGACCTTCCAGAACCGCAGCCACGACGGCGGCACAAGCTCCGGTACCGCAAGCTAAAGTTGGTCCGGCTCCTCTTTCCCAGACTTTAACGGTAATTTCCCGCCGGTTATCCACCCTGGTAAATTCCACATTGGTTTTCTTAGGAAAAAGGCTATGGTTTTCTAAAGCGGGCCCCAGAGTTTTAAAGTCCAGCTGGGCAAAGTCTTTCACGAATACAACACAATGAGGATTGCCCATGGATACGCCGGTAAAAGTCAATTTACGGCCGGCTACCTCAATTTCCTTCTCTACTGCCAAAGCGCTTCCCGTCAAGACCGGGATTTTTGCCGGATCAAGGCAAGGTTCCCCCATATTAACTGTTACACACTGTACTTTTTTCCCTTCCAGTTTAAGCTTTACGGTCAGAATTCCCGCTAAAGTCTCAACACTAAGCTCCTCTTTTGGCACATAGCCGGCATCATAAATATACCGGGCAAAACAACGGATCCCATTCCCGCACATTTCCGGTTCAGAACCGTCCGGATTAAAAATTCGCATTCTGGCATCAGCTTGCGAGGAAGGTAGAACAACAATAAGTCCGTCCGCTCCTATACCAAATTGCCTGTGGCAAAGTCGACGGGCCAGTTCCCCATAATCCATCTCAGACGGAAAAACAAAATGATCCAGGCAAATAAAATCATTCCCCAGACCATGCATTTTTATAAAATCCACAAGTTTCCCCCCTTCCATCGTTCCTTGCCCAGCCTGATTATCTAATCAACAAGGTCTACGGCTACTAAAACACCTTTTCCTTAAAGAATACTATGCTAACCGGAAGGGGTCAACTATTTGCTCTGAAGTTAACGCCTGGCCAAGGCCAAGTGTTTCTTCCGTCGCAGGTTTTTACGCAAGAGCCTTAGAAAACCAATAATGATAGTCGGCCCGCCTGCTACGGCCAATATCAAAAGCCATTGCCAACCAACTAGAGCCGTTGTCTTGAAAATATTTTGCATAAAAGGCAAGTAAATAACACTTAATTGCATGAGAGTTGAGACCATAACCGCAAGAACTAAGAACGGATTGGAAAAGAGCCCGACTTCAAAAATCCCCCGCTGCTCAGATTTACAGTCAAAAACGTGGAAAAGCTGGGAAAAGACCAAAGTGGTAAAAGCCATGGTCCGGGCTGCCAAGAGTCCTACTCCATACCATAAGCCTAAAACGAAAACCAAGAGAGTTCCCACTCCGATCATACTGCCTCTAATTAAGATTTTCCGACCTAAACCCCGGGCAAAAACATTCTCATTGGGCTCCCGGGGGCTTCTTTTCATAATATCCGGCTCAGTACCGTCCACCCCTAAAGCCATAGCCGGCAGGCCGTCCGTTACAAGGTTGACCCACAGAATCTGGATCGGCAGCAAAGGCAGCGGTAGGCCGACCAATGTGCCTAAAAACATGGTAAGTACTTCTCCCAGATTACAAGATAAAAGATAACGGATAAATTTCCGGATATTATCATAGATTCCTCTGCCTTCTTCAACGGCGGCTACAATGGTTGCAAAATTGTCATCAGCAATAATCATCGCTGAAGCTTCCTTGGTAACATCCGTCCCCGTCTGGCCCATAGCTACGCCAATATCCGCTTCTTTCACCGCCGGCGCGTCATTGACTCCGTCGCCGGTCATGGCTACAATTTGCCCTTTCTTTTTTAAAGCCCTGACAATCCTCAGTTTATCCCTCGGTGCCACCCTGGCAAAAACCGAAATATCCATAACGCATTTTTCCAAATCCTCATCTGTCATCCTGTCTAGTTCCGGACCTGTGACCACCAGTTGATTCCGCCCTTTAAGAATACCCAATTCCCTGGCAATAGCCTGGGCAGTCAGCTTATGGTCTCCGGTAATCATCACAGGTTTAATTCCGGCTGCTTGGCAAACTTTTATGGCTTTAATGGCACTGGGACGGGGAGGATCAATCATTCCCATCAAGCCGACAAAAATTAAGTTTTTCTCTACCTGGCCGTTCTGTTCGCCGGGGGAAACATTTTTAACCGCTAAAGCCAAGACTCTGAGGGCGTGATTAGCCATTTCATCATTTATAAAAAGAATTTGTTTTCTCCTTTCCGCTGTTAGATCCACAACCCCCTGGGCAGTTAATTCCTGGGTACACAAAGGCAAGATCACATCCGGAGCACCTTTAATATAAGCTTTATAACCTTGCTTTCCTTTATAAATAACCGACATCATTTTGCGTTCCGAAGTAAAAGGTATTTCCGCTATCCTTTGTTCTTTGCGTTCCAATCCTTCCCGCCATAATCCGGCTTTGGCCGCAGCCACAAGCAATGCTCCTTCCGTGGGGTCGCCGTCAATACTCCAGACCTTGTCTTGGCTCCTTCCCCGGAATAGCCCCGGAACCCTTAAGCCCCTTTTAGTCAGAACTGCATTATTGCAAAGAGCAGCACATTTCAGCAGTTCCCTTAAAACACCTTTATCATTATATGGATCCGCCCCGTGGTAATCCCCTTTGGGATCATAACCTTGGCCGCTAACCGTAATTATTTGCCCGTCACAGTAAATTCTCCTTACTGTCATCTCGTTTTGAGTTAAAGTCCCAGTTTTATCGGAGCAAATCACCGTAGCGCAACCTAAAGTTTCCACTGCCGGGAGCTTACGGATGATGGCATTGCGTTTAACCATCCGCTGCACTCCGATAGCTAAAGCTACAGTAACAATAGCAGGCAAACCCTCAGGGATAGCGGCGACAGCCAAGGACACCCCGGTAAAGAACATTTTAGTGAAGCTTTCCCCTTGCAAGAGACCCGTTATAACCACTACCAAGCAAACAGCTAAACATAAGGCGACCAAGTATTTCCCCAGCTGGGCTAGCCGGCGTTGTAAGGGAGTCTCTTCATCTTTAACTTCCTGGATCATGCCGGCGATAATCCCCATTTCCGTAGCCATCCCTGTAGCGACCACCACTCCTATACCCCGCCCATTAACCACAACTGTCCCCATATAACCCATGTTTTTACGATCGGCGATGGGGAGATATTCATCCTCAAGAGCCTGGTCCGTTTTAGCCACAGGCTGGGACTCACCGGTCAAGGCCGATTCTTCCACCCTAATATTAATTGCTTTCAACCAGCGAAGATCGGCGGGGATCCTGTCCCCCGCTTCGACCATGACAATATCCCCGGGAACAAGTTCCGAAGCCGGAATCTTTGTTATGTCCCCATTGCGCAGAACCGTTGCCTCCGGAGCTGCCAGCGTTCGCAACGCTTCCATTGATCTCTCGGCCTTGTACTCCTGGATGAAGCCAAGAACAGAATTGATTAAAATAATGGCCAGGATAGTAACAGCGTCGGCAATTTCGCCCAAAAGCCCGGAAATCAAGGTAGCAATCATTAATACCATTACCATGAAGTCTTTAAACTGACCTAAAAACAAGAAAACCGGATTTACCCCTTTTTTGACGGCCAGTGTATTATGACCGAATTCCAATAGGCGACGGTTTATTTCTTTATCACTAAGCCCTTTTTCCGGGTCAACATGCAATCCTTTGCAAACTTCCTCTCCGGTTAAGATATGCCATATGTGCCCTTGCATGCCTGTTCCTCCTTTTTATTCTTCCTTAACCTTAAGTTGAAAAGCTTTGGAAAAAATCCCAAAGCATTCTATAAAATAATCTTTTGTACATGCTATTCAGCCTGTCCCCAAAAAATTACTCTTTGATGATGTTTAAAAAAACAAAAAAGCCTTAAGACCTTTCACCTTAAGGTTTTAACAACGCTATGGTATACTGTAATGAGACTTAAACAAGGAGAGGCTTAAATTATGGCTTTGGACAGCATTACCCTCTACCATCTAATTCGAGAACTGGAACCGCTGATCATCGGCACCCGCATTGACAAAATTCAACAACCGGAAAAAGAAGAAGTCCACTTGCTCTTAAGAAGTGCCGGACGGAACTTCCGTTTGCTCTTAAACGCCGGCAGCACAGCTGCCAGAATCCATCTTACGGAAAAGAGCAAAGACAACCCGGTTTCTCCCCCTATGTTTTGCATGATCTTGCGCAAGCATTTGGAAAGCGGCAAGATTACCGGAATCCGGCAAATCGGGTTGGAACGCATAGTGAAAATTACCATTCAAAATTACAACGAAAGGGGTGACTTGCAAGATTATTATTTGCTACTGGAAATAATGGGCAAACACAGCAACCTAATTCTTGTAGACCCTCAGACCAACACTATTCTTGACGGGCTTAGACGCTATTCCCATGTTTTAAGCCGGCACCGGGAAGTTCTTCCGGGTAAACCCTACATAGCCCCTCCTTCACAAAACAAAATAGAGCCAATAGCCAATGAAGAACAATGGATTAGCCATCTTCTCCAATATAACTTCAATAGAAAAGTAAGCGAGGCTTTATTGGACTTGTTTAACGGGCTCAGCCCGGAGTTGGCCAGGGAAATTGCGCTGAGAGCAGGTCTGGAACCGGATGCCATCCTGGATACCTGCGGAGAAATAGATTTAAGCCGCCTCTTCCAAGCCTATGCTCATTTTCTGCTCCAGAAAGACAGCGCCGTGCTTAATCCCTGTGTTTATTATCAATCCCCGAAACAATCTAACCTACCGCTGGCTTTTACTTTTGAACCCTATGAACAATATTTGGGTTTAGCCAGGCAGCAAACACAAACCCTGAATGAGGCCGTCAACCTTTTTTATGAGGCCAAAACCAACTATAACAACACGGAAGCCATCCGGGGCTCTCTAAGCAAAGTGATCAACGAACACCTTAACCAGGTCAGCAAAAAGTGCCAAATATATGAGAGCGCATTAACTAAAGCGGCCAAAGGACTGGGCTACCAAAAATATGGTGAACTTTTAACGGCTAATCTTTATAAACTCTCCCCCGGGATGAAAGAAATTACGGTGGAGGATTATACTGACCCTGATTTCAAACCACTGACAATTGCCCTGGAACCGAATTTAAACGGGATTGAAAATGCCCAACGCTACTTTAAGCTCTACAATAAAGCCAAATCCACTATCCGTAATACAGAACCAATGTTAGAAGCAGCGAGAGAAGAAATTGCTTACCTGCAAAGCCTGGCTCTAAGCATTGAACAAGCTGCCACCAACCAAGAATTAAAAGAAATTCACCAGGAATTGATTGACCAAGGGTATATCTCCGGCAAGCATGCCCGGCGCAAAGGTTTAGCCGAACTGGCAACCAAAAAAACTTCCCCGAGCAAAGCTTCTGCTAAGAGAAAAGAGCAAGATAAACAGTCCCGGCCTCATGTCTATTTCTCCAAAACCGGCTGCCCCATTATTGTGGGGCGCAATAACAGGCAAAATGACCGCCTGACTTGGCGGGAAGCCAAACCGACAGACCTGTGGCTGCATGTCAAAAACATACCCGGTTCGCATGTTATTGTCCCTTTAGGGGATAAACAGGAGTTTCCGGATGACTCCACTTTGGAAGACGCAGCCACACTAGCCGCTTACTTCAGCCAAGCCCGAGGGTCATCTCAAATCCCGGTTGATTATACCCACGTCAAACATATTAAAAAACCCCGGGGAGCAAAGCCGGGGATGGTGGTATACGACCAGCACTGGTCCCTGGTTATTACTCCGACTAAAGAAAATATTGAACGCTTGCTGGCCACAGAAGAAACTGAATAAAAACTATCCTGTAATATTTAGAAAACTTCCACAATTAACCGCAATTATCTTCTATATTTTCTAAGTTAAAATATTTATGTTATATTTAAATTGAATACCAAAAGCTCAGAAAGAAAAAGACGGAGTAGGGGCCATGTTTACATTTCTAAGTATTATAACAAATATTATACTCCCTATTTTTATATTGATTGCGGTAGGATTCATTGCGCAAAAAAAACTGAAACTGGATATTCGTACTTTTACGAAAATAAATCTTTACATCCTTACGCCAGCCATCATTTTCACCAAGATCTATTATACCGAAGCAACCTGGGAATTGTTTCGTACAGTCTTTATTTTTCTAATAGCTTTATTAATAATAATGTTTCTTTTAGGGGAATTAGTTTCCCGCCTGCTCCATTATCCACGAGGGATAAAAAAAATCTTTGTTAATTCCCTCTTGTTTTTTAATGCTGCAAATTACGGACTGCCCCTGATAGAAATTACCTTTCATAATCCGCTGACCACTGCCGCCCAAATATTTATAATCTTAATTCAAACAGTCTTAGGAAATACTTTTGGTGTTTTTCAAGCTTCTTCCGGGAAGACAAATAATAGACAAGCCCTAAAAAATATGCTCTTAATGCCCGCAATTTATGTCTTAATCCTCGTAGTCATTGTAAAGTCTACTAATTTTGTCATTCCCCAATTTCTCTTGATTCCCCTGGATAATATCGCCAACGCCTTTATCGGTATGGCCCTTATAACCCTGGGAATTCAACTGGCTGAAGTAAAATTAACCGCCAGGTTAAAAGATATATTGCTCGCCAGTTTCCTCCGGCTGATCATTGCTCCCTTCATAGCTTTCTTCCTTGTTCAATTCCTGGGAATTGAGGGGATTCTGGCCAAAAGTTTAATAGTAGGGGTTTCCACACCTACCGCTGTCAATATGGCGGTTATCGCCAGGGAATTTGAAAGCGAACCGGAATATGCTTCCCAAATAGTCTTTGTCTCTACCTTGTTAAGTGCCCTTACCGTTTCCGGACTCATCTATTTATTAGAATATGTTTAAGGTATAAAAATTAATATATAAGTATAAAAATGCAAAGTGTGGTCTCTCAACCTATTTACATCTTTAGATCGAACAATTATAATGAACTATAATATGCTAAAATGCGACGCCTTAAAAACGATATCTCCCAAGTTGTCTTGCAGAGGAGAGACAAATCAGTCCCTCCTCTGTTTTCTCTTTGCTTCCTACTGCCGGAAGCTTGGTTTTACGAAAAAATGCAAATACTAAACCATGGAGGTGGAATAATTGAAAAAGACACCACTTTATGACCTGCATCTGGCCGCAGGGGGAAAAATCATTGACTTCGGCGGTTGGGCTTTACCCGTAGAATATGAAGGCATTCTGAAAGAACACGAGACTGTCCGCTCGGCTGCCGGCCTCTTTGATGTTTCCCATATGGGTGAAATACTTGTTCAAGGGCCTGATGCCGAAAAATTTCTGCAAAAAATGTTGACCAACGATATTTCCACCATGCAGGACTATCAGGTCTATTACACTTTGATGTGTTATCCTGACGGCGGAGTTGTCGACGACTTAATAGTCTACAGGTATAAGCCCGACCATTACCTCTTGGTGGTCAATGCTGCCAACACAGCCAAGGATTTTGCCTGGCTTAAAGAACATGAAGAAGGCCAGGTTATAGTCACAGATGTTTCCGAACAATACGCCCAGCTGGCTCTCCAGGGTCCTCTGGCTCAAACCATCCTACAAGCCCTGACTGCTACTAACTTGAATGAGGTTAAGTTTTTCCGTTTCCTGCCTGGCCTTACGGTAAGCGGTATACCGGCTTTGGTTTCACGTACCGGCTACACCGGAGAAGACGGCTTTGAGCTCTATGTGGAGCCGGCCAAAGCCCCGGAACTCTGGCAGGCGATCCTGGCAGAAGGCCAAAAACACGGCTTGAAACCTATAGGCCTGGGGGCGAGAGATACTCTAAGATTTGAAGCGGCCTTGCCTCTCTATGGCCATGAACTTAGCCCTGAGATCACTCCATTAGAGGCAGGGCTAGGAATGTTCGTTAAATTAAACAAAGCCGACTTTATAGGCAAAGAGGCTTTAGCCAAGCAAAAAGCGGAAGGCGTTCCCCGTAAACTGGTAGGTTTCGAAATGATCGAGCGAGGCTTGCCCCGGAGCGAGTATGAAGTCCAAAAGAATGGCAAAAGTATTGGTCATGTCACCACCGGAGGTCTGGCACCAAGCCTGAAGAAAAACGTAGGGCTGGCCTTAATTGAATCCCAGTACGCCCAAGAAGGGGAAACTATCGAGATTGTCATCCGCAAGAATAATCCTCAAGCCAGAATTATCCCTAAACCTTTTTATCAAAAACGTTATAAAAAAACATAATAATACCTGCCTATATATAGAAATAAGGTATCTAATATAAAAATAAGGTATCTAAATTCAGGTCTTTGCCAAGTGAAAGATTCTTCGTTTCACTCAGAATGACATAACGCTTAAAATGACATAATGCTCAGAATGACATAACGCTTAAAATGACATAATGCTCAGAATGACATAACGCTTAAAATGACATAATGCTTAGAATGACATAATGCTTAGAATGACATAATGCTTAGAATGACATAATGCTTAGAATGACATAATGCTTAGAATGACATACTTCTTAGAATGACTAGATGCTTAAAGGAATGACGCTCATGAATAACATATGTTCAGAGTGACGTGTTGCTCAAGCCTGCATATGTTCAGTACGACATAATAATATAAAGACATTGTTCAACCATTAAGATTTTGTTCAGCTTAATTAATTATTTTATATAAATGAGAAAAACGGAGGTTGAAATTAATGAACATCCCTAAAAACCTGAAGTATACTTCTTCCCATGAATGGGTACGGATTGAAGGCAATACAGTTTTTATCGGGATTACCGATTATGCCCAAGAGCACCTGGGAGAAATCGTGTTTGTTGAATTGCCTGAAGTAAACGATGAAGTAACTAAGGGCGCTCCTTTGGCTGTAGTTGAATCCGTGAAAGCCGCTGCCGATGTCTATGCCCCTTTATCCGGTACCGTCAGCGAAGTTAATGAGGCTTTACTCGACAATCCTGAGCTGGTCAACCAAGACCCTTATGAAAACTGGATTGTTACCCTGGAAATCAGTAATCCAGCTGAAATTGAAGATTTGCTTGATCCGGCAGAATATGAAAAAGTCTGCGAACAGGAGGAATAGGTTTGTCCAGATACATTTCCAATACCGCCCTGCAACAGGAAGAGATGTTAAAGGAAATTGGGTTAAACTCTCTGGAAGAGCTTTTTAGGGATATCCCAAAGGAAGTCCGCTTGAAGCAAAATCTTAACCTCCCTGAAGCTCTTTCGGAAATGGACCTCCTCAAACATTTGAAAGCCCTGGCCGGCCGGAACAACAACCTGGAAGACAATATTTGCTTCTTGGGGGCCGGAGTATACGACCATTTTATCCCCAGTGTTATTGATACCCTAATTTCCCGGCAGGAATTCTATACGGCTTACACCCCTTACCAGCCTGAATTTAGCCAAGGAACCCTGCAGGCTATTTTTGAATTCCAAACCATGATGTGTGAGCTGACCGGCATGGAGATCTCTAACGCTTCCATGTACGACGGGGCCAGCGCCCTGGCTGAAGCCATGCTCATGGCTTGCCAGGCTGTAAAACGCGATGAAGTGCTGGTAGCCAGCTCAGTCCATCCGGAAAGCCGGGAGGTTCTTAAAACCTATGCCCGGGCCAGAGGAATTAAAGTCAAGGAAATTGGCTTTATCAATGGCACCCTGGATTTGGAAGAACTAAAATCGGCTATTTCTTCGGCAACTGCCGCCCTCTTGGTGCAATACCCCAACTTCTTGGGAGCAATCGAGTCTCTGCCCACATTAGCGGAAATTGCTCATAACAACAAGGCTCTCTTTGTTGTCAGCGCTGACCCTATTGCTTTAGCCCTTCTTAAATCTCCCGGGGAATGCGGTGCCGACATTGTAGTCGGTGAGGGCCAGTCCTTGGGCAATCCCTTAAGTTTTGGCGGGCCGCACTTAGGCTTTTTCTGCGCTACCGAAAAATTATTGCGTAAGATGCCTGGAAGAATTGTAGGCCAAACTACCGATAAAAAAGGCCGGCGCTCCTTCACCTTAACTATCCAAGCCCGGGAACAACATATCCGCCGGGAAAAAGCGACTTCCAATATTTGTTCCAATCATGCTTTAAATGCCCTGACAGCGACAATCTATTTAACTTTGCTGGGCAAAGAAGGGCTTAAAGAAGTAGCCTACCTCTGCCTGCAAAAAGCCCACTACGCTATGGAACAAATCACTAAATTACCAGGGTTTGACCCCCTTTATACCGCACCTTTCTTTAAGGAATTTGCCGTTAAAACTCCAGTATCACCGGAAGATCTTAATGCCAATCTGTTAGAAAGCAAGATCATAGGCGGATATCCTTTACAAAAAGTATACCCTGAACTTAAGAATACTTGGCTACTAGCAGTGACCGAGAAAAGAACCAAAGAAGAAATTGATCTCCTGGTAGAGAAAGTAGGTGGGAAATAAGATGGCGCAAAATAAGCAAACTCCATTAATCTTCGAAATTAGCCAACCGGGACGGAAAGGCTATTCACTCCCGCCTTGTGATGTACCGGAAAAAGAAGTAAGCGAACTCTTGCCGGCTGATTTTTTAAGAGAAAAGCCCCCTCTTTTGCCGGAAGTAAGCGAATTGGATACCGTCCGTCACTTCACCCGCTTATCCCAGCGCAATTACGGCGTGGATGCCGGTTTTTACCCTCTAGGCAGCTGTACCATGAAATACAATCCCAAAGTAAATGAAGTGGTCTCCCGTTTATCCGGATTCCTGCATGTGCATCCCTATCAGGCTGAAGAAACTGTCCAGGGCTGCCTGCAAATTATGTATGAACTGGATAGAATGCTCTCGGAGATAACCGGCATGGACCGTTTTTCGCTCCAGCCTGCTGCAGGCGCCCACGGGGAGTTAGCCGGCTTATTGGCTATTAAAGCTTACCACACCGCCCGGGGGGAAAGCCGGCGGACCAAAATAATCGTCCCCGATTCGGCCCACGGCACCAATCCGGCTTCTGCCGCCATGGCCGGTTTTGAAGTTATACAAGTTAAAAGCAATGCCCAAGGGGGAGTTGACCTTGACTCCCTAAAAGCTGCCGTTAGTCCCGAACTGGCAGGCTTAATGCTTACTAATCCCAATACCTTAGGCTTGTTTGATGAGAATATTACGGAAATTGCCGAGATCATTCATGCTGCCGGCGGACTCCTTTATTATGACGGCGCCAATGCCAACGCCATTTTGGGAATTGCCCGCCCGGGTGATATGGGCTTTGATGTGGTCCATCTCAACCTGCACAAGACTTTCAGCACTCCCCACGGTGGAGGCGGCCCCGGCTCAGGACCGGTGGGAGTCAAAAAAGATTTAATTCCCTTCTTGCCCAAGCCCCTGGTGGAATTCCGCGACGGCAAATATTATCTTGATGGCGACCTGCCCCTCTCTTTGGGCAAAGTACGTTCTTTCTACGGGAATTTTACTGTGATGGTCAAGGCTTATGCCTATATCTTAAGCCTGGGAGCCAAAGGCCTCAAAGAAGTCTCGGAAAACGCAGTCTTAAATGCCAATTATTTGCTGCAGAAGTTAAAAGGGCTCTTCCTTCTTCCCTATGACCGGATCTGCATGCATGAGTGCGTTTTCTCCGGCCAAAATTATCACAGCCAAGGAGTAGCGGTCCTGGATATCGCCAAAAGGCTCTTAGATTATGGTTATCATCCGCCGACAATTTATTTCCCGCTGATTGTCCAGGAAGCTTTGATGCTGGAGCCTACCGAGACCGAAAGCAAAGAAACCTTGGACGAATTTATTGCCGCTCTGAAGGCTATTGTGGAAGAAATTCAAACAGATCCGGAATTAGTCCGTTCCGCGCCTTATAGTACTGTGGTGCAACGCTTGGATGAAGCGGCCGCGGCTCGCCACCCAAAACTTCGTTGGCAGCCGGAGACCAACAAATAGTAAACACAGAATACTCTTTATAAAATATCCAAAATAATATATTCAAAGAATTTTTGTAAAAAATATTTCGAAATATTTTTTACAAAAATTATTAAATAAAAATTTATTAACAATAAGGAACGAATGCTATGGAACATGATTTAATTATTATTGGCGGAGGCCCGGGCGGCTACACAGCTGCCCTTAGGGCTGCCCAGTTGGGAGCTAAAGTGATTCTGGTTGAGCAGCATGCCCTGGGAGGAACTTGTCTCCACTGGGGTTGTATTCCCACCAAAGCTTTTTATAAAAATGCCGAAATAATTAATACGTTAAAAAAAGCCCAGGAGTTCGGAGTGGACCTCCTCGGGTTTTCTCTGGATATGCAGAAAGTGCAGGCGCGCAAACAAGAAATCGTCGAGCGCCTGCACTCCGGGTTAAATCAGCTCATGAAAATTCATGGCATCCAGGTTCTTAAAGGCAAAGCCCGCCTGCTGAACCCTACAACTGTGGAAATCACTCCTTCAAGTCCTGACGATATCCCGGAAAAAATCACAGCCCGGTATATCTTATTGGCCACAGGCTCAAGAACCGCCGACCTTCCGATCCCCGGCACGGACCTGCCGGGAGTGCTCACCAGTAAGGAAGTTTTAGATCTGACGACAGTTCCCGGCAGAATGGTTATTATCGGCGGCGGGGTAATCGGCATGGAATTAGCGGCTGTCTTCCAGTCCTTCGGCAGTGAAGTGACCGTCCTGGAATTATTGCCCCGCATCCTGCCCATGATGGATGAAGAACTGGTCAGGCGCTTTAATCCTCTCCTGAAAAAGAAAGGACTAAAAATTGAAACAGGCGTCAGAGTAAAGGAAATCCGGCAGTCGGCAGACGGTTTGCTTATTTTCGCCCAAGGCAAAAATGAAGCCGCCTTGGAGTTTAACGCTGATATTGTCTTGCTTGCCACCGGCCGTGTGCCCCAAACCGAAGGTCTAGGGCTTGCGGAAGCAGGTGTCCGTTATAACCGGCAGGGAATTGAGGTCGACGAAGATTTCGCCACTTCTGTTCCCGGTATTTATGCCATTGGCGATGTTATCGGCGGTCAAATGCTCGCCCATGTAGCTTCCCACCAGGGGAGAATTGTGGCCGAAAAATTATTCGCTTCCAGGGAAACTAAGACCGGGACAAACCAAACCACTCAAAACCCAAGTGTGAAAAAATCAACTCCGGTTGTGCCTTCCTGCGTTTTTACTTTTCCGGAAATAGCTGCCGTGGGCTTGACTGAAGAAGAAGCTAAAAGCCAAAACATTCCTTACCAGGTCAGTAAAGCCATGTTCGGCGCCAACGGAAAAGCCCTCACCTTGGGTGAAGGTGAAGGCTTAATTAAAGTTCTTGCCAATAAAGAGACCGGAGAAATTCTCGGCGTCCACATATTAGGGCCTCATGCCAGTGATTTGATCCATGAGGCTGCCTTAAGCTTGCACCAGGGGCTTAAGGCTACAGATATTCAAGATATGATCCACGCTCATCCCACTCTGGCCGAAACTTTCCATGAAGCAATTCTTAATTTTAAATTTTAATCTCTTCCTTAATTTTAAATTTAAAAATATTTGATATATTAAAAAGAGGAAAAGCGCTGCAGGAGTATTCTCGAGAATTGGATTCTACAGAATTAAATTTACAGAATTAGATTCTGCAAGATAGATTCTAAAGAATTAGATTCAACGAGAAATAGAGTATTTTCGAATTAGAGTTTTACGCCCCATTTTTTTAAAATGTTTAGAACCTCTTCTAAGGCAGCAGGCAAAGAATTACGCACTTCTTCACTCAGCTCGGTACCCCAATCCAGGCATTTGGGCTGGATTCCAACCACCACAATTTCCTGAGGATACTTTCCCCTGAATTTTGCCCAGTGCAATACTTCGGCCAAACCAACCTGATGAGCGGTCATTTTGGACGCAATAAAATAAGGAATTTCCTCCTCCTGCCAAATAACGATTTCCCCCGGTTTCCTTCCTGCCGCCACTGCATCTAAGATCAGTAATTTATCGGCGCTTTCCACATAATCCAGGAGAACAAGCCCCCCGGTTCCGCCATCCAGGAGTTCAAGCCCGGATGGCGTGACAGGGGGCAATTTATTTTGTAAAGCTTGCAAAAGATGAATACCAAGGCCTTCGTCCTGTCTTATAAGGTTGCCGACTCCCAAGACTTTAACGTTTGACAAAACAGCACTCCTTTAAGTTTAGTAGTTAGTTTAATAGGCCTTAACAACGTTTAACTCATGCCCTTGAGGATCAAGCAAGTGGCAAGCACAAGCTATGCAAGGATCAAAAGAATGAATGGTTCTTAAAACCTCCAAGGGCTGCTCAGGATTAGCAAGAGGAGTATCGATTATCGACGCTTCATAAGCTCCAAGCTGCTTCTTGGCGTCCCTGGGGGAAGCATTCCAAGTGGTGGGAACAACCGCTTGGTAATTGGCTATTTTACCGTCCTTAATTTTCACCCAATGGCCTAAGGATCCTCGCGGAGCTTCACAGAAACCTACTCCCTGGGCTTCTGCCGGCCAGGTCTCAGGATTCCATTTTTCATTATTAAATGTTGCTGTATCTCCCGCTTTAATATTAGAAATTAAATCTTTGTAGAATTTTTCTAAAAGATTGACCCGGTGCTGGGTCTCTAAAGCCCTGGCCAATGTTCTGCCGAGAGTGGAGAAGAGAGCTTCGAGAGGAAGATCCAGTTTTTGCAAAGCACTGTCCACTAAATGCCTGATTTCCTCATCACCCTTAGCATAGGCAACAACAAATCTGGCTAAGGGGCCGACTTCCATAGGCTTGCCCTGCCAACGAGGGCTCTTGGACCAGCTGTATCCCTTGTTTTCGTCCAGATACTGGTAAGGAGGTTTAGGCCCATCATATTGGGGTTCGGTTTTCCCATCCCAGGGATGTAGCCCGGCATCCGGATTATCATAACGGAACCAGGAATGGTCGACAAATTCTTGAATCTGTTCCGGATCCTTCAGATCGACTTCATATACCCGCGTAAGGTCTCCATCAAGAACAACCCCACGGGGAACCAGGAAGCTATCGGGCTCATTAATAGAAGTCTGAGGATAATCGCCATAAGACATATAATTTCTTATGCCGCCTCCCCAGAGCTCGTTCTTATAAAAGCCGGCTATCGCTAAAATATCGGGGATAAGCACTTGCTCAATAAAGGTCTTGGCTTCATCGATTTTAGATTTAACAAGGTTCAAACGCTCCATATTAATTACGCCGTGGCTATGGAGATTAATGGCGGATGGTACCCCGCCCACGGTATAGTTGGGATGCGGGTTCTTCCCACCAAAGACAGCATGAATCTTCACAATTTCCTTTTGCCAATTTAGAGCCTCAAGATAATGGGCAACACCAAGCAAATTGACTTCCGGCGGAAGTTTATAGGCCGGATGCCCCCAGTAAGCATTAGCAAAGATGCCCAATTGACCGCTCTCTACCAATTTTTTAATTTTATTCTGGATTTCGGTAAAGTAGCTTGTACTGGATAACGGCCATTTGGAAATAGACATGGCAATGGCACTGGTCTGGGCAGGATCTGCCTTCAAGGCACTGACAACATCTATCCAATCAAAGCCATGTAAATGGTAAAAATGAACGGCATGGTCCTGAATATCCTGAGTTGCCGACATGATATTGCGAATAAGATTGGCGTTTTTGGGAATGGTAATCTGCAAAGCGTCTTCAACGGCTCGAATGGAGGCCAGAGCATGGACATGGGTACAAACACCGCAGATTCTTTGCGCAAAAGCCCAAGCATCCCTTGGATCACGGTTTTGAAGGATTATTTCTAACCCCCGAAAAATTGTTCCGGAGCTTATAGCATCAGTTATTTTGTTGCCTTCAACCACAGCTTCCACCCGTAGGTGACCTTCGATACGGGTAACCGGATCTATCACAATTCTCTTCGTAGCCATATTCTCTATTCCTTTCTATATATTATAGTAGTCTAGAATAGACAAGCTTAACACTCTATCTTCATTCAGACTGATTTTGGTCCTGGTTTTTAATCTTATAGAAATCCTCCGGATCAATGTATAGCTTTTTATCCTTCCTGTTAGCTAGAAAAGCGGCAGTGGCAACTCCTCCGCCTACGGCACCGGCAGCAGCCCCGGCAGCAACGCCGATAATCACTTTATTTTTGTTAATTCTATTTATGTCCTCGACGCTCGGTTCCGGTAAAACTTTATCCATTGGGGAATAAAAAGAGCCCTTGTCAAAGAACTTATCTTCTGAACATCCTAAGCAGGGATGCCCGGACTTGATAGGATAGCTTGTCCCTTCATTCCAGCCGGTTATGGCACAAGCATTATAAGTAGACGGGCCTTTACAGCCAATCTTGAATAAACACCAGCCTTCTCGGGCTCCCGGGTCATCAAAAGATTCCACAAACAGTCCCTTGTCAAAGAAAGCCCTGCGGTTGCAATTGTCATGAATAGTATGCTGGTAAAAGGCCTTAGGCCTTCCTTGAGGTGTTAATTCCGGGAGCACGCCAAAAGTTAAATAATGCACAATGGTTCCCGTAATAACCTCAGCAATTGGGGGGCACCCCGGAACCTTGATTACCGGTTTATTTTTAACTACCTCATGAATACCAACTGCTTTGGTAGGATTAGGATAGGCGCCTTGAACACAACCGTCTGTGGCACAGGTTCCATAGGCGATAACCGCCAAGGCACCTTCAGCTGCTTCTTGCAAAACATCGGCAGTAGTCCTACCGCCAATGGTGCAATACACTCCGTCTTCAGCTAAGCTTACGCTTCCTTCCACAACCAAAAGATACTTGTTATGGAATTCTTTCATGGTTTTAAGCTTGGCCTCTTCAGCTTGCTCGCCGGCAGCGGCCTGCAATACTTCCATGTAATCCAAAGAAATCATATTCAGAATTAAATCCGCAGCCAGCGGATGGCCGGCGCGTAATAAAGATTCACTACAGCAAGTACACTCCTGTAAATTAAGATAGATAACAGGCACTCTGGGATTTGTCTCTAAAGCATGCACGATTTTAGGCACCATGCTGGCTTCCAAACCAAGCATTGCAGCCATAGCTGTGCAAAATTTAAGAAATTCCCGGCGGGTGATTCCTTTTTTCATTGCCCATTGATAGTAACTTTCCGGCATTACAAACCCTCCCTTGCAAAATGAATAATAATTACATAATAATTATTTTTATTATAATTTTTATATTCGCCTTAATTACTAAAAATCCTTTTCATGGTAAAAAAAATTGTAGAATTTTCTATTTGGCAAGCAGCTTGATAAAGGCATCCCAGTTTTAATAAATGCCTCGTTAAATTTTTTCCGCTCCAGGGTCTTCTCCACATACATCATATTTTCGGCATTTTCAATGGTTAATCCCATATATTCCCTCAGCGGCAGAATCCAGGATAAGTTGAAGCTTTTCTTGCTGCTCTTTAAAGAACGGTTTATTTCAACCAATTCCTGAGTCCGCTCTCTTCTCTCCTTGGCATACCAAACCCCATTCATTAGAGCAGTGACCTGATAAATATCATTCTCATCATAGTCTTCTTCTTTATTGGCAAATCCCGCGACAGCAACAATATGACCATCAATAATTATAGGAATTGACATAAATTTGGCCAGTCGGATACGGCCTTCGGGATACCCTTTCTTGAGCTTGTTAGGTAATTCATAATCATTGACGATAATAGGTTTTTTCTGACGGACAACTTCACCCCAAAGACCGGTTTTGGCCAGCTGGTACTTAGTCTTTTTTTCCACAACGCGGCACTCAGCCATACATCTTTAGACCAGGAGGTTAAAATAAACTCCTGGTTTTCTTCATCGTAGAGATAAATATAACCAAATTTACTCCCCGTCAACCTCAGACTCTCGTTTAAAACATAATCAAGCTGTTCCTGAGGATTCAAAAACTTTATTTTCCCACATGAGCTCATCCCTTAAGATTGTTCTTTTCTCCAGAACAGTCATATCGGTTTTCTGAAATAAAGCTGCCAACTCTTTATCCGTTAAAGCAAAGTCATCCCGGCCGATAATCATTGAAGCTTCTTTTTGGAAAAAGCTTGCCAGTGCTTTATTCACAAAAAGATACTTAAGATTTTCGTCTTTTAAAGAAATGAACCTTTGGTCGGCGTCAATAAAAGTTTGGCCCAAATCCTTTAAGTTTTCTATTCCTTGTTTATTCCGGTTTAAAATTTTTAAATGCCTTTTCATTTTTATCCCCAGGCAATGTTTTTTTAGTTTTTGGCTGTTCCCTTAAAGGCTTTGCTTTTTAAAAAAAAGTAAACAGTTCTTACTTAATTCCCCTGCTGCCGGGCTTTTCCCAAGGTAGGCCTTGGGCACAAAGGGGGCAATTCTCCGGTTCGTAAACTTCCAGATCCAATTGGAGAAGGCTTTGTAAGACCAGATCAGCAAAAGCTGCCTTTCCACCGCTGCGATCCACCAGCACCCCTACCCCAACAGGCAAAGCCCCGGCGTCCCGGACAATATTAATCACTTCCTGCACGGATCCTCCGGTGGTAATCACATCTTCCACCACCAGGACTTTTTCTCCCGGGGAAAGCTTAAATCCTCTTCTTAAAACCATTTCTCCGTTTTGTCTTTCGGCAAAAATAGCTTTAACACCTAAAGCCCTTCCTACTTCATGGGCGACAATAATACCCCCCATAGCAGGCCCAACAACGGTTTCAATTTCCAGGCCACTAAACTTGGCAGCCAGTTCTTGGCCAAGTTGAGCAGCCAGCCTGGGGTATTGGAGAACTTGCGCACACTGCATATACTGGGAGCTATGTTTGCCGGAAGTCAGCAAAAAATGTCCTTGAAGTAGGGCGCCGGTATCTTTAAAAATTTGCAGGATTTGTTTTGAGTCTAATTTCTGAGTACTTTGTGAGTTAAAAGCCATAATCCTCTTCCACCTTCCGAACTAGGTATTTTACACTAGGTATTTAACTATTTATATTATTTATTTCGAGTATTTTTTTATAAATATTTAGAATAAATCTCGGTATACGTCAGTATCCCGTCCGGTCTTTCAGATTTCATCAAGCTTATTCTATCCACTTCCTGAAAAAGAGGAGGAATCTTACTAGAAAATTCTGCTTGGTCAAAAGCAGTTCTTAATACAATCTGCCTTCCAAGAGTTAAATGGGGTTTAAACCCCCGCCCTTCCAGCTTAAATCCTGCAGCTTTAAGCTCTCGGCAAAGCTCTGTATGTAGTTTGAGAAGAGAAGAGTTCTTCTCAACTCCTAACCAGTAGATATCCCCGCCGCTTCTCGGAAAATGCCCAAGCTCACGGATAGAAAGGGTAAACTGCCCGCCGCTTACTTTGTCCATAGCCTGTTTAATGCTTTCTATCCTAGTAGGAGCAACCTCCCCCAAAAAAGCCAGGGTTAGATGCAAGTTTTCCCGCCGGGTAAAATTCCCCTGCAAAGCAAAGCTTTTAAGGTTTTGCATAATACTTGCTATTTCATCTTTGAGGCTTTCTGAAAGATTAATTGCTATAAATAGCCGCATTATTTCACCTTATTTCTAACTCTAAGCGAGCCTAGAATAACCTTTCCAAGGCTTCTCTGGGATTATCAGCCTGAGTAACCGGCCTGCCAACTACTAAATAGGAACTTCCTGCTGCCAGCGCTTCGGCAGGGGTTAAAACCCGCACTTGGTCATTTTTCGCGCTCCAGGCCGGACGAATTCCAGGTGTAACCAGGAGAAACTCCGCTCCACATTCCCGGCGGAGAAGCCCCGCTTCCTGAGGAGAAGCCACAACCCCGTCCAAACCTGCTTTTTGTGCCAATTTGGCTAACCTGACAACCTGCTCTTCCACATCCCCTTGGATGCCGATAGTGGGCAGCTCATCTCCCCCCATACTGGTTAAAACCGTAACACCGATTATTTTCTTATTGGCCTTATGGCAGACTTCAGCCGCCCTGGCCATCATCTCATAGCCGCCGCTACAATGGACGTTAAGCATATCCACCCCGGAAGCTACCAAGATTTTCAGAGTTTTTTCCACTGTTGTGGGTATATCGTGCAGTTTTAAATCCAAAAAAATATTAAATCCCAGTTGTTTAAACTCGGCAATTAAAGCTAATCCCGTCCGAGCATAAAGTTCCAAGCCGACTTTTAACCAACAACCGCTGCCTTGAAGAACTTGAGCCAGCTCCAAGGCCTTTTCCCCGGAATCCACATCTAAAGCTACAATAACTTTTTTTAGAAAATCTTGTCGAACAGTCATTAGCATCTATCCTTTACAATTTAATTATATAGTAATAATTTCCTTTTTTCATCATTCTTTGTGTTTTTGCTGTTTTATATAAAGAAAAACAGGTTTTACCCGTGGGCAAGCCCGACAATTTCCTGCACAGAATGATAGCCTCTTTGCCGGCAGTAGTCCTCCAAACCTTTTAGGATTTCCAACGGTGCCATGGGATTCACAAAGTTTGCCGTCCCAATACTCACCGCACTTGCTCCGGCTAACATAAACTCGACGGCATCCTCCCAGGTCGCAATTCCCCCCATGCCAATGAGCGGCAGTTCAACTGCTTCATAGACCTGGTAAACCATCCTGACGGCTACCGGCCGGATTGCCGGCCCGGACAAGCCGCCCATTTTATTGGCAAGAACCGGTTTTTGCGTTCGGATATCAATGCTCATCCCCAATAAGGTATTGATTAGAGAAATAATGTCTGCTCCGCCGCTCGAGACCGCTTTGGCCATTTCCGCTATGTCGGTGACATTCGGGGACAGCTTGGCGATAACAGGCAAAGTTGTATTCCGTTTCACGGCCTGAACGACAGCTTCAGCGCTTTTGGGATTGGTCCCAAAAGCCATCCCTCCGTGCTTAATATTCGGGCAGGAAATATTTACTTCCAAAGCGGCAATTCCCCCACTTCGGGCCTGATCCCTGTTTTTTGGCCGGCTATGCTCCTCCAGGGCGGATGCCATTAAAGAATAATCCTCCAGGGAAAAACCGGAGATATTCACAATTACGGCAGTATCCAGCTGGGCTAATTTAGGAAGGTAGGAATTAATAAATTCTTCCAGGCCGGGGTTTTCCAAGCCCACAGAGTTTAACAAACCGGCAGGTGTCTCAGCCAGCCTGGGAACAGGGTTTCCTAAGCGCGGCAGCGGAGTAATGCCTTTAACAGTTATGGCTCCAAGGGAAGACGGAGAGCAATAGGCAGCATATTCTTCCCCAAAGCCGTAAGTGCCGGAAGCGGTGATAACCGGGTTTCGTAAAACCAGTGTCCCTAACCTTGTTGTTAAATCTACCTGGTGGCCATTGCTATACTCCTGCATCCCAAACAACCTCCTTGGCTTCAAAAACCGGGCCATCCTTGCAGGCCCTTTTTCTCCGTAGGTTGCCTGCCGCATCCCGCACTGTACAGACACACCCCAAACAGGCTCCTACCCCGCAAGCCATCCGTTCTTCCAAAGATACTTCCAGAGGAATACCATTCTCCAAGCAAATCTCAGTAACAGCCTTAAGCATCCCAGGCGGCCCGCAAGCGGCTGCCCAAAGAGGTGGAGTTTTCGTTTTGTCTTTCACCCCAGCAAAGCTATTTGATACTTCTGCCAAATATTTTCGGAAAGGGTCGGTTACTAAACCCTGTTGCCCCAGGCTTCCATCTAAAGTTGTTATTTCATAATCTATCCCTAAATCCTGCAAATGCTTTAGGCCGGCACTTTCCAAAAACTCTTTGTTTTCCCCGCCCCAAAACAGCTTTATTTTTACCTGGGGCTGCGCCACAGCCTCCATTAATGAATAAATAGGGAAAACCCCTATCCCGCCGGCAATAAGCAAGAATTCCCCATCCCGTGGAATCGTAAAACCTGTCCCTAAGGGCCCTAAAACACTTAAATATTCATTAGCTCTAATTTGGCTGAGCAATCTCGTACCTTTACCTGCTACCCGGTAATAGATGGTTATTTCTTCCCTCTCCCGGTTTATCCCGGCAATACTTAAAGGCCTCCTTAAAAGGGGGTCAAAGCTCTCAGCTACACGAATATGGACAAATTGCCCGGGCTGAGCGGTTTGCGCTGCCTGCCCCTTTAAAACCATTTTATAAATAGCTTGGCCAGGATGGCCAACAAGCCGGTTTTCAACGACTTTTTCGTTTAGATACAAGTGGCTCCCTCCTGTTAGGCAACTATTATAACTGTGCTCTTCTTTTAAAATTTAGCAATATATCCTTATATTTTTTGCTTTACTCAGCGAACCGTTTAAGCAGAGAAGCGTTGTGAGCGCAGCTTTTGCAGCGTTAAAATGCACCTTGGTTCACAGCAGGTAAGTACCCAGAGGTTTAGGTGCATTAGCTGTAGCAGCAAGTGAACAGCTTCGGCGCGCGTAGGAGCGGGTAATGCAAAAAATATACTTTAATTACAGATAACCTTCCTGTCCGCCATGACCAGTTTCCCGCCCACCCAAGTCATTACCGGGAAACCCTGTAGCTCTTGTCCCAGGAAAGGTGTATTCTGAGCCTTAGACTCCATGCTTTCCGCTGTAATCCTCTCTTTATAAGCCGGATCAAATAAAACAAGATCAGCAGGAGAACCTGTTTCCAGTGTCCCCCCCGGTAGGTTAAAGCGCTGGGCAGGGTTACGGGACCAAAGCTCAATGACTTTAAGCGCAGGCAATTTGCCTTTTTCTACCAACTCCTGCCAAACAACGGCTAAAGCTGTCTCCAGCGAATTTATCCCAAAAGGAGCTTCAGGGAAAGGTTTAGCCTTTTCTTCCCAGGTATGAGGGGCATGATCAGTAGCCAGCATATCAATTGTCCCATCCAGCAGCCCTTCCAGCAAAGCTTCCTGGTCCTCTTTGGTCGGCAGAGGAGGATTGACTTTCAAGTCCGTCCTGGTTAAACCCACATCTTGATCGCTGAAAAGCAAATGGTGGGGATTAACTTCCGCTGTAACATCTATGCCCAATTTTTTAGCCGTCCTGATGATCATGACGCTTTCTTTGGTGGAGACATGGGCGATATGAAGCTTGCCTCCCGCCTCTCCGGCTAGTAGGACGTCTCTCGCCACCATAACACTTTCGGCACTGGCCGGAATACCTTTTAACCCCAATCTGGCGCTTGCTTCCCCACGGCGCATTACCCCTCGGGCAGCCAAATTTTCATCCTCACAATGACTAATAATCGGACAACCTGTCAACTTGGCATATTCAAAAGCCAAGCGCATAATCTCTGCATTTTGAATTCCCAAACCATCGTCGGAAAAGGCCACCGCTCCCCCTTCCCGTATATCCATCATTTCTACCAGTTCCTGACCTTGGAAACCTTTCGTAACAGCCGCCACCGGATAGACCCTGGCCATCCCAGCCCTTTCCCCTTGGAGGCGGACGAATTCTACCAAAGCCCTTTGATCAATTACAGGCTTGGTATTGGCCATGGCTAAGACCGAGGTAAAACCTCCTCTCACAGCCGCCCGCGAGCCGCTTCGAATATCTTCTTTATCCTCTTGTCCCGGTTCCCGCAAATGGACGTGCACATCGATCAAACCAGGAAATAAATACTTACCGGCGGCTTCGACTATCTTTACGCCCTCTAAATTCTCCTGCCCAAAAAACTCCGGTACATCTTCCTCCAGGAAATTGCCAACTTTCAAGATGAAACCGTCTTTAACCAAAACATCTCTTTCTCCTGTATAACCTTGAGCAGGATCCAGCACCAGGGCTTTCTTAATCCACCACATTGCCTGTCCCTCCCCCTATCAGCAAATAAATTAATGCCATCCGCACGGCAACTCCGTTGGTAACCTGTTCTTCAATCACCGACTGGACACTGTCCGCCAGGTCGCTCATAATCTCGACTCCCCTGTTCATTGGACCTGGATGCATTACGATGGTTTTTTTGCCGGTTTTTTTCAGCCTTTCCAGGCTAAGGCCGTACAACTTGCTATATTCCCGAATCGAAGGGAAAAGCCCGCTTTGCTGTCTCTCCAGCTGAAGGCGCAAAGCCATGACAGCGTCTGCTCCGGGCAGTTCCTTATCTAGGTCGTAGGACAGCTTAACTCCAAGGTATTTCATTTCATCCGGCAAAAGAGTAGGAGGACCAACCAGGGTGACATCCGCCCCCAGTTTCTTTAAACCCAGGACGTTGCTTCTCGCCACCCTGGAGTGAAGGATATCGCCGACAATAACAATCTTTTTTCCTTCAAAGCCGCCCAGTTTTTCCTGAAGGGTATAAAAATCCAGCAAGGCTTGGGTCGGATGAGCATGTTGGCCGTCACCGCCGTTAATCACCCCAGCCTCCAAAACATTGGCCAAAAACTCCGCCGCACCGGAACTGGAATGACGAACAATAACCAAATCAACATTCATGGCTTGTAAAGTTTTAGCCGTATCCAGGAGGCTTTCCCCTTTATTGACACTGCTAACCGCTACGGAGAAATTGGTAGTATCAGCCCCCAAAATCTTGGCCGCTGTTTCAAAGGAAGTCCGAGTTCTGGTACTTGATTCGTAAAACAATAAAACAACATTCTTACCTCTTAAAGTCGGAAGTTTTTTCATCGGACGGGAAAGTATTTCCTTCATGGGTTGGGCTGTCTTGATAATATGCCTGATCTCTTCAGCTGTCAGAGTGTCCAAATCCAGTAAATCTTTATGTCTCCACTGCATAATAAGCCTCCTTCTTCTAAATTTGCCCTTTAGTTAAGATCTTTATTTATTAACAAATCTCAACAAAACAATTCTTAACAAAAGTAATTTTTATTGTATTCATTGAAAAGAGAAGATCTTTCTAAAGTGCTTTTAAATTAAAACCTCCTGCCAAAAGCAGGAGGAATTAAACAGTTCTCGTACCCTTGGCTATCTCACAGGATAAATTTAAAGGGATAAGAAAATGGTCAGAGTTCTCAATTTTTTGTTTAGCAAGAAGTTATTACATCGAAGTCATCGGTAATTTTTTTAACTTCTTTTTTAAGATTTCTTTTCCAGCAGCAAGACCTCATCACGGCCGTCAGTTTCCTGCAGGCAAACCGATACAATCTCCCGGCGGGAAGTAGGAACATTTTTTCCTACATAGTCGGCTCTAATCGGCAACTCCCGGTGTCCCCTATCAATAAGGACCGCTAACTGAATCTTTTGAGGCCTGCCTAAGTCAATCAAAGCGTCCAAGGCCGCTCTGGCTGTCCGGCCGGTAAAAAGCACATCATCCACCAGAATTACCGTTTTCCCCTCGATGCTGAAGGGTACCCTGGTTTCATGCAATACAGGCTGGACATCTATGGTGCTTAAATCATCCCGGTAAAGAGTAATATCCAATAAACCCAAAGGAAGAGTCACTTTTTCAAACTCCGCAATCCTTTTTTGAATTCTTTCGGCTAGTGGTACTCCTCTGGTCCTAATGCCGATGAGGAGCAAATCCTTTGTACCCTTATTTTTCTCAACAATTTCATGGGAAATGCGGCTAATAGCTCGGCGGATGCCGTCCTCATCCATAATCCTGTTCTTGGGTATCCCTTCCATCTCGCTTCACCTTCCCTGATTATTAAGATTTTGGCCCAGTAAACTTAAGGCAAATACCAAAAAACTGTCTGCAAAGCCCAGACAGTTCTCCATGAAAAGTACTAATATTACTGCCTTGCCTGTCTCACGGGACAATACTTAAAGGCTTGCTTTTTTCTCGGTTAATGATAGTCTAGGACAATCCTGCCTAAAAGTCAACGGTCCTAACAAACACTTCTTCCGGTCTTATAAAGAAACCTGTAAGAATCCGGAAGAAACCTTTTGGCAATAAGCATTAAAGTTCCTTACAAAAAATAAATTTCCTTACAAAAATTTATAAGGTAAGCGTAATATTTGAGTCTTATGCATAGTCTAATATTACTGAAAGGAACCTTTAAAGTGGATATCCTGATAATACCCTGATTAGTTTCTATTTTTGGAGTATTAAAATCGCTCATTTTAAAAATTCAAATAAGTATTATTTAAAGAGAGGAATCCCTTTGCCCGGAGTAAGATTAAAATATTTGCTTAGTACTTTTCTTTTTTTACTCATGTTGACTGCTTGCAGCAGTTCTCCGCCTGCGAGCACGCCTGTTATTAATAATGAAAGAAAGGCTCTTTTAAGCCAAATCCTTGCTGAGAGCAAAAACATTACTGAACTCTATTATGAAGAAGTACCTGTAGTTTCCCATTATTCCGGTGGGATAGTAATTGAAAACACTTCCAAGGTCTGGCTTAAAGACAATATTTTAAAAACAGAACATATAACTAAGTTTAATCGAAACAACGAACTTTTAGAAAGTGAAATAACCGGCTATATTTATAATTACGATACCTTGGAACATAGACGTTATTATTTGGGGAAATACCCCCAACTGGCACAGAGCTACTCAGGCCGAAAAGTCACTGAGTTCCTGACTCCTCGAGAGCAAACAATTCTCTGGTACCTTGATAAAATAGCGCCGGAGCTAAGCACTTTGCAGGAAGAAGAATATGAAGGCGAACTCTGCTTTATTACCGAAATACTTAAAAATAACCAGGGCAGCACCAAAGTTTGGGTTAGCTCCGTTACCGGCTTGCCGGTCAAGATTCAAAACAATTACAACGGAAATATTTCTGAAAGGCTTTATTGTAATTTTAAAACTGGGGAAGGCGCGGTGCGGCCCGAAGATTTAGCGATCCCTGCCGGCGCGTTATTACTATAACGTTAATACTATAAAATAGATGCCTTAATCGCTATTAGCAAGCTTCCATCTTGCTTTTTGCCAAATTATTTTTCGCCCCAAACGAAGTTTTCAATCCGGGCTGCCAAATACATAAAGGGTGTATCAAGTATTGCAACAATAAATTTAAGCAAGTAAGTGGATAAAGCGATACCGGCCACAATTTCCGTATCATAAACTCCACCAAAAGCAATGGTGACAAAAATTACTGTGTCCAGGGCTTGACTGACTATCGTGCTGAAGTTACTTCTCAGCCACAAATGACGGGGAAAACGCCTTTTCCAGAATTCAAAAGCCCAGGTATCATGCAATTGGGAAAATAAAAAGGCTGCTAAACTTCCCACCACTATCCTGGGGAAAAACATAAAAATTTGTTCCACATGCTCCAGCATGAAATCAGAACTGTGGGGGGTATAGCGGATAATCAACTGCATAATAACCATCGTCGTTATATTGGCAAAAAAACCTATATAAACCCCGCGCCGGGCTTCTTTAATACCGTACTTTTCCGAGAGGATATCGGTAGCGAGAAAACTGGAACCATAAATAATATTGCCTAGAGTAGCAACCATGCCAAAGATCCCAATAGTTACCGTAACCTGAATATTGGCCAGTACGGTGGAAAGCACTATCCAAACGTATACCCCGGTTTTGCCAAAAAGTTTATAAGCCATCAGTAAAAGGGAAAAAGTCAGCAGAAACTCTATAAAGAAAATTATTTCATTACTCATATTCATTCTCCGAATTATACTCTGTCATATTTTTTAGCTTGTTTAAAACTTCCAGGAAAGCAGGCGGAGGGTCTACGGTAAATTCCATTTTGCGGCCTGAAGCTGGATGAAGAAAACTTAAGGACTCGGCATGCAGCACCTGCCCCTGTAAACCAAAAGGGTTCTTTTTCGGACCGTAAAGGGGATCCCCGAGGACGGGATGTTTTATGTAGGCCATATGGACCCTTATTTGGTGCGTTCTTCCGGTCTCCAGCACCGCTCTGATTTCTGTAAATCCGTAATATCTGTTTAACACATAATAATGGGTTATGGCTTCTTTGGAATTATGAAAGACTACCGCCATCTTTTTCCTGTCTTTAGGATCACGCCCAATGGGGGCATTAATTGTTCCGGACGGTTCCGCTAAGACCCCATGAACTATAGCTCGATAACTACGACCGGCACTATGCTCTTTGATCTGTTCAGCAAGCTTGTGATGGGCCTCATCGTTTTTTGCAACTACCAACAGTCCGGAAGTGTCTTTATCTATTCTGTGCACAATCCCCGGTCTTATCACCCCATTAATCCCCGACAGATTCCGGCAATGATAAAGCAAAGCATTAACCAATGTACCGTGCCAAGACCCGGGTGCCGGGTGAACAACCATCCCCGGCGGTTTATTAACTACTACTAAATCATTATCTTCATAAACTATTTCCAGGGGGATATTCTCAGGCAAGACATCAAGTGCTTGGGGCTCAGGAAAATTAATCTCAACCTGGTCGCCTTCCTGGACTTTATAGTTTGCTTTCTTGACCTGCCCGTTGACAAGAACTCTTTCTTCTTGTATTAAAGTCTGAATATAGCTGCGGCTTTTCTCGGTTTTCTCCGCTAAAGCCACATCCAAACGTCGACCGGGAGAAACGGTAATAGTCTGCCATTCCTCATAAACAAATTCTTCCTGAACCAGGTTTTTATTCACAATGACCCTCAACCTGCCTTTATTATTTATTGTTCCGCACACTTTTAGACTTTATCCGACTATGCCGCTATCTTATACTACCTTAACAAAACGGATCCCTCTCAGTACCAATAATCGATTAGTAATTCCACTTTGCTAATAGTATTATGCACTTCTAAGAATAAGGGGTTAACAAGGGCCACAACTTAGGTGGAATGCCTATAAATTAAAAAAGCCAGCAAAAATCCACCCACAACAATCATACTATCGGCTATATTAAAAATATATGACCAGACTTTAAAATCTAAAAAATCAACCACTTTGCCCAGGAAAAGCCGGTCATAGAGATTGCCTAAGGCACCCCCGCCAACCATTCCCAGACAAATGCGCATCAGCGTATCCGTTACTTTGGCTTGAAAATAGAAAATCGCGCCCAGAGCTAAAATAGCGGTAATAACAAATAACCAATTCTTCCCCGCCAGCATCCCAAAAGCCGCCCCGGGGTTTTGGATATAAGTTAAATGGAAAAAACCTGGGATTATTTCTAGGCTTTCTCCCAGTTCCATGTTGGTTTGAATAAGAAACTTACTTATCCTATCCACGAGCACGACAATTGCTAAAGTCAACCAAATCTGCAAGTCCTCTAACCTCCTGCTACTTCCTACAGTATTTTTTTATATTTTCCAATACTATTTTTGCTTACCAAGCGATAAGTCCCGGCTTAAATAAGAAAAAAGCCAGTTGTTCCCTTGCCTTATCTATCTTAACACAGGGAACTACCTGGCACAATCTCAATATCAAGACTATCAAGGCTTATAATAAAGCCCTGGTAATATTTCTAAAATTTTTAATTTGTTAAATTATTAATATATTACTGTCGCTATGTCACCGTTACGAAGCCCAAAAGCATTAGCTTCGTCGGTATCAATATGGAAATCAAGAGCATAATTAGGACTAACCCGGACTAAAACATTATTGAATTCTCCACCACGAGGACTGTCAACGGATACCTTAACAATGTCCTTATCTTTCAGGCCATACTTTTGAGCATCCTCTACGCTTAGGTGAATATGCCGCATGGCGGCAATTACCCCTCTTTTGAGGCTAATTTTCCTATCTCCGTTGATAATTTCAATGCCCGGGGTATTCTCAAGGTTGCCGGAATCTCTGACAGGAATTTGCAAACCTAACTTGAAAGCATCCGTTAGAGCTAATTCTACTTGAGATTCCTTGCGGGCCGGACCCAAGATTCTTACTCCCCCAATACTACCTTTAGGGCCGACAATAGTTACCGTTTCCTCACAGGCAAATTGACCTGGCTGGCTGAGGTCTTTTTTCTTAGAAAGAGTATAGCCTTCTCCAAAAAGCGCTTCAATATCTTCCAGAGAAAGATGAAGATGGCGGTTGGAAACTCCTATTGGGACTTGAAAAGTATTCATTACATTTCACTCCTCGTAATAATTTGCTTCCTCATCTATTCTCTATCCTCAATATTTCCGCTTAAGCCCCGACACCCGTTATCGGTTTCCGGTTTTCAAGCTATCTAGTCCCCCAGTATTATTGTACACCATTTAAGCTCTATTAGCCATAATTCCAGGTAAGTCTCCCTAAATATCCAGCAAGTCAAAAAACTGCTTCAGGATTGGACCTTATTTTTCAAGCAGCAAAGTATTATAATTGACTGGCTATAGAATCGAGATCAAATCCAACCTGTTGCACAGTTTGGACAATCCCGGTTATATCTTGGGTAGCCTTTGCCTGTTCTTGAACAACAGCATTATTCTGTTTTACTCCTTCACTGATCCGCGCAATAACTTCCTCAAACTGAGTGAGAATTTGATCTATTTCGTCTGTGGAGCGATTGCTTTCTTCAGCTAGTTTTCTAACCTCATCGGCTACAACTGAAAAACCTTTGCCGTGTTCTCCAGCCCGCGCGGCTTCAATAGCCGCATTCAGCCCTAAGAGATTCGTCTGAACCGCCACCCGCCGGATAAAGTCAATAATATTAGTTGTCTTCTTCACTTGTTCCTGCCCTTCGAGAACAGCATTGGCTACAGTTTGGCTGATGGCTGCCACCTCTTCAGCAGAAGCGGCAACTTCCTCCACAGCACTGGCAACAATTTCAATAGATTGGTTCAACTTTTCGACTTGCTGCCGCAGGACGTTTCTGAGCTCTTCATCCCGGATCATTGTCGACACCATTCCTGCAGCCACTTTAGCAATCGGGGTAACAATATCCACTGGTCCTGCAATGCCAAAACAACCTAATTTCTTGTCCTGATAGATGATAGCAATATTATACCCTTCCCTGTCAGTTCCGCCGGACGCCAATTCCTGCTCCTTAGTAACTGATATTTCATTAATACTGGAAGAAAGAATGCGAGCTTGACCTTTATGTACCTTTCCTATTCTTTCGCGAGCGGAATCGGCAATAATCTTACCCTGCTCGTCGCCGACGATGCAATGATAGCCGCAGTTCTCATAGATGACATTAACTATTCTATTGGCAATATCCAGACTGAGTTTCATAAATTCTCCCTCCTTCCCCCTATTTTTGTTTGTAAGACAAAATTACCCATAAATATATCATACCGCTAAATACTTTTTTTGTCTATCTCTGGTATTTTTTCAGCTAATCGGTTAATCTCCAAGTGTATTAAAATGTATATTTGTTGCATTACTTAGCGAACCGTAAAGCAGAGAAGCGTTGTGAGCGCAGCTTTTGCAGCGTTAAACTGCACTGTGGTTCACAGCGGGTAAGTGCCCGGAGGTTTAGGTGCAGTAGCTGTAGCAGCAAGTGAACAGCTTCGTCGCGTGGTGAGCGGGTAATGCAACAAATATAAGAGGCTATTGCTTAGCAATTTTTTACAATAGCCCCTCTTGTCGAGGTATCTTTAATCGACAAATGCTTTGCTGCAAACAGAGTTAAAACAGGGTTATCTATCCTTTTATAACCGCCAAACAGCGGGGACACAGCTCGGGATGTTCGTTATCGTTTCCGACTTCCTCACTGTACATCCAGCAGCGTTCGCATTTGCCACCGGGAGCCGGGGAAACCAAGATTTTGACCCCTGCAAAATTTTCTCCTTCCTGTGCGCTTTCAGGCGCTTCTTCCCTGAAATGAATTTTTAGATCGGAAACAATAACAATCTCTTTCAAATTCTCAATACCAACCAAGAAAGAATAAGTTTCCTCGTCGCTTACATAAAGATCTACTTTCGCTGTTAAAGAATGATTAATCAACTTTTCTTGGCGGGCTACTTCTAAAGCCTTGGTGATATCATACCTTAAATCCAGGATCCGGGCCCACCTTTCTTCGAGAGCGTTATCCAGCCATTCCTCTTGGACTTTGGGCATAAATTCCATCTGGACATCCGTATCTTCCTTATTCCCGGGAATATAAGACCAAATCTCATCGGCAGTGAACACTAAGATCGGGGCCAGAAGGCGGACCAAAGCGTTAAGGAGCTCATACATAACGGTCTGAGCAGCCCTTCTCTGGAGCGAATCCTTGGCTTCAACATAAACCCTGTCTTTGACAATATCAAGATAAATTGCGCTTAATTCCACTGTGCAGAAATTGTGCACGGTATGATAAACCACATGGAATTCATAATCATCATAAGCCTTAACCACCCGCTCGATGACCCTGCTTAGTCTATGCAAAATCCAACGGTCTATCTCTTTTAAATCCGGATAAGCGACTTTGTTTTGCGCCGGGTCAAAGTCATAGAGGTTACCCAGCAAAAAGCGCAAGGTATTTCTTATTTTCCGGTAGGCCTCCGCCATTTGCTTCATAATTCTGGGAGAAGCCGCCACATCATTTTTATAGTCCGCCGAAGATACCCAAAGCCTTAAAATATCGGCGCCCATATCTCGAACCACTTGCAAGGGATCAACACCGTTGCCTAAGGATTTGGACATCTTCCGCCCTTTTTCATCTACTAAGAAGCCATGGGTTAAGACACTTTTATAGGGAGCCTTCCCAAAAGCCGCTACGGAAGTAGAAAGAGAAGAATTAAACCAGCCCCGGTGTTGGTCGGAACCTTCCAAATACATATCTGCCGGCCACTTAAGTTCCGGTCTTTTTTGAAGAACCCCCACATGGCTGGTACCGGAGTCAAACCAGACATCCATAATATCAGTCTCTTTGCGGAAGGTTTGCGAACCGCATTCACACCTAAATCCCGGGGGCAAGAGTTCTGCAGCCGAATGGGCAAACCAGGCGTCAGAGCCTTCTTGCCTGAAGATCTCTTGCAAGTTTTTAATTGTGGTATCGTTGATAATCTCTTTGCCGCATTCCTCGCAGTAAAAAATCGGAATCGGCACTCCCCAAGTTCTTTGACGGGAGATACACCAATCGCCTCGATCGGCAATCATATTGTAAATTCTGTCTTTACCCCAAGCTGGAATCCATTGGACTTGATCTATTTCAGCCAAGGCTTCCTGCCGGAAACCGTCAATGGAAGCAAACCATTGTTCGGTAGCCCTAAAAATAATTGGATTCTTACAACGCCAACAATGGGGGTAACTATGGGTGATCTTGTCAGCCTTAACCAACATCCCGGCAGTCTCCAGGTCTTTAATAATTAAATCATTGGCCTTTTCCACTTTCACCCCGGCATAAGGAGCAACCTCCTCAGTGAACTTTCCTTGATGATCAACCGGACAAAGAACAGACAGGCCATATTGCTTACCTACCAGGAAGTCATCTTCCCCGTGTCCGGGAGCGGTGTGGACGCAACCAGTACCCTGCTCCAGAGTGACATGCTCACCACAGATAAGAAGTGAATCCCGTTCAAAAAGAGGATGCCGGCAAACTACCCCTTCCAGCTGTTTGCCCCGGAAAGTTTTCTTAACAGGCAATTCCTTACCCCACAACTCCCTAAGAGCAGGGAGCATTTCTTCAGCCAAGACTAGAGATTCGTTGCCATCCTGCACCAAAGCGTAGACAAATTCAGGGTGAACGCAGATAGCCAGGTTAGCGGGAATAGTCCAGGGAGTTGTTGTCCAAATAACAACATAGCTATTTTCTTCCGAGAAAAGCCCTTGGCTGTCTTTCAGCGGGAATTTGACAAAGATGGCCGCCGATTTTCTATCAGCATAATCGATTTCAGCCTCAGCCAAAGCGGTCTCGCAAGTCGGGCACCAATAAACCGGTTTGAGACCTTTGTAAATATAGCCTTTTTTGGCCATTTCGCCAAAAACCCCGATTTGAGCGGCTTCATAGTCTTTAGTTAAAGTAAGATAGGGATTGTCCCAGTCTCCTCTGACCCCTAACCTTTTAAACTGCTCTTTCTGAATTTCCACATACTCCAGGGCGTAATCCCGGCATTTGGCTCTAAAATCCAGAACCGAAACCGCATGACGGTTAAGACCAAGCTTTTTAATGACCTGCTGTTCAATAGGCAAACCGTGCGTATCCCAGCCCGGTACATATGGTGCGTTATAACCCCGCATGGTTTTATACCTGACAATAATATCCTTTAGAACTTTATTTAAAGCATGACCCAGGTGGATATCCCCGTTGGCATAGGGGGGACCGTCATGCAAGACAAATAGTTCTTTTCCTTCCCTGGTTTTTTGGACCTTTTCATAGATTTTAGTTTTTTCCCATTTGGCTAGAATCTCCGGCTCCTTTTCCGGCAGATTGCCTCGCATGGGAAAATCGGTCTGGGGTAAATTCAATGTGTCGCGATAATCCATTAATTATTCCTCCTAATGTTTACCAATATTTAAAAAACCCGCCCCAAATCAAGGACGAGTTACTCGCGGTACCACCTTAATTCCCGACTTGCCCCCTCCAAAATATTATAAGGACGGACAGCACAAATGCCGGGCACTTTAGCGTTCGTTAACGGGAACAGCCGGATCGGTTTACTCCAAACTTTCAACCGATCACTCCGAGGTGATCCATCTTGGACATACTTTACAGGCTTCCACCGTCCCTGCTCGCTGGTAAAGCAGCTATTCAAGATAACTCCTCATCATCGTTTTTTACTTTTATTTTTTTACTTTTATTTTAGAAAACTTTTAAAATATTATACGTTAAATAGCTTTTTAGACGTTAAATGGCTTTTAATATTATATAAAATAACTGCCCAAAAAGAAAGTGCTCTTAATAAATAATACGGGCAATTAAACTAAAAAGGGGATAGAGCACAAACTGTCTAATCAACATCAAAGCTAAAATCGCAAAAACCGGTGAAAAATCAATCATCCCCGCTGCTCCGCCAATCCGGATGGCCCGGAAAGGTTTTAAAAGCGGTTCGGTTAATTCATAAAGGATTTTGACAATGGGGTTATAAGGAGAAATAGGAATCCAAGACAGCAAGGCTCTGATTACAATAGCCCACTGCAGAATCACTATAACCATACTGGTAACTTGATAAATCCATAGAAGCAACGAAATGGCAATAACCCCCTAACTGTACAGATAACTATTTATTCATTTTAGGCCATAAGTAGTCTTGGTCGCCGGATTTATAACTTAGTTCCCCGCTAATATCAACATTATTGGGGACAAAGAGGAAAATTCCATTGCCTACTTTTTGCATATTCCCACCTAAAGCATATGTAGCACCGCAAATAAAATCCACTAATCTTTGAGAAATATTTATATCTGTTTGTTCCAGATTTAATATCACGGCCTTGCGGGCTTTAAGATGTTCGGCAATGCTCTGGGCATCTTCAAAAGAAACCGGCTCCACCACAATTACTCTCACTTGTTTTTGAGTATGGATACTGACAACCGAAGCAGGTTTTCTTTTCGAAGCAATCCCTCTTAAAGGGACTTCCCTGGTGAAAGTTTCTGTAGGCGAGGGGTCTTTGCCAATACTTTCGCAAGAATTCAGATTGCGGAACTTACTTTCTCCCCTGCCTTTATAGTCTTCAGACATTTCCTCAGAAACAAAATCTTCCTCCTCTTCGTCATCTCCAAAACCCATTAATCCAATAAACCGGTCGAATAAACTGGCCATTAATATCCCCCTCACTTCTTAATAGTGATTGTAATTTATTTTAACAGCTTTGGCAATTGAGGATTTTTCTTACACTAATTTCTATGTCCGAAAATAGAACTTCCTATACGTACCAGAGTTGCCCCTTCTTCCACTGCTAATTCATAATCCTGGCTCATGCCCATTGAAAGATGCGGAAGTTCTTCCCTTTGGCTGATACCTTTTCTAATCAGTTCCTCCTTGATTTCTCTTAATTGGCGGAAAAAGCCTCTGGTTTCCTCCGGACTGGCGTCCAGGGCGCCAATGGTCATTAACCCCAGCACCCGGACATGGGAATAAGACTTAACTGTTTCCACAAAGTCCTTGACTTCCTCAACAGCCAAACCGGCCTTAGCCTCGTCTTGAGCTACATTGACCTGAACAAGGGTCTGCCAAATAATCTGGCGTTTTTCCCCTTCGGCTTGGAGTTTTTCCAAAAGGGAAAACCTATCCAGGGAATGAATCAAAACCACGCTTTTATCCAAGTATTTAACTTTATTGGTCTGTAACCGGCCAATAATATGCCATTTACAGTCCGCAGGTAAAAAGTCTTTTTTCTGCTGCCACTCCTGGACTCTGTTTTCGCCAAAATTCTTTAGCCCAGCTTGATAAGCCTCTTGAATCCTTTCGGGAGAAACAGTTTTAGTGACAGCAACTATTTCAATTTTCTCATTTTGCCGTCCGGCTCTTTCGGCTGCCGCCTTTATTTTTTCTTTGATGGTTATAATATTATATTGTATATCCATTTTTTTCTACCTTCTTTATCTGCCCAACTTTTTATATGTTCTACATTACCTGTTAATCCCCTGCTTTTTCAGGATAATATCATCTAATTTGCAGAAAATTAATATCACATTAGTTGACAGGCAAACCTTCCAGATCAGCCGGAGGATCAACAACAACGGAAACACCCTCCGGAACACCTTGGACGCAAGCTAAACTCTCATTAGAGTCCAGCACTTTGACGCTTCGAAAGCGGATTACGCCGTTATTGTTAATAAAAACCCCTCGCTCTTCTCCCAAAGTATATAAGGATTTGACCGGCACTACCAAACCTTTGGTAGGCGGCTTATAAACCCAAATTATCTCTCTTTGCCTTTTTTCAGTAGTTCCTTTGACATATTGGGTAAAACGGATGACCGCCCCTTGGGGCTTGGCGGATACTTTCATTACCGTCCCTACATATTCTTCCCCTTCAATAACAAACTTAACAATATCTTCCTTGGCAACAGACACGGAGAAGTCAAGGTGAACAAACATCCAGCTGGGATAAAGATTGTTAAGCATTTTCCCAAGAGGAGCATGTTTATTGACTACTTTTCCCGAGTTTATGAGCTGACTTTGCTCTGTTTGCTGCCCTGCTTGCTGCCCTGCTTGCTGTTCTGCTTGCTGCCCAGCTTGTTGCTCAGTCTGCGCTGCCGGTTGCCCTGCTTCAAGGGCTTTTTCGGCCTGGAGTAAGAGTCTTTCCAGCTCCATGTTCATCAAGTTTTCAGGTGTCATTATTTCTTCCAAATTATCCCGATTGGAATAGAATAAACCGGAGATGGGAGCCAAAACAGCTTGCTCGCTCAAATCAGTCCCGTGACTGACTCCGGAAGGTTTTAGCGATGCAACTATTTCCCCTTTTCTAAACCTGTACCCGTCTTCCCGTATATAAGTTACTTCTCCTTCCACAGGTGCGGTGATAACAACTTCCGTATTGGCAAAGATGGCTTGCACTGTTTTCTCATGTTTGACCCAGTCTTGACGCACAGTCTCCCAAGTAAGGCTTTTCACTACCAGACTGGAATGGAAGTTCCGGAGAGCGAAACCTAAAAGAAGGACAATTGGTATCATAACCAAAAAATTTGGTTTTCTCCTCGGTTTTTTGGGCATTACTTTCTGTTTCCCTCCGTGGTGCGGAAATTAACCGCGAAGCGATTTTCCGATGAAAGCAGCCATTCTGCCGGTGACTCCGTCTCTTCGGTAAGAAAAGAAATTCTCCGGCTGACAAGCCGTACATAGTCCCGCAATGGAAATATTTTCAGGCCATAATCCTTCTGCCAACAAAAGCATTTGGTTAGCTTTAACCAAATCTAAATAGTACTTCCCTTCTCCTTTGGAAGAAAACATTGCAAGATTATGAAAATTTTCGCTAAAGGCATTTAAAACATTTTCACCTACTTCATAACAACAGGGGCCAATACAAGGGCCAATAGCAGCCAGACAATTCTCAGGCCGGCCGCCTGCAGACTTAATTATTGTCAGCATCTCTTGGGCTATTTTGTGGGCAGTTCCCAGCCAACCGGCATGGGCAAGGCCGATAAGGCCTGTCCTGGGTTCAAAGAAATATATGGGGACACAATCGGCATAAAAGCAGAGAAGTCCTACTTTTTCGCCTGTTACCATGCCGTCACATTTTGGCAAGGCATCCTCCAGGCTTTGCATACCCCGTCCCCGGTCTTTGGCCGTAACCCAAAGGACCCTTGTCCCATGGACTTGTTCGGCCGCGACACAATCTTTGCTTTCGTAACCTAATTCGCCCAGAAATAAAGCCCGGTTGTGCAGAACAGCCTCCGGATCGTCACCAACATGTAAGGCTAAATTCAAAGATGAGTAAGGATTTTCACTTGCTCCACCTGTACGGACAGCAAAGGCAGCCATAACCCCTAGTTTTGACCATCCGGGGATAGTTAAATAAGTAAGGGTTCTACCCCTTTGCCATTTCCATCCTGTCATTACATACCTCTAACAAACAGTATTCTTAAAATATTATATCCTATCAACTGCCTAAACCCAAACTGTTATCTGTATATGGGTTCCTTCCTTATATTTGTTTTATCGACAAAATAGCGGTTAACCTTAAATATTGATGGTTAATCAAATAAATGTTAATGACTAATAACTTTAATAATAAATTATATTAAACTAATGAAAAGCGACTTTAATAAATATTGACTTAAATTAATACCTGATCACTATAACCAAAGATTTAGACTTTAACTAAAGATTCAGACTATAACCAAAGATTTAGGCCAAAAACTAAGAGCTTAAGGTTACTAGTTAATAGTTAATGGCTAATAACTTAAACTTAAACTTAAACTTAAACTTAAGCTTAAGGCCAAAGCTAAAGTTACAGTTATAACTAAAACTAAAATTAAAGCTAAAACAAAAAACAAAGAAAATTAATAACTCAAAGCAAAATGTTAATGGCCATGATAAAATCGACATAAATGGTCACGAAAAACCCGCAAAACCGGTCATTTAGAAAAGGAAAAAAGCTCGTTCCCTACAACATTTTCATTGGAACCAAAACATTAAAGAAGGG
>DUML01000014.1 GCA_012839895.1 Peptococcaceae bacterium | reverse complement strand
TGGTATGCTTCTTATTAAGAGCCATAGCAGAAACCTCCGTATGTTGATTGATTGGTCACCAATATCATACTCGGTTTCTTGCTGTGGTTCTATAGTTTATTGTTGCATTTCATTTTACAATGAATCAAGCAATAATTATTAAAAAGTATTTATTATATAACAGCCCCATCTTGTGGTATAATAATAACAAAAACAGGTGGGGCGTTAGTTTTAGTATGACAAAACATCAACAAATATTAACTTTTATTGAAAATCTGCCTATCGGCAGTAAAGTTTCGGTTCGCTTTATTGCCAAAGAACTGGACGTTAGTGAAGGAACGGCTTATCGGGCAATAAAAGAAGCAGAAAACAAAGGCTTGGTCAGATCTATTCCTAAAGTGGGAACCCTTAGAATTGAAGGTGTCAAGGAAAGACAGATTGAAGATCTTACTCTAAACGAAGTATCCCAAATTGTCGAGGCAATTATTATTTGCGGTGAAGAAAAGCTAACTGAGTGTCCCAACAAATTTTTGATTGCAGCAATGGAGCTTAAAGATTTGGAACGATATCTGGAAGAAGGCTCCCTTTGTATTGTTGGTAACAGAACGGATGCTCAAATCTTAGCCTTGAAAAAAAATGTGCCTTTGCTGATTACAGGAGGGAAAGAGCCTTTACCGGAAGTTGTAGAGTTGGCCAAAGAGTCTAACACCCTTATCATGGTTTCGCCTTACGATACTTTTGTTGTCACCACTATGATAAATCGAGCTCTCTTTGACCGGTTGATTGATAAAGAAATCCTTCTCGTGGAAGATATCATGGTCAAAGATGTAAAATACTTAAAAGAAGATGACACTGTGGGCGACTGGTACAAGCTGTCACAGCAAACCGGGCACAGCCGTTTTCCAGTAGTTGATCATGAGCATAATGTTGTTGGAATAGTTACGGCTGTAGACGTTGCCGGTGCGGATCAAGAAGTGAAAATCAGTGAAGTAATGAATCGTAATCCTTTTACTGTTGAGCGGGATGACTCCGTTACGCATACTTCCCGTAAAATGGTCTGGGAAGGTTGGGAAATCACCGCCGTGGTGGAAAACGGAAAACTGATAGGCTTAGTCAGCTTGCAGGATGTTTTGGAAGCTTTACAGCAGATCCAAAAACAGCCACAGTTCGGGGAGACGGTTGATAACCTGGTTTTAAGCGGTTTTCGTTATGCCGATGATCCTGAACACTTAACCATTAAGGGTGAAATCACTCAATTCATGGCCAATGAATTTGGTTCGGCCAGCTGCGGCAACTTGGTTACGCTCATGAATACCGCCGGTTATATCGCTCTACGGAAAAAATACCGCCTGGATGCAATTACGGAAAATTTCAACTTCTTCCAATTCCACCCGGTACCGGTGGGAACCGAGATCAGCATCAGGGCTAAGCTTTTATTAGTAACCAAAAAACACTGCAACATTGAAATAGATGTTTATAACGAGCAAAAAGATTTGTTGGTCAAGGGCATTATGTCAGCCCGGATGGGGGATAAAAGATAGGCTTATGTTCACGCATCTGCATGTGCATACTGAATATAGCCTCTTGGACGGAGCGGCGAGAATAGAGGAACTGACCCGGCAGGCAGCCGCATTGGGCATGCCTGCCCTTGCTGTTACGGACCATGGGGTAATGTACGGAGTTATCGATTTTTATAAGGCATGTAAAAAGCAAGGCATTAATCCTATAATCGGTTGTGAAATCTATCTTGCTCCGGGCAAAAGAACAGAACGCATTCCGGGTAAAGACGATAAGAATTATCATTTGGTGCTTTTGGCCGAGAATAACGAAGGTTACCGGAACCTTGTGAAAATAGTGTCACAGGCGCATATCGACGGTTTTTACTATAAACCCAGGGCTGATAAAGAGCTTTTGCAAAACCACAGCAAAGGCTTAATTGCTTTAAGCGGTTGTTTGGCAGGGGAAATAGCAGAATACCTGCTCCAGGATAATTATTCCCAGGCTAAGAGGTCGGCGCTGGAATATGTGGCTATATTCGGAAAAGGTAATTTTTTTCTGGAGATTCAAGATCATGGTTTAAATGATCAAAGGAAGATAAATACCGGGTTGCGGATGCTCTCTTTAGAGACGGGAATACCAATGGTGGCAACCAATGACGTTCATTATGTCCATAAAAAAGATGCCTTCCTGCAAGATGTATTGCTCTGCATTCAGACCGGCAAAACTTTGACCGATGCTAATAGAATGAGCTTTGAAGGCCAAGAATTCTACCTCAAAAGCGAAGAAGAAATGAATCTCCTATTTGGGGAAACCCCTGAAGTGCTGGCTGTAACCAACGAAATAGCTGACAGGTGCAAGGTTGAATTTACTTTTGGTCGGCATTATTTACCGGTCTTTAAAGTTCCACCTAATTATACTCTGGATGACTACTTACGGGAACTATGTTGGAAAGCCTTTCCCCGCTATTACCCGCAGGCTTCCGAGCGTGAGCGAGAGAGATTGGAATACGAGCTGGAGGTAATTACTCAGACAGGTTTTTCCGGTTACTTTTTAATTGTGGCTGATTTTTGCCGGTATGCGAGGGAGCAAGGTGTAGCAATCGGACCTGGAAGAGGTTCGGCGGCAGCCAGCATGGTTGCTTACCTTTTAGGAATTACTTCAGTTGAGCCTTTACGCCATGATCTGGTTTTTGAGAGATTCTTAAATCCTGAAAGAATCACTATGCCGGATATTGATATTGATTTTGACCCGGAAGGCCGGGAGAAAGTTATCAAGTACGTTACGGAAAAATACGGTGAGGAACAGGTCTGTCAAATTATAACTTTCGGTACAATGGGAGCTAAAGCCGTCTTAAGAGATGTGGGCAGGGTGCTGGATATACCTTTAGGAAAAGTAGACCGGGTAGCCAAAGCCGTCCCCAATGAATTGGGGATCACTTTAGAAAGAGCTTTAGATGTCTCTCCCGATTTAAAAAAACTAATAGAGGATGAAGAAGTACGGAGGCTCTTTGAAATAGCCAAGTCGCTGGAGGGAATGCCTCGTCATGCTTCAACCCATGCGGCTGGAGTGGTTATTGCCAGAGAACCGTTGACTAACTATCTGCCCTTGCAAAAAACTCCAGATGGCTTTCGTATGACACAGTATCCTATGAAGGCTGTGGAGGAAATTGGTTTACTGAAAATGGATTTCCTCGGCCTGCGCAACTTAACGATTATTACCAAAACAATCGAAAAAATCAAGCAGACCAGGGGCATTTCGTTGGATATCGATAAGATACCGTTAGACGATCAAGCTACTTATGAGCTTTTAGCTGCAGGGAACAGCACAGGGGTCTTTCAATTAGAAAGTAGCGGGATGAGAGCAATTCTTAAAGAATTAAAACCTAGCTGTTTTGAAGATATTATTGCTGTTGTGGCTTTATATCGCCCAGGGCCGATGGAACAAATCCCGGAATTTATTCGCCGTAAACACGGAAGTAAGACCACCTATCTGCATCCGCTTTTAGAGGAAATACTAAAACCCACCTATGGGATAATTGTTTACCAGGAACAGGTCATGCAGATTGCGCAAAAATTAGCCGGCTATTCCCTGGGACGAGCCGACCTTTTGCGCCGGGCTATGGGCAAAAAAGATAAAAAAATTATGGCGGAAGAACGCCGGAACTTTATTTATGGTTTACAGAATGAGAATGGCGACTGGATAGTGCCTGGTGCTGTCCGCTTAGGCGTGGAAGAAAAAAAAGCGGAGGAAATATTTGAACTTATCGCTAAATTTGCCGAGTATGGATTTAATAAAGGCCATGCGACAGCCTATGCTCTGATAGCTTATCAAACGGCCTATCTGAAAGCTAATTATCCTTTGGAATTTACGGCTTCACTCTTAAGCTCGGTTATTGGGTCTTCCGATAAAATTTCATTTTATATCCAAGAAGCCCGTAGTAGTGGTATAAAAATACTGCCTCCCGATGTCCAGTATAGTTATAAAGATTTTACTATAGAACAGCAGGCAATCCGTTTTGGCTTGGAGGCAATTCGCAATGTTGGCAGTCAATTAGTTGAAGAAATAATTAGAGTTAGGCAAGAAGCT
This sequence comes from Peptococcaceae bacterium, assembly GCA_012839895.1. GTDB lineage: Bacteria > Bacillota > Desulfitobacteriia > Desulfitobacteriales > Syntrophobotulaceae > DUML01. The sequence continues at coordinate 59,998 of DUML01000014.1, read as the reverse complement.
CCTTTCAAGTCTTTTTATGATTTTGTTTTGCGGGTAGATTCCAAAGTGATGAACAGAAGGGCATTGGAAAGTTTGATCAAGGCAGGAGCTTTTCAGTCTTTATGCAACCGGGCACAGGCTATGAAAGTTTTGGATCAGGCCTTAGAACTTGCTCAGAACCGCCAAAAAGATAATGAATCTGGCCAAATTTCTTTGTTTGATTTGGATCAGGAACTGGAAGAAGACCTAGACATGCCTGATATCCCGGATTTTGAAGAGGCGGAAATCCTCAAAATGGAAAAAGAATATATGGGGATCTATCTTACTAGTCATCCTTTATTTACTGTGCAAGATCTTTTAAAAAGGGTCACTACTTCGGAAATTGCTATTTGCTTGGAAAGTGAAGAAGAAAGAAAAGTCACCTTAGGCGGGATTATTAATTCTATAAGACATACAATAACCAAAAAAGGTGAAATGATGGCTACCTTCCAGTTAGAAGACCTGACCGGAACAATAGAGGTGCTTGTATTTCCGCGGCTTTTTGCCGAGACAGTACAGCTGAACAATGATCAAATTGTGATTGTTCAGGGCCGTTATAGTGTAAATGAAGATGAGAAGAGAATTTTTGCGGAAAAGATAATTCCAATAGAAGAATACTTGGCTGCTGGCCGTTTGGTTAACCAAACGGCCGGGCAAACCTCGGCTACACTGGAGGAAAGACAGGAAAAGAAAAGCAAACTCTTCCTTAAGTTTTTAAATAATCAGGATAAGATTCTGCTAGATAAGGTTTTTCAGCTCTTAAGCGTATATAAAGGCACTAATCCTGTTTATTTCTTCTTCCAAGACACAAAAAAGGTATTTGAAGTCAGCAGTGATTATTTTGTAAAATATAGTCCCAGCTTGGAAGAAGAATTAAGTATTCTGGTAGGTAAGGAAAATATTAGATGGAAAGAGGCAGATAAGCAGTGAGCAAATTGTAATTTTAAGAAGGATAATTGCAGAAAAAAGCGAAGATACTTATTATTAGTATTGCCAAAGTGTTTCCAATACTTTATATCAATGTGGTTTGGAGGAGAAGATTATAACACGCATTGCAGTTTATCCCGGCACTTTTGACCCTGTCACCAATGGCCATCTGGATATTCTTAACAGGGCCTTGGCTTTATTCGACCGCATAATTGTCGGTGTAGCTTCGGAAAGCAATAAAAACACCCTTTTTACCTTGGAAGAAAGGCAAGAACTTTTTCGCCATGAAGTTAGGGGGTTAGACAATGTTGAAGTCACCGCTTTCAGCGGTTTGACGGTAGAATTTGCACGGAAATACGGTGCTGTTGCTCTAATTCGAGGCTTAAGAGCCATGACTGATTTTGAATATGAATTTCAATTGGCACTAATGAACAAAAAACTTGCTCCGGATATCGAGACAGTTTTTCTAATGACTAAAAGTGAATACTCTTTTATTAGCTCCAGTGCTATAAAATGGGCTGCCAGTCTCAAAGGTTGTATTAAGGACTTTGTTCCTGAAAATGTCGAAAAAGCTCTATATCGCAAGTATCATAAAACTTTTTAGCAGGACAGAGAATAACAGAGAATTAAAAGAATGGAACTTAATAACCACAAGATAAAAGTACGGATTATTTGCGGGAGGGTATCAGAACATATGTGGACAGTAATTTATATTGCTCCTACCAAAAGTATTGCTGAAAAGTATCAGCAAGCCTTGGCTGAGGAAGGAATCCTTGTTCAATTGCGACCGGTCGGTTCTTCCCACCAGCAAGCCAATGGTTCTACGGAGATACTTGTCCCCGAATCTGAAGTGGAAGAAGCAAATGAGATTTTGACTGGTATTATTGGAAGTTAATTACTATCAACTAATAGACTAATAGAAGTTATAAAATTTAATGAAAAATTTAGATTTCCTTAATTCTCTACTTGACTCCGGCAAGTGAAAATGCTAGTATATTAAAGCAGTTGCCGAAGTGGCGGAATTGGCAGACGCGTCGGTCTCAAAAACCGATGTCCTAACAGACGTGTCGGTTCGACCCCGACCTTCGGCACCATTGAAAATCAAGGCTCTAAAGGGCCTTTTTTTTATTTTGTGCCCAAAAAGACCGACGGGAACGTGCCCAAAACGTGCCCATCTTTTATTTTGCTTCGAATACAGAACAATCTAATTTTTCTAATATAACTCTTTGCATGTCCGGCAATAAATGACTGTAGGTATCCAAAGTAATTTTAACGCTTGAATGCCCGAGACGTTCTTGAACAATTCTCGGGTGAACGCCTTGGCGTAACAACCAGGAAGCATGATAGTGACGTAATGAATGAAATGTAATTACTTCGTTCAGGCCAAGTTTTCTGACTATTGCCTTAAAAGCTTTTGAAACGTCGTCCGGTTGCATGGGCTGACCATATGCTCGTTGCAAGAAAAAACCGGAATCTACATATTTTGGTCCATGTTTTAATTTGTTTTTAGTTTTATTTTTTAAGTATTTCTTTAATTCTTCATTTGTGCCCGGAAGAAAAGGCACGGGCCGACGGCTGCCAGCTGTTTTTGTTGATTTTAAAGTTAGCTTCCCATTCACTCTTTTAAGCGTATGCTGAATGATATATTTCTTCCCGTTAAAATCCACAGACGATTCCTGTAAACCACAAACTTCACCTAAGCGCATTCCGGTTGTTGATGCAATATAGATTGGCCAGTATATATCTTTTCCTTTTGCGTAATTCAGGATTATTTTTATTTCTTCGTCTGTAGGAATTACCATTTCCTTTTTAGGCACCGACGGAGCCTTAACCCCATCCGCTGGATTGAACTTTAGATATCCCCACAATACTGCATATCTGAAAGCCAGATGTAAAAAACGATGAATTTTTAGGACTGTACTATTGGACAGTCCTTTTTTTATTAAACGGGTGTAAAGTGCCTGGATCTCAGCAGGTTTAAGTTTTTGCAGCCTTACATTACCTATTTCGGGAACTATATGGATACCAATAAATTCATCATATCGACGCTGGGTTGTCTCAGTTACGCTTTTTTCTACATAATCCTCATAAAATTTATTAAGAAATCCGGCAACATTTATTTCTTTGTCATCAATAAAACCCATACGTTGTCGATAATCGACCATGGCATTTTCGGCATCTTCTTGAGTCCATCCTTTTTCATAAAGATAAATCCGCTCCCTTTTACCATTTTTTTCTACATAGAAGCGGACTGCAATACCGTTAGCTTTTTTTATAAATTCAGCCACGATATCACCCCATTTCTTCTTGTTCGCTCAGTTTAATTTCAATCATTCCCATGATTCTGTTCTGGTTTTCTTCAGATAGCATATTCCATTTTTTTAAGAGATTTATTTCTTTTTCAGATAATTCAATGCGATTTTCGTCAAAAGTTTCATCGTCAAAATCATCCAAAGTACAATCTAAAACTTTGGATATGGCTTTCAATGTATCAAGTTTTGGATCTTTCGTTATGCCATTAACAATCTTGTTCAACGTCCCTAATGGAACTCCAGATTTCTCGGAAAGCTGCTTAAGTGTTAAGCCTTTTTCTTTCCGTAACTTGGTAATAATTTCGAAACCCATTTTATTCTCAACTCCTTTGAAATAATAATAATCCGTTTATTCCCGATAGTCAATCAAATAAATGCCGTTGACGGAAGAAAAGAATGTAAAATCTTGTTGACAAATGCCGTTAAAGGAATTATGATTAAAGAAAAAGTTCCGTCAACGGATTGAGAAGGGGTGAGAACATGAAGTGCGAGACAATATTTAGAAATTTAAGAGCTGAGGTGGCAAGGAGAGGATTCGAATATGAAGACATTGCAAAAAGAATAGGCGTAAGTGATAGGACACTAAGAAAATATCTCTCAGGAGAAACCAAAATTCCTTTCACTCATGCTCGTAAAATACAACGCAAATTCTTCCCTGATTTAACTTTGGAGTATTTATTTGACTATCCGGATGATGAAGCCTGCTAACGAGGAGGGGATTAAATGAATTATTTAACGGTCAAGGAGGTATCAAAAAAACTTAATATCGGAATCTCGACTATCTATCACAATGGACCCGCAAAGTATGGCGGCATAAAAATCGGCGGGTCCTGGAGGTTCCCGGAAGATAAAATAGGCTTGCCGTTTGAACCGGAGAAAAAAATCAATACCGGCTATATGAGAAGGTTCGGGAAAAAGAAAGCGGGTTAAATTATGAAAAATCGTTTTGAAGTAAAAGGTGATATTACAATAATTCATCTTCAACACGGCAAGAAAACAATTATTGACACCACCGATCTTCCAAGAGCGCAAGAATTTCCAAATACATGGACAGCTTTACGAGGCTATGTAGTCGGGAAAATATGTATCGGGCGGGGCAAATCCCGCAAGGTGATTCTCCACCGTTGGCTTATGCAGCCTGCCCCTGGGATGCTGATAGATCACATTAACCATAATGGATTTGATAACCGCCGGTCTAATTTGCGAGAAGTTACACAATCAGAAAATCAGCAGAATAGAAAACAGCCTATAGGGAGGACAGGCTACAGGGGGGTCTACAAAAAGGGAAACGGCTATAAGGTTGAGGTTACCGTTTACGGAAAAAGAATTTACCTTGGCTATTATTCAGATCCAGAAACAGCGGCCATAGTAGCAGCCGAAGCCAGAAGAAGGCTTATGCCGTGCACTCAGGAAACCCTGCTCCTTAAAAATGAGCTGGAAAGAGAGAAACTCTGGAAGCAGATCAGGGAGCAATTTATTAAAAAATTAGCATAGAAAGGAGGCCACCGATTGCACAAAAACGGCAAACGACCAACCCGCAAACAGAAAGAACTGCTCGCATCCTGCCGGCTGAACCCGGAGAACTGGCTGATTCGGAAAAACCTGCCGGACAGCATAGAGATTGTGCACCGGGTGACGGGTAGGGCAAGAGTGATTGAGAAAGTGAGGTGAGAAGTTTGGTAAAACGCACTTGCCCCAGCTGCGGCAAACCGGTCTATTCCGCAGATACCTTTTCCGAATACTGGGCCTGCTGCTATTGTGGGGCGCAAATATCGAAGGAAAGCGAGGAGCCTGCATGCCAGAAGAGTACTACATCCGAAAGCCCGGCAGCCAAGTAATGAAACCAGCAAACCGGGAGGCTATACAAAAGTCTATGGCAAACGAAATTTTTACAATGCTCTTGGATAACAATATCCCATCATTCATGGCAAGGGAGATCCTGACTGAAGTCAAGGCCCGGGTTATAGCTTACCAGGGAGTGATGGACAGGAAGTATTAGAGGAGAAGGGGGCAGCTTGACTAAATGAAAACCTATTATTTTACATTTGGGCAAAGCGGGCAACCATACAAAGGTGGCTGGGTAGAAATCAAGGCTAATAGTTGCGCAGAAGCACAGCAGAAGTTTATAGATCATTTTGGAGCTAAAGCCTATTCACGGCCTGGAATTCTTAACTATGCATGGCATTACCCGGAAGAGTACTTCAAAGACCCGTTGATCGGCGGTGATATGTACGAGAAAGGGAACTTTGGTGCATTTTGCCATGAAGTTATTGAATAAAAAAGAAAAGACCGCTTAAAGCGGCCCAAAAAGAAAAATATTCGAGTCCAGTATAAGTGAAAAAGGTGGTTAATGCAAGATGGTAAGAATCTGCCGAATCTGCAAAAGGAAATGGCACGTAAGCATACTTGCAAAACCCGTGAAAAAGTACATTTGCCCGTTCTGTACGGCAAAAATGTATCTATGGAGGATTTCAAAATGAGAAGAAACCCTATACAAACTTTACTTCTTTCGATTTTTATTGTTGCGTTGGTAGTGCTGTCATACCAATGCCGGCAGCTAACTGAAGAATTATCTCTCATGCAGGCTGAAATCAACTGTCTTGAGCACAATCTTCTCCAGCTCTCTACGGACCAGCTGCGGCTTACCGAGGCCTTTGCCACTTGGCTGGAATCATGGCAAATAGATATGTTCGAATCTTCGGCCTATAGCCCTTTGGACGACCGGAACGGCCTGAATAGCTGAGGAGCCGGTCAGTACATGGCCAGCGGAGCCAGGACGATAGAGCATATTGATGATGCTGTGGCCGTCGATCCGGACGTAATTCCGCTTGGCTCCAAAGTATGGATCCAAGGGATAGGATGGCGGACGGCTCTTGATACCGGAGGAGCCATCCGGGGAAAGAAGATTGATATCTGCATGAAGACTTATGATGAGGCTATCCAGCACGGTAGAAAAGATGTATTGGTTATTTATCCGAAGGGGGGTATTTAATATGGCTATTGTCTATGCTCAAACCAAAGACATCAACCACGAAGAATGGCTAAAATTACGGAAAAATGGTCTTGGAGGCTCAGACGCAGCCGCTATTGTAGGCCTTGACCGCTACCGTTCTTCATTCGATGTCTATGCTGAAAAGGTAGGGTTGAAGGCAGATCAGCCCGACAACGAAGCAATGCGCCAAGGGCGAGACCTGGAAGATTATGTTGCATTTCGGTTTTGCGAAGCAACAGGTAAAAAGGTCCGCCGGCGGAATGCCATGCTCCAACATCCAGAACATCCTTTCATGTTGGCCAATATTGACCGCTGGGTAATTGGTGAAAATGCCGGTTTGGAATGCAAAACAACTTCTGTTCTGAACCGTGCAAAATTCTCGCAAGGTGAATTCCCACCAAACTACTATGTACAGTGTATGCACTATATGGCTGTTACCGGGGCGGATAGATGGTATCTAGCGGTGCTGGTCCTAAACAAAGCCTTTCATGTTTTCACTATTGAGCGAGATGAAGCAGAGATAAATGCACTAATAGCAGCAGAAAAAGACTTCTGGGAAAACCATGTTTTGAAGCAGATCCCGCCGGCTCCGGACGGAAGTAAAAACACATCGGAAGTAATCAAGCAACTGTTCCCTGAGGCCAGGGAGCGCGAGGAGGTTGCACTTTTTGGCCAAGAAGAGAAAATCGAACAATACCTTGCTTTGGATGCCAAAGTGAAAGAGCTTGAGCAAGAGCGGGACAAACTCCAGCAGGAACTTCAGCTTGCTTTGGCTGACGCCGAAATCGGTAGGGCACATGGATATATCGTAGAGTGGAAAAACCAAGTCCGGCAAACGTTGGATACTCAACGACTGAAGAAGGAGCAGGCAGAAATCTATTCAAGCTATCTCAAACCTGCTCAAACTTTAAGAGTTTTTAAAATTAAGGAGGTATCGTAATTATGGCTAGCCAGAAAAACTTAATCCAACAAGCAACTACTGCTAACGGCAAAACTGCTGTTGCCAGGCCGATTGACAGACTTAAGAATATTTTGGCAGCACAAAGCGTGCAGGAACAGTTTAAGGCGGTTCTTCAGGAAAACGCAGGTGCATTTGTGGCCAGTATTATTGACCTTTACAACACTGATAAAACCTTGCAAATGTGCGATCCCAAGAGTGTTGTTATGGAGGCACTCAAAGCTGCCTCCCTCAAGTTGCCCATCAATAAACAACTTGGTTTTGCCTGGATCGTGCCATATCGTGACAGAAAGTCCGGACAGTATATACCCACATTCCAGCTAGGATACAAAGGATACATTCAGCTTTGTATGCGGACAGGGGCCTATCGGTATATCAACGCTGATGTGGTGTACGAAGGTGAACTTGTTAAACAAGACAAACTGACCGGGGAAATAGAGATTGACCCGGAACAGCGAAAAAGTGACAAGAAAATAGGTTATTTTGCTTTCATCGAAACATTAAACGGTTTTAGGAAGACACTTTATATGTCGGTTGAAGAAGTAGCAAAGCATGGAGAAAAGTACAGCAAGAGTTATGGCCATGAAGCCAGTGTATGGGCAACTGATTTTGACGCAATGGCTCTGAAAACCTGCCTGCGGTTGCTGTTATCCAAATATGGGATTATGTCTATCGAAATGCAGAGAGCTTATATTGAGGACAGCTCAGATACCGTTCATTTAGCAGATGAAGCAATAGTAGCCGAGGAAAACATTTTGGAAGCAGAGGTAATAGAAGAGTCAGGAGAAGTAACTGAAACTTGAACCCCTTGGCCCCGGGCCGATGATTTGGGTACCGGTTGGCATGAGGTCCGGGGCGTTTGTATAGATGAGTGTTGGTGAGTTGGAAATTGAATACTGAAAACCAGCCAAGTTCAGCGGCCTGCGCCAGCCGGGGCCGCTGGGGAGGCTGGAGGGAGGATGGAAGTAAATGAATAATGATTTAAGAGAAATAGCCATAAGGACAGATTCGAGCGACGAATGGGAAAATCCGTTCTCGCATGAGGACGTTGCACAAGCAATAAGCACAATAAAATATATCAACCGTAAAGACTTGATAGAAAACACGTATGACCTGCTGACCGCGTTAGAAGCGCTTCATCGACAACAACCAAAGCCAGTTAAGCTGAAACACAAAGAAGGAGATGATGCTGCGTTGATAACCTGTCCTGTTTGTTGGCACTCAACTATCATTAATTTTAAATTGCACAAACAATTTTATCCTGAATGGTACTGCAAATATTGCGGACAACGACTATTCTGGGATGATGAATCATGAACCGCTACAAATGCCCCGCTTGCGGCGGGAATCAATATTCAGCAACTGAAACGGCAGAGGGATGCATCTACTGCGGCAACAAAGAGCTAGAGAAAATGGAGACGCTGGAACCGGAGGAAGGTGAAACATCATGATAATCAACGAATACGGAAAGAAAAGGCTAATATGTGACAACTGCGAAACGGCAGCAGATAAAGTATTTGATAGTTTCGGTGAAGCCTCGCAGTGGCGTAAAGATAACGGCTGGAAGGTAAGTAAAAATGAGCAGGGCGAATGGATTAACCTTTGTCCGGAGTGTGCGGAAGTAAAGTAAGGGATTAGCTATGTACGCCATAAAACTCAAACGGACGGGCGGGCTAATGAGGTGCTCTGACGGAAGAATATACACCTTTGAGACACGCGATGAAGCAGAAAAAGCTGCTAAGCTATGTTATACGAGCTCGAAGATATATGAAATTGTTAAGATAGAGGGGGATCAGGATGGCAAGGGCAAGAAATATCAAGCCGGGATTCTTTCTAAATGATGAGTTAGCCGAATGTGATCCATTAGCAAGGTTATTATTTGCCGGGCTTTGGTGTATAGCCGATAGAGAAGGCCGTCTTGAAGATAGACCAAAACGGATTAAAGCCGAGGTTTTACCTTATGATGATTGCGATGTGGATCAGCTATTGGAACAATTGGCCAAACATGGCTTTATAATCCGCTATGAAGTCGACGGTAACCAGTACATCCAGGTTACTAATTTCTCCAAGCATCAAAATCCGCATGTAAAAGAAGCAGCTAGTATTATACCGCCACCACCTACACAAGAAACAGCACCAGAAAAGCACCATACAAGTACAATGCAAGAACCAGAACAGAACAATTCTTTCCCTGCTGATTCCCTTAAACTGATTCCCTCATCATCTGAATCCCTTAAACTCGAGTCTGGTGCTGATGATGCTTCCGAAAACGAAGCAATCGGCATAAAAGCAATTGAATTTGCCGAAAAGGCTTGGGGCAGACCAATAGCTCCACTTGATTGTGAAAATATTACCCAGTGGTGCCACGACTTCTCACTTCGAGGTAGTCCTGAGCCTGATGAAATAGTGATTGAGGCTTTACGACGCTCTTCAGAGCAAGGTGTTAGAAAAATGTCATACGTCAGTTCGATATTGAAAGACTGGTTGGATTCCGGAGTTTTCAGAGTTTCTCAAATTCAAGAGCTTGATGAACAATTTGAGAAAGCTAAAAGCAGAGACAGGCCACGAAAGAAGAAGATTGATCCCGGTAAATATGATGGTGTTTATCTCTAAGTTTTAACTCAAGGAGGTAAGAATATGTTTGAAAAAGCGCCAAGAGTGCGTGAAATTGCTGAAAAGCTAATTGACGACCATCATCCACACTTAAGAGATGCAAAAGACCTTATAGAATACTATATCCGCGACGACGGCGGAGTGAACTGGGCAGGGAAGTGCAAAAAATGTTCGGCATTCGAGAGATTCTTAACCGGCAAGATGTTCCATATTTTCGTTATTGCTCCTGCATTCGAAGGTTGGCCTATGGAAAAACTCAGAGCACTTATTGACCACGAGCTTTGCCACATTCAAAGAAAAACAGGCATTGTGGTTATTGACCCTACTACGGGTGAAATCACACGTAAAGAATGGGCATCAAAAGATGATCCTGAAAACTGGTTAATCAGAGAGCATGATGTTGAAGAATTTTCGGATGTTATTTATAGGCATGGCCTTTGGGATACTGGAATAGAGAAATTCGCGGAAGCTGTTCGTGATGCTGAATATCAGATGACATTATTTGATGTTCAACACGAAAAAGAATTGAGGGAAGCAAAATGATTAACAGTAAAGCTAAGGGAAAGCGCGGCGAACTTGAATGGGCGAGGTTCTGTAAAAATCAAGGATATGACGCAAGGCGTGGACAGCAATACTCAGGCATTGAAGGGGAAGATGTCGTAGGCCTCCCCGGCATCCACGTCGAGGTTAAGAGGGTTGAAAGGCTGAACATCCATGAGGCTATGGATCAGTCAACACGTGACGCTGCTGAAGGTCAGATACCTATTATTGCTCATCGTAAGAATAACTGTAAATGGCTGATAACTATGAGAGCTGAGGATTGGTTTGAACTCTATAGAGAGTGGGAGGCTGGGCGTTATGTGCAAATGCCGTAAGTGTAAAGGGCAAGCATGCCAGTGCAACACTTGTGATGAATATACAAGATGCCCTTACCCAAAAGTTGACGAATGCAGGTGGGAAAGACTATCCAGAATGGCCAGAAAGAGAAGGTGGTGAATATGGCTGCTCCTAATCCGATCCGGAGCGCAATAGCGCTCAACGCTAGGTACAAGCCGAAAAAATGCCTCGATTGTGGGAAAACATTTATTCCGCTTTCGGGGAGTGCCAAAAGATGCCCGGAATGCAGAAATAAAGGACAGCGAAACCTGTCCAGAGGAGGATAACCATGAACGAGACTTGTATTATGATTGTGGCGCGCATGGTTGTGAATTCGATGGTGGGCAAGCGGGAGCGAGTTCGAGAGCTGTACGAGTTGTACTATAAAGAGCGGTACCTGCATGTGCCAATTTGGGAGATTCTTGAGGCAAAAAAGGAAACAGCGGCATAAAAAAATAACCCCTCCCGGGGTCGTGGTGATGTCTTTCACAACCAATATACCACAACCCGGGAGGGGTGGCAAGATGAAGCTAAAACGAGCGACATACAGGCACATTGAGGCAGAGATATATGCTTATTATGATACATTGAAAGCAATCGAAGAATTGAGGCGGGATATCATCTTGGCCGGGGGTATGCATGAGGCATACGGGGCAGTTGTCGGCGATCGGTATGCCGGAACCAGCATAGTCGAACGACGGGCGACGAAGCTGGCGGACAGTATACTCCTGCGAGAGATGGAGCGGATCACGAAGGCCATAGAGGATGTTTATTCCCGAGCGAAAGAAGAATGCCGGCGGGTGGTGTGGGTGAAGTATGGACTGGCCTTGGCAGAATGGCAGCCGCCGGCGGAGCTGAGAGAGAAGATGCAGGGGCGGAACCGTTTTGATATGTCGCCGGATAACATGGCGGAGGTGCTGAACGTGGACCGGGCGACGTTTCATAGGTACCGCAGTGGGTTTGTGTATGGGATAGCGGAAAGGCTGGGGTGGTATTAAGTATTTTGTTAAGAATGCGAAGGAGTGAGAAGATGACTAAACAAGAACTGGAGATAAAATTTCGAGTGTGGGACAAGAAAAATAAAATTATGCACTATCAAGAACGCATAGAGCTTTTTGATGACATGATTGGTTTTCGTTTTAAACATTTTGAAACAGATAACATAGATTGCCTTGTCATAATGCAGTACACCTGTCTCAAAGATAAGAATAGCAAAGAAATTTACGAAGGTGATATTGTCAGAACAAGCGATGACAGAGTACTAGCAGTTGAATGGTGCAATGAAAGAGGAGGATGGTTTCCCTTTGCTTCTGGCGATGGGTGTGGGTGCTGCGAATACGACACTTATAGTCCTTATAACTGCGAAGTTATCGGCAATATCCATGAAAATCCAGAACTGCTTACTGTGTAATTTAAAACAAATGTGAAAAAACTTGCGACAATCTTGCGACGATTTTTTAAAAAAGATAGAGTATAATATATGCTGAAGGAGCCGTCCGAGAGGGCGGCTTTTTGTTAAAAAGAAAGAAAGTTTTAAAGAGCCTCCGGGCTCTTTTTCTCATACAAAAAGCAGTCGCTAGGACTGCTTATTCTAGTGCCTTGGCTCTGATATATTCTGAGATTGAATCATAACCAGCTGACTTAGCCTTTTCCTGAACGATTGCCCATTCGGCATCAGAAAATTTTATGCTTCGATTCTTCTTTTGTTCTTTTTCAGGTTTATAGGCGCCGGTCGTTCCTGTGGGCCTGCCAGCACCAGGACGTTTGCCGCCCCGCTGTGCCATAAGCATCACCTTCTTTTGAGTAAATTTGCGATTGAAATTCCTGCGGCTAAGGAAAATACAATGAGTGATATTGTAGCTATATTCTCAGTTGCGTTTCCTGACCAATCCCAAAAAATTAGATAAAGCGCCCATAAAGCAATAATAATTAAGCTAATCTTGTTCATATAACTGAAAGTGGATATAATATATTTTAGAGGAGGGAGGTTTCCCTCCCTCTGGGTGGCTTACCTTTTCCGCTTTTGCTTGCGAGGCTTTGGGCGGTTTCGGTGAGCCTTTTCGTTTGGCTTGGCTGTGAGTATTGCGGCTATCAGTGTTATACAAGCTGTCATTAGTTCGATTACCGCTTTTATCAGCTCTAGCCTTTCTTTATCCACTTTCATTATCACCTCCCTTCTGATTTTAGTATACTAGATAATGATTAAAATGTCAATACAAAATAATCAAATGATTTTAATTTTTTTACATGAGCCGAAAGGCTCTTTTTGTTTTGGGTGATGTTATGAATTTTTATAAAACTCGTAAGTGGCAGCGAATGAGAGAAAGAATATTGCGCCGGGATGAATACCTTTGTCGGGAATGCCGACGGTATGGGCGCACGACGCCAGCGCAGACAGCGCATCATATTTACCCGGCAGAGCAATATCCGGAACTAGCATTAGTAAGCGCGAATTTGATTAGTCTTTGTGGTCCATGCCATGACTCAATGCATGACAGGACAACGACAAAAACAGGTGAGCGATGGAGGGAGAAGGTATCCCCCCTCCTTCGAAATATGGGGTACAACGTATAGGGGACCGGGCTTGGGAAGCTTTTCCCTCTCCGGCAAAAGGTGAAAATTTTATTGCGCCAAAATTTGGAAAGGAGTTGATGAGATGGGCCGACCAAAAAGTATAATCAATCAGACCAGAGAACAGATGAAAGCTCTTGGTGTATATAAGCCCGAGTTTGAGCCTATCATTGAGGTGTACTCACAACTCCGGGAACAATACAAAGTGCTAACAGAACGCTTCATAGCATCTGATTATAATTTCAAAGAATATACAAACACTGGCACCAAGAAAGCGCCTATCGTGACAACCCTTGAATCGCTCCGCAAAGATATCCTGGCATATGCGGCCCAGTTGGGACTAACTCCGCAAGGATTGTTAAAGACAGATGACAAAGCGTTTGCCAAGAAAAAGCAGTCCATACTTACCACTGCTTTAAAGGGTTTGGATAATGAATGACAATAACAGGTAAGTATGCTGCAGAGGTAATGGAGTATGCACAAGGTGTTGTCAGCGGCAAAATCGTAGCTAACAAAGAACGGATACAATGCTGCCAGCGATTTTTAAATGATATAGAGTCCGGCAAGTGGGAAATCCGCACGAGAGATGCGGATTTTGTTATTGGAATTATAGAAAAGACTTTCAAACACCGACAAGGACAAGCTCTTGATGGTATCCCATTAAGAGGTAAACCGTTTATTTTACAACCGTGGCACAAATTCTGTGTATATGGCATGCTAATATTTTATAAACCAGGGACCATAGAACGACGAGTTAAGGAGGCGTTTATTTATGTGCCACGGAAAAACGTAAAAACAGAGTTCGCCTCTGCTTTAGCCTGGGCCTTGGGGATATTGGAACGTCTTAGCGGATCAAAGGTTTATGTTGTTGGCGTTGTATTAAAACAGGCAATGGAGAGTTTTGATAACTGGTACTACAATCTTACTTCTGTTCTCTACCCTGATAAAAATAGCGCCATTACTGATGGGTGGCGCATTCTAGATAACAATATGGAGCATTCAATATCGCATGATGATCTGGATGGCGGCAGTCTGCATCTTGAAGCGCTTGCCGGCAATCCGGATGCGCAGGACAGTTTCAACTGCAATATAGTTATCGCTGACGAAATCCATGCCTATAAGTCGCCAAAACAGTATAACATCCTGAAGGAAGCAACAAAGGCGTATACAAATAAGTTAGTTATTGGTATTACAACGGCAGGTGATGATGTAAATAGCTTTTGTTATCGTCGATTGCAATATTGTAAGAAAGTTTTAGACGGCATCGTGGAGGACGATGCTTATTTTATTTTCATCTGCAAAGCTGACGAGGATGAAAACGGAGATGTAGATTTCACAAACCCGATTGAGCACCAGAAAGCGAACCCCAGTTACGGCGTGACAATCCGGCCGGCCGACATCATGAACGATGCTATGCAGGCTTTAAATGATCCGCAACAGCGTAAAGTTTTTTTGGCCAAGAGCTTAAATATCTACACTTCATCAATGAAAGCGTATTTCAATTTGGCCGAATTCCAGGCCAGCAACCGAAAAGCTGAAAAAGAGCTGGGAATAGATCCGGGATGGCCACTGCAGAAAAAACTTGAATATGTTAAAGCTTTAAAACTAAATTGGTTCGGCGGCGCGGACCTGTCTAAGCTTCATGACCTGACAACATCAGCGCTTTACGGAACTTACAGAGTCAAAGACATTGATATCATTATTCCGCATTGCTGGTTCCCTATAGTGGCAGCGCATGTCAAGGCAGAAGAGGATAATATCCCTCTATTCGGCTGGAAGGATGACGGCTGGCTTGACTTGTGCAACAACCCGACTGTTAATCATGCAGATGTAGTAAATTGGTTTGACCAAATGCGGAAAGATGGTTTTAAGATAAAGCAGGTTGGCCATGATAGAAAATTTTGCCGAGAATACTTTATCGGCATGAAACAAAAAGGTTTTTCTATTGTGGATCAGCCGCAGTATTACTATAAAAAGTCAGAGGGCTTCCGTCATATCGAAAAAAAAGCTAAAGATGGGAAGCTCTATTATTTTGGTGCTGAACCTTTTGAATATTGCGTGGCTAATGTTCGCGCTATAGAAAAAACCGACGACATGATCCAGTACGAAAAGGTTGAAGAAACTCACCGTATTGATGTATTTGATGCAGCAGTATTTGCCTGTGTTCGAATGCTTGAAAACCTGGAGAAGTCGGAGAAGGCAAAGGGGTGGTTAAATGAGTAAAAAGAAAAAACGGAATATTCAAAGCAGGGATGCTCCTGAAAGAACAAGCATGATATGGCTTTGTTCACCTGATGCATATGATCTCTTAGTGACAAATGGCTATACAAAACTTGCAAACTGCCCGGAAGTAAAAATGTGTGTGGACATTTACGCAGACCTTATTTCCAACATGACCATATATCTGATGCAGAACACGGACCAGGGCGATATTCGGATTAAGAATGAACTTTCCAGGAAGCTTGACATTGAGCCCAATAAGTATATGACACGTAAGGCTTTTATATACAACATAGTTTGGACCTTGATGCTTGACGGTGACGGCAACCAGGTAACATATCCACGGTATACACCGGAAGGTTATCTGGAAAACCTGGAGCCCTTGAAGCCGTCAAGAGTTACGTTCCAAGACACCCCGGACGGATGATATATCATCAGGTATGGCGATAAGGTATTTTCTTCGGATGAGGTCCTGCACTTCGTAATCAATCCAGATCCGGAGCGGCCATACATCGGCACAGGATATAGAGTAGTGCTAAAAGATATAGTTAAAGGGTTAAAACAGGCAGGCGCAACGAAGCAGGCTCTTCTTGAAAGCCCGGCACCTTCTATAATTGTGAAGGTTGACGGACTGACAGAAGAATTTGCAAGCAAAGAAGGCCGGAAAAAATTATCTGAGCAGTACCTTGACGCCAGCGAGGACGGTAGGCCGTGGTTCATCCCGGCTGAGGCATTTGAAGTAAAAGAAGTCAAGCCACTTACATTGAATGACCTGGCACTGGCAAAAAATATGGAGCTCGACAAAAGGACGGTAGCCAGCATATTCGGTGTGCCGCCTTTTTTGGTCGGGGTGGGTTCATTTGACAGAGAAGAGTATAACAACTTCATCGGCTCTCGGATCCTCGGGAAAGCAAAGGTCATAGAGCAAGAACTAACTAGGAAGCTGTTGTATTCTCCGGATCTGTACTGGAAGTTCAATCCTCGAAGCTTGTATTCTTACAGTTTATCCGACATTGTTCAAGCCGGGTCCGAGATGGTGGATCGTATGGCTATGAGACGCAATGAGTGGCGTGACTGGATTGGGATGTCCCCTGATTCTGAGATGGATGAGCTGCTTGCGCTTGAAAACTATATCCCGGCTAGCATGCTAGGCAAACAGAAGAAGCTGATCGGAGGTGATGAAAGCGATGAAAACGATGAATAGAACTATACGCCAGGCTAGAAGCCAACCAACCCAGTTTCGGGCCGAAGAGTCCGATGGCAAAAAGTACATCGAAGGCTATTTTGCAGTATTCGGCGGCATATACGAACTATGGCCGGGAGCCACAGAAAGCATTGACTCAAACGCATTTGATGGTGCCCTTGAAGATGACATCCGGGCACTCATAAACCATGATACGACGCTAGTTCTGGGGCGCAATAAGGCCGGAACACTTGAGCTTAAAGTGGATAAAAAGGGGCTCTGGGGCCGGGTCGAAATCAATGAAAAAGATCAGGATGCTCTAAACTTGTATGCCCGGGTTGAACGTGATGATGTCAATCAGTGCTCTTTTGGATTCGACATTTTGGAAGAGGATACTGAGTACCACGAGGATGGCTCCGTCCACTGGACCATCAAACGTGTCAAGCTTTATGAAGTTTCGGTAGTAACGTTCCCTGCCTATGAAGACACCTCCGTGCAGGCAAGAAAAAAGGACTATGTGCAAATCAAAAAGCGTCAAATAGAAAAATGGAAATCTGAACGAAAGGAGCGATTAAAGAAATGGCACTGAGACAGCTTGTTATAACAAAGAAAATTCAGGATCTGAGAAAGAAACTGGATGACCTCAAAGCCAAGGATGCGGATTTTGAACAACGTAAAGCTGAACTTCAGCAACGCGAGGCGGGACTCGAGGAGGCCGTGAATGAAATCACGGAAGAGACATCCGAAGAGGACAAAGCTGCTGTTGACGAGGCAGTGGAGGCCTTTGAAAAGGACCAGGAGGCTTTGGATGCCGAGCATAAACAGCATGAGGACGAGAAGCAGAAACTCGAGGACGAAATCCGTAAGCTGGAGACAGAGCTTGAAGAACTCAACGAAAGAGCCAAAACACCGCCGGTGTTTGTTCCGGCAAAATCTGAACAGAGAGGGGTAGAAAGAAACATGAAAACAAGGGTAAAGTTCTTTGACAGCATCGAACAGCGCGATGCCTTTTTTGCTCGCGAAGAAGTGAGGCAGTTTATTTCTGCTATCCGTGATATCAAAACAAGAGGAGTAACCAACGGCAGCCTGACTGTGCCTGATGTCATGCTGGAGATTCTCCGGAACAACCTGGAACAGTACAGCAAGCTTGCGAAATATGTCACGGTCAAATCTGTCAACGGAACCGCGCGCCAAAACATTATGGGCGCTGCACCAGAAGGCGTTTGGATGGAGGCCGAGGGCGAGTTTAACGAGCTTGATATGGCGCTGAATCAGATCGAAGTTGACGGCTATATGGTCGGCGGCATCATCTGGGTGCATAACAATTTGCTCAAAGATAGTGACATCGCACTCGGCACTGAGATTATGGATCAGCTTGGCAAGGCAATCGGCAAGGGCGTAGACAGGGCTATCATTTACGGCACCGGTATAAAGATGCCCTTGGGTATTGTCACCCGCCTCGCGCAGACTTCTGCTCCCAATGATTGGGGAACTAACGCGCCGGCATGGACTGACCTGCACACAAGCAACATAAAGAAGCTGAACATTAACACTGCTACTGGCGCAACATTCTACGCTTCGCTGATTGAAGCACTCGGGGCCGCAAAACCCGACTACTCTGACGGTAGAGCGTTTTGGGTCATGAACCGCAAGACACATATCAACATTATGACGAAAGCTCTTGCTTTTGACGCAGCCGCAGCGCTCTTGGCGGGAGTCAACAACCAGATGCCAATCATCGGCGGTGATATCGTCGAACTTGAAATCGTCGGGGACAATGAGATTATCGGCGGATTCGGTTCAGTCTATCTCTTGGCTGAGCGTGAAGGGGCAGCAATCGAGAGCTCCGAGCATGCCCGCTTCGTAAAGCATCAGACCGGTTTCAAGGGCTATGCAAGATATGACGGTATGCCTGTATTCGGAGAAGCGTTTGTGATGGTCAGCTTTGACAATACTGACGCTGTAACCTCCACTACATTCCCGAAAGATTATGCAAATACCGAGCTTGGCGAACTGACAGTAACATCTGAAGCGGGTACTGATGAAGGGGATACAAAGATCAAAGTATCAGGTCAGGAGCAGTCTGGCACTACGCTCCTGTATAAGACAAGCGCTATGCCTGCAAAAGTCTACTCCGGAATGAAGAAAACTTCTGCATGGCAGAGCTTCGGAACCAATCCGAACTTCACAACTGGTGTAAATCTTGCAGACCTAACTCCAGGCCACGTCATTACGGTAGTAGAATTTGACGCCGACGGTAAAGCCATTAAGGCAGGTATCGCCACAATCGTAGTCAACACCGGTGCTTAAGGTGGCGGCCATAAATGAATACATCAATTGTATTGGAATTAGTAAAGGCACGTTTGGGTATATCCTCAACTGTTCGTGATACTTACCTGACTGCCATTATTGACGGTGTAATAAAAGAGCTTGAAGACGAAAAAGGGTTGTCTCTTAATGGAGACAACCCTAATCATTTAATGTTCGTGGTAGACTACGCTACATGGCGGTACCAGAGTAGGGACAGTAATACCGGTATACCGCGTCATTTGCAGTACAGATTGCACAATCTATTTATCCATGCAAGGGGTGACTCTAGTGACGTTTGATCATGAAGTGACCCTGATTTCTCGGACCTTGACAAAAGATGAAATTGGCAATCAAATCCCGGGGAAAAAAGAAGAGATAACTATTCTTTGCGGTAAGAAGTCTGTCAGTAGATCTGAATTTTATAATGCCGCGACAAGAGGCTTAAAACCTGTGATTGTCCTTGTAGTTCATCCTTACGAATATGGCGGGCAAACAAAGCTCAAATTTGAGGGTGTGCTTTATAAAGTCATTCGGACCTATGAGGTAAGTATGGAAGAACTTGAACTTACCTGCGAGAAGGCGATTGGTAATGGCTAAAATCAACGTTGATCAGCTTGCAGCCGAAATTGCGCAGGAACTGTCAAAATATTCCCAGGAAGTTGTTGAGAAAATCAATATATCAAGCGAACGTGTAGGCAAGGCTGCAGTTAAGCAGCTAAAGCGAACATCACCGAAGAGGACGGGTGAATATGCAAAGAGCTGGACTATGACCACAGAAAAAGCTATTGGCCAGCCGCATAGACGCATTGTCCATGTCAAGGCTCCGCATTACAGGCTTACCCATCTACTGGAACATGGGCACGCTAAACGTGGCGGCGGTAGAGTGGAGGGCAAACCACATATCAGGCCGGCGGAAGAAATGGTCATAGAGGAGTTTGTGCGAGAGGTGGAGGAGGCGATTGAGCGTGGATGAGGAAACGCTTCTAAGTTTATTAGAAAGTACTGGTTTAAGAGTTGCTTATCATCATTACGGAGTAGATGAAGACAATCCTCCACCGGAGCCTCCGTATTTGATATATTTATTTAGTCATTCTTCAAATTTTGGAGCTGACAACAAAGTCTATAGTAAAAACCCTAATTATCAGGTGGAGCTATATACAATAAAGAAGGATCCTACCACGGAAAAGCTGATTGAAGATTTATTCGATGAACACGACATCTACTGGGAGAAAACCGAGACCTACATTGAGTCAGAGGGCCTATATCAGGTCCTTTATGAAATTTAAGGAGGTAAAGAGCAATGCCAGATGTGGTTAAAAATAAAGTTAAATTTGGCCTTAATAATGTGCATTATGCGGTAGTCACTGAAGGAACCGATGGCACGATTACGTACAGTACCCCGAAACGGATTCCGGGTGCTGTAAACTTGACTTTGGATGCAGCCGGCGAGAGTGTTCAGTTTTATGCTGATGATATGGTTTATTATGAGGAAAATACCAATGACGGTTACACAGGTAACTTAGAAATGGCACTGATTCCTGATGAATTCCGGAAAGATGTTTTTGGAGAAATCGAGGATGCCAATGGCGTCCTGATAGAAAACAAGGACGCCAAGGCAAAGCATTTTGCGCTTCTATTTGAATTTGACGGTGATGCAAAGAAAATGCGGCATGTACTGTATTATGTTTTAGCTTCTCGGCCTAGTATTTCCGGCAGCACCAAAAATAACACCAAAGAGCCTCAGACTGAAACCTTGAGCATTACTGCCAGACCAGCACCAGACACGGGAGACGTAAAAGCGAAGGTGCCCCAAGGTAGTGCCGCCTATGATACCTTCTTTGGTGCGGTTTATGTGTCTACCCCGGAGGAATAAGAGATGGAAAAAATCTTAACGATTGATGGGCGTCAGGTACCTTTTAAGAGTACTGGCGCCTTTTTGTTACGCTATAAAGCCCAGTTTGGCAGGGATGCCTTGCAGGATATTTATAAGCTACAGGAGGCTATAGGAGAGAATAACGAGGTAAAAGACCTTAGTGCCCTAGACTTAGAAGTATTCTATAATTTAGTTTGGACCCTTGCTAAAACAGCAGACCCTACTATCCCACCACCCATGGAGTGGCTTGATAGCTTTTCGGAATTCCCTCTTATGGATATCCTGCCCGAACTTATGAACATGATGTTTAGCAGCCTTGGAGCGACCGCAAAAAGTAAAAAAAAATAACTGATGGCGAAGGAGAAGAAGCCCCTTTCGAGCTGACCACAGAAGTGCTGATGGTAAGAGCATACGAAAGGGGTTTAACTCTTGCCGATTTTAACGAAATGACCGTTGGCATGATAGTCGGGTTTATTGTGACTTACAACAATCTCAATATGAGCGAACAAGAGGAAGAAGAAAAGGTAAGAATTGCTAATCAAGCCGACTTCGATCGGTTTTAAGGGCAGGTGAGAAAATGGCTGGAAAAATCAAAGGGATAACTATAGAGATTGCTGGTAACACTCAGCCCCTTAACAAAGCCCTAGAGGACGTAAACAAAAAATCTAAAGACTTACAAGATGAACTAAAACAAGTAGAACGCTTATTAAAACTAGATCCCAAAAATACCGAACTGCTTGCCCAAAAACAAAAAATTCTCGCTGAGGCAATAGAAAACACTAAAGGTAAGTTAGATACTTTGAAAGAGGCCGAAAGACAAGCTCAGGAGCAATTCAAACAGGGGAAAATCGGAGAAGAACAGTACCGGGCATTACAAAGAGAAATAGCATGGACTGAACAGCATTTAGGCACTTTAGAAACTGATCTATACGAATATTCCCTCCGGCTTTGAGGTGAGGCAGAAACTCCATCCCTATAATGAGCAAATTGATTTAACCCAGCTCCGGTGTTCAAAAGCAGTGAATCTGGACAGGGCGCAGAAAAGTATCGGGACATTGGGTGGGGGCAACCATTTTATTGAAGTTAACCGGGATGAAGAGGGCAATTTATATGTTGTGGTGCATTCCGGCAGCCGTCACCTTGGTCTCCAAGTAGCCAAATACTATCAGGAAGCGGGCTATAAACAGCTAACCGGCAAAAGTGAAAAAGATAAGGCAGGACGCAATACTACTATTCCTTTTTCTCTTGCTTATGTCACCGGTAGTCTGTTTGATGATTACCTTCACGATATGAAAATTGTCCAGCACTATGCCGAACTGAACCGCAAAGCTATAATGAAAGAAATCATCAACGGGATGAAACTGGATGTGGTGGACCGCTTCACTACAACCCATAATTATATTGATACCGATACGATGATCCTGCGTAAAGGTGCGGTATCCGCCAAAGCAGGGGAAAGGCTCTTAATTCCGCTTAATATGCGGGACGGGAGTTTGATTTGCCTTGGCAAAGGAAATCCGGACTGGAACTATTCCGCCCCGCACGGTGCGGGGCGGCTGATGAGCAGAGCTAAAGCCAAACAAAGCTTTACTCTTTCTGAGTTTAAAAAACAGATGAAAGATGTTTATACCACATCAGTTAATAAAGAAACTTTGGATGAGTGCCCGATGGCGTACAAAGATATGGCTGAGATTGTAAAGCAGATTGAACCGACGGTAGAGATCGTCAAAAAACTTACACCAATTTATAATTTTAAAGCCGGGGAAGAATGAATACAGTGCTCAAAAATAACTCGATTTTTTTTCTTGCTACGCTTAACCCGACTTTATCAATGTCAATAACGTCTACATCGCTACGTGCTCTAATCCGATCTAAGAAAGGGTTAGTTTCTTTTTTTATTACCCCTAGCACCGGGAGGTTATTGTCTAGCGTTTGAAAAACAGCTTGCATGAACTCGGGAACCTTGGTTTCGAATCTCCCAAGTTCATCCATAAGTATGAGCTGTTTTTGCTCTGCAGCCTGTTTTAAAGCGAGCACACCGATATTTCTAAAAGGTTCGAAGTAACAATGCTTTTCTTCACCCATTACGGCTATTAAACCGGGAAAGCTTTCGATATTTTGTACCTCTAGGTTAGGCAAGTAACTTTCGCGATTAATGTCTACTAGTCTAAATGCCCGGGATTCGCCCTGAATAAATAGTCTTTGTACATAATAACCACCGGTTACCGTAAGTAGCGGATCTATCATTTCTTTTAAAAGAGTTGATTTGCCCGATCTAATTTTACCTGTGATAAGCAGATTATTGGGCATATTCAAAACCTCTATCCATTAAAAACTAACTTTTATTGTCTTTAATAACGCTGTGACTTGGCAAGTAGTTTCTCAATTTCAGCCTCACTAATTTCATAGTTAAAGAACAGGGAATAGAACTCGCTAATGTTCTGACGAATATCGGTAGTTATAACATCCGGATAGAGCAGTGAGGACAACCATTTTATGCCGATAAAACGCACTACTGAGGGGGGGCGGTTTATCCAGTCATAAGGATTGCTGGGAATTTCATATACTTCTCTATTTTTAACCGCCGTGATATTAGCCCAGCTTTTATCATTTAGGATCTTATTGTAGAGAGCATGGGTTTCGTCGCCATCTGTACAGATAATAATAAGGCTCGGATCCCAAGCTAGAATCTGCTCAATGGAGACTTGCATGCGGCGGACATCAGAAGTTGGCGGTATTGCGACATTCTTGGCACCTGCCAAATCAAAAGCTTCTGAATTTACTGTTCCGCTGATTTCTGTTTCCAGTCCTTCAATCCCTTCCGCATAATAAACCCGAACTTTTTCTTCTTCTGCTATCGACTTTAGATTGGTAGATATTTCTTCCAGGGTCCGATCGCAATAATCAGCCAGGAGTTTGGCTCTTTCGGTTTCACCAATTATTTCCCCTAAAAGTCTGTATGACTGCGCGGTGTTTTTGATACTGCCGTCCAGCATGATGACCGGAACCCCGGTTTGCTTTTGAATAGCATCGGCGTCACTAATATACTCTGGAGATACATCGCCTACACTGATAATAATATCAGGGTTGGCTTTCAATAAGTCTTCGATACTTCCGGTAGGAGTGGAGCCTTGCCAACGTCCGAGAACAGGCAGAGTATGGTATTTGGGATCAATAAACCTTTTTTCTTTGTCTCTCAAGGCACTGTTCCAACCGGCTAATTTATCTGGGGCAAGAGTGTAAAGAAAAACACTGCCTGTTGCCGAAGTAGAATAAACTTTATCAATAGTAGTCGGGATTTCCACCTTGCGACCTGCCATGTCGGTAATAGTTTTGCTTGTTGCTTCCGGGGCAGATGTAGTTTGAGGTTTGCTGCAGCCTGCCGAGAAGGCTAAAAGCAATATTGATAGTATGACTGAAACGTAAATTCTCCACTTCATATTCATTTGTTATATTCCTCCTTGTTAAAGGTTTATTAAGCTACCACGGGAATACAAATTTTCTTTGATTCTCCGTTTTTTACCGTTGCCTTGGCAATCTCAATATTAATACCGTAAATCTGGCTCAAATTGCTTTCTGTTATGACTTCCTCAGCCTTTCCGGAACAAAAGATCCGACCGTCTTTAAGCATTATGGCTTTGGATGCGCAGAAGAGAGCGTGGTCCGGTGAATGGGTGGACATGATGATGCTGAGCCCCTGAGCGGCTAAACGTTTGATATGGTTTAAGAGTCTAACTTGATTCCCATAATCCAGGTTGGAAGTCGGTTCATCCATTATTAAAATTTCGGGTTGTTGCGCTAAAGCCCGGGCAATTAACACCAGCTGTCGCTCCCCGCCGCTTATCTCTGTATAGGTTTTTCCTTCCAAATAGGAAATGTTGAGATTGGCCATAGCGTCGCAGGCAATTTGGTAGTCCAGCTCCGATGGCACGGCATAATTATTGATATGGGCGGTCCTGCCCATTAGGACCACATCTATGACTGAATATGGGAATGGTGGTATATGATTTTGGGGGACATAGCCCATTATTTTTGCCAATTCCCGCCGGCTGCAATTGCTGACGTCTTTGCCATTGACGATAATCTGACCTTCGCGGGCTCTATAAAGACCCAAAATCGTTTTAAATAAAGTTGTTTTGCCGGAGCCGTTTGGCCCTAGAAGACAGACAATTTCTCCTTTTTCGACCCTAAGGAAGACATTTTCAAAAATAGGTTCTCGGTCATAAGCGAAGGCTAAATTTCTTATTTCCAGACTCATTTCCAACTCCTCCTGCTGTTAGCTAGTAAATATATAAAAAACGGCGCTCCAATTAATGATGTCAAAATACCGATTGGTATTTCCATTGGCAATAAGGAACGTGCCAGGGTATCGACTACCAGTAAGAATGAACTGCCAACGGCAATACAAACCGGTATTAGGCTCTTATAATTGGGACCAGTTAAAGCACGCACAAAATGCGGAATCACAAGGCCAACCCAACCGATCATGCCGCTAATTGATACAGCCGAGGCTGTAAGCAGAGTAGCACAAATTATTACCATTAACCGCAATTTATTGGTATTAACCCCCATACTTTGGGCCTCTTCGTCGCCGAAAGCCAGCAGATTCAACTGCCAGCGAAAAAGCAGTAAGGGAACAATACCAATAAGCATTGGCGGAAGAACTATATAGACATCATTTATCTGTATAGAACTTAAACTGCCCATTAACCAATAAGTAATAGCCGGAAGTTTTTCATAAGGATCGGCTACGCATTTAATCAAAGATACTAAGGAGGTAAAAATTGTTCCCACCAGTATACCGCCTAAGACTAGGACCAGTGTAATATCACCTGAATTCTTTATTTTATTGCCAATGAAATAGGTCATACCTACTGCCAATAAACCGAAAGTAAATGCTGCCAAGGTTATTCCCAAATTACCCCAGGAACAAATGATAGCCAGTGTTGCTCCAAAACCGGCTCCGGCAGACGCGCCTAAAATATCAGGGGATACCAGCGGGTTCCTGAAAGTCCCCTGAAAGGCGGCACCTGATACTGATAAAGAAGTACCAATTAAAAGAGCTGCAATAATCCTGGGAATACGAACGTCAAAAATAACGGTTTGAACAGCAGCCGGCAACAAATCTTCGCCGGCAAACAATTCTCCGGTAAATGCTGTCCAAATATCAGACAAAGTCACAGGGTATCTACCAACAGCTAAGGCTATCACGCCCAAAAAGACGGGCATAATTGCTAAAATTATTAATTTTAATTTATTTCTCTTGTTGGAATAATTGTAATAAGAAATGAGGGCGTTGGTTTTCATTATTAACAAGAGCCTCCTGTTATCTTTGATATATACAAAAGCACTTCTTCAGAATGGAGATCCATGAAGAAGTGCTCATTTTCACTTTCATTTCTCCTTTCCGAAGCGGGAGGCTGCAAGATTTCTCTTACAACCCTGTGGGTAAAGTACCCAGGCCATAGCCCCATGGTTTAAACGTTAGGTGACCAGGCTCGGAGCAATATAAGTTTTAAACTATGATAAGCAACAGCTATTTATGTCATTATATTTGCAAAAAATGTGCCAGTTAATCTAACTGGCTAAGAATGCGGTATTTTCTAAGTTATCTACCACTTAAATCAGAAGTTGGATTGTTGTCCAGTATTAAAATGAAAAAATTTTATCAAAATGAAAAAATATAAACTATTCAATGAAATAATACTTGATAATAACCAATGAAATAATGCTGGATTATACACCTAGTATAACCTAAAAAGGTTAAAAATTTGATTACGGTTTCTTTAAAAGCCGGGCTAAAGTTATACTATCTTCACCAAAACGTTCTTTGATGTTGTCTATTGTAGTGGCTAGTTTTTTCTTTTGCTCAGTGTCGTCAATTTGAAATAGACTCTGTTGGATTTCGCCGCTAGTTAGGTTATGGACGGATACCCCAATGAGCCTGACAGGTTGTTTTAAGCACAATTCTTGAAAGAGATTGCATGCTGCGCGGTAAATATCCTTGTCCAGATCTGTGTAATGCTCTAATGTTTTGGACTTGGACAAGGTGCTGAAATCGGCAAAACGCACTTTCAAGGTTATAGTTTTAGCTTTAAGTGATCCTTTGCG
The DNA here is from genome assembly GCA_012839895.1 of Peptococcaceae bacterium. Taxonomy (GTDB): domain Bacteria; phylum Bacillota; class Desulfitobacteriia; order Desulfitobacteriales; family Syntrophobotulaceae; genus DUML01. The sequence continues at coordinate 33,034 of DUML01000014.1, read as the reverse complement.
CAGTTTACGGCCGATATCGGTCACTAACTCCAGGATATAAGTCTGCAGAACTTCCTTGTCTTTTAGGTCTTCTGGAAAAGTGGTCTCCCTGCCAAGGGATTTGACTTCTCGTTCCGGCTCTACCGGCCTCTTATCTATTCCACGGGCTAAATAATAGAGATGACTGCCGAGAAGGCCTAAATGTTTTTTTAGGATCAGTTCATCGAGGTTTTTTAATTCTTTAATTGTCCTTATTCCAAGTTTATGGAGCTCTTCAGCGGTTTTAGGTCCGACTCCCCAGATTCTCTCAATAGGCAAGGGGTCAAGAAAAGCTTGGATTTGGTCTTCTTGGACTATGACAAAACCGTCCGGTTTTCGAAGGTCGGAAGCGAGCTTAGCGAGAAATTTGTTAGGAGCAATCCCTACTGATGCTGTTAAACACAGCTCTTTTTTTATACGTTCCTTAATTTCCCGGGCGATTGCCGCGGCGGAACCAAAGAGGCTTAAAGAGGCGGTAACATCCAAAAAAGCTTCATCTAGTGAGATGGGTTCAATTAAAGGGGTATAATCTTGAAAAATTTTATGAATCTGGCGGGAGACTTGAGAGTATTTGGGGATATCCACAGGCAAAAAGACAGCCTGAGGGCAACGGCGGCGGGCTTCTGCTAGGGGCATGGCTGATTTTATGCCGTAGCGGCGAGCTTCATAGGAGCAAGTAGATACCACTCCTCTGCTTTCTGGTTTGCCGCCAACAATTACCGGTTTCCCCTTTAGCTCAGGGTTATCACGTTGTTCGATGGAAGCATAGAAGGCATCCAGATCAACATGGATTATTTGGCGTTTTGGTGAGCTTTTATTCATTTGGCTATCGTCCCCAAAATCTTTTTACATCCCCTAATTTCTTCTATTGCATAATTATAACTTTATTATAACTTTTATAAATTTTTCCTCCAAGGTTAACAGATGCCGCTTATTTTGAAGAAATTGTCTTTCTTTTGATGTGTTTAGTCTTAGGAATTGGATAAAATAAAAATATTAAAATTATTAAAATTAAAGAAGAGAGGTGAGCGATATTTTATGGAATTAACGCCAGTCGCGGCTGATATAATCAAAGATATTATCGCCCAGAGCCAAAATCCTGACAATTTAAGACTACGGATTGAGTATGAAGGTTATGGCTGAGGCGGCCCTAAGTTTAGGTTAGCTCTGGATGAGCAAAAAAGCGCTAATGACGAAGAAATTGAATCTCATGGTGTTCCGATAATATACAATTCCGGCTTAAAGGAGTATATCGGTAATTTAACAATTGATTATGACAATTCCATGCCGCAGCGTGGCTTTATCATAAAAGACTCAAAGCCTTTCCGCTGTTAATTCTCGAGATCTGATCTGGGGAAATCTGAGACAGGATTCAGTCGAATATCGAGTAAGACCAAGAGAGGCTGATATTAAGGGATTTTGGCTAGAGGGGTAAATAAGAGTACAAGGGCTTGAGACAGTTTGGCTCGAGCTCTTTTTTGTTCAAATTAGGATGGCAATTTAGGCAAGGATGGCAATTTCAAACTAATAAGGTTGTTATTGATTTAATAAAAGGTTATGATATAAAAAAAGCTTATTTAGTCTGATTTTATTGAAAGGAGTCTATTATATGGCTCGGATCATGATTCTTGACGGCAATAGTCTTGTTTTCAGAGCGTTCTACGCTTTACCGCCGCTTAATTCTGCGGAAGGTTTGCCCACTAACGCTGTGCATGGTTTTCTGACTATGCTTTTAAAATTGCAGAAAGAACAGAAGCCTGATTATTGGGTGGTTGTATTTGATAAAGATAAACCAACGATAAGGACTGAACAATTTGCCGCTTATAAAGCTCAAAGAAAAGAAACCCCAGATACTTTAAAGCCTCAATTTGGCTACCTTAAAGAAATATTGGGGGTTATGTCCGTACCAACTCTCGAACTGGCCGGTTATGAGGCTGACGATATTATAGCCACAGTTGCCGATAAAGCGGTGGAAGAAGGTTTGGAAGTCAGTATTTTTACCGGTGACCGGGATGCCCTGCAGCTGATTTCGCCTCAAACCAAAGTTTATCTAACGTTCAAAGGCATAACTGATGTTCAGTGCTACGATGAGGCAAGGCTTTTGGAAAAGTACGGTTTGAAGCCGCCTCAAATCATTGACTTAAAAGGGCTCATGGGCGATGCTTCGGATAATATTCCCGGGATTCCGGGAGTAGGTGAAAAGACAGCTTTAAAGCTCCTCCATGAATATGGCACCGTGGAAAATGTCCTAAAAAATAAAGACCAAATCAGTGGGAAGAAATTAAAAGCATTGCTGGAGGAATACGGCGAACAAGCTTTACTTAGTAAAAAGTTAGCTACCATGATGCATGATGTCCCACTTGAATTTAATATCGATGACCTTCTTTGGTGTGAGCCGGATAAGGATGCCTGCTTAAAAATTTTCCACCGTTACAATTTGCATACTGTGGCAAGGCTTTTCCTGCAAAGTTTTGAGGATAGGCTGGAAACAACGGGTTCAGTGGGGTCGGAGCAGCAAAAAAGGAGCGAAAGAAAAGCTTTAGAGATACAAGCCGGAGAGCCAAAAGAGCTGGAGAAAAGCGGCGAAGGCCAAGGGGAAGTGGCAGCCATTCCTGTCAAAGAAAAAGAATTAGACGGTGCATCTTGGCTTGCGAAGATGGATTCTTGGCTGGAGACTAAACCAACCCTGGTTATAAGTTATCGTTATGAAGGCAGTGATGTCCATCAAAGCAGGTGGACGGAAATGGGTATTTGTGACGAAGAGTATACCTACCGGTTAGCGCGTCGCAACTTGCCTAACTCAATTGTCGCCAGATGGCAGGAAATTTTAGCTGACGATTCCATTCTAAAGATTGTTGCCGATAGTAAAACTCTTCATTCTTTATTGTTAAATGAAGGCCAAACTTTATCCGGTGTTGATCTTGATTTGAGCCTGGCGGCATATCTTTTAAATCCCAACCGCTCAAATTATAGTGCGGCTGAATTGTTGCGGGAATATACATCTGAGCTCTTTGCGCCTTCGCCGGCACAAGAGGCTTATCTTTTAAGAAAAATCGCCGGAGAGTATACGGAAAAAATAGCCAAAGAAAACCTTGACCGACTCTTGCATGAAATTGAACAACCCCTTAGTAAAGTTCTGGCTAAAATGGAGAACACGGGTATTGCCGTAGATAAAGAGATGCTGACCGAGTTTGGCCGGGAGTTGGAGTTTCAGATTCAAGGCTTGGAAGAGGAAATATATCGGTTGGGAGGTTCAGTATTTAATATTAATTCTCCTCAACAACTGGGGAAGGTTCTTTTTGAAAATTTAGGCCTGCCTCCCATGAAGAAAACAAAGACCGGTTACTCTACAGACGCCGATACTCTGGAAGAGCTTCGTTCCGAGCATCCCATAGTGGAAAAAGTCTTGGAATACCGTCAATTAATGAAGCTCAATTCCACTTATGTGAAAGGGTTGCTTAGCCAGCTACGAGAAGGGAAGATTCATACCAGTTTTCAACAGACTGTTACTGCAACTGGCAGGCTCTCCAGTACTGAGCCTAATTTACAGAATATCCCCATTCGCTTGGAAGAAGGGCGAAAACTACGGAAAGTGTTTAAACCCACCAAGGAAGGCTGGCTGCTCCTTTCAGCTGATTATTCGCAAATCGAATTAAGAATTTTAGCTCATTATTCACGGGATCCAATTCTTTGTGAATCATTTCTGGCTGGGGAAGATGTGCACAGTCGGACTGCTTCTGAAGTTTTTGGAGTACCTATGGAAGAAGTTACCTCTGATATGCGGCGGAAAGCTAAAGCGGTTAATTTTGGTTTAATGTATGGCCTTACTGATTTCGGGTTAGCCCGGGATTTGGCTATTCCCAGAAAAGAGGCTAAATTTTATATTGACCAATATTTTGCCAGGTATAGCGGTGTACAGCGTTATTTGGAGAAAGCTGTTAGCCAGGCTAAAGAGAAAGGCGAAGTAAGAACCCTTTTGAACCGCTTAAGAAGAGTACCGGAGCTCAGCCATCCTAATAGGATAACGAGACAATTCGGAGAGCGAATAGCTAAAAATACTCCTATTCAGGGGACGGCTGCCGATATAATGAAAATTGCCATGATTAAGGTCGCTGAGGAGCTTTCCGACAATAAGGCCGATATTTTACTGCAGGTTCATGATGAACTGCTAATTCAGGTCAAACCAGAGGAACTTGATGTTGTTGCTTTCAAAGTAAAAGAATGTATGGAAAAGGCTTACCCGCTGTCTGTCCCCTTAGTGGTAGATTTTAAAGTCGGTCCAAACTGGTATGATATGGTCAAATATACGGTAAAACTTGATCAAACTGATTAACCTGAGAGTTATTTTTTTAGTCTCGAAAAAGTTTATTACAAAGGAGGAGAACCTTGTGCCCGAATTACCGGAAGTTGAAAGTATTAGATTAACCTTGGCTAAGAATACCTTGGGAAAGAAGATCCTTGATGCTGAGGTATTCTGGCCTCCTGCCGCGGTCTCATTACCTGGAATGGAATTCGGGGAATTGGTTAAGGACAGGACTATTGATTTTATTAATAGACGTGGAAAGTATCTTCTCATTAACCTCAGCGGGGATATTACTCTAATAGTTCATTTTCGAATGACCGGGCGTCTAATATATTATCTTGGGAAGCAACCGGTGGATAAGCATACTCATGTTGTCTTACATTTGGATGAAGGCGAACTGCATTATTCAGATATAAGAAAATTTGGTAGGATGCAGCTTGTTCCAACAAAAAAAGCCAGTGAAATATCATTCTTAGCTAAATTGGGGCCGGAACCCCTTGATGAGGCTTTTGCCTTCGATAAGCTGGGACAGCAACTGGCCGGAAAAAAGTGTACAATTAAAGCTGCCCTTTTAGATCAAAGGGTAATAGCCGGCTTAGGCAATATTTATGCAGATGAAGCTTTATTCCGGGCCGGTATTTACCCCGGCCGAAAAACGGATTCCTTAAAAGTTTCAGAGATTATCCTTCTCTGCAATTCTATTCAAGATGTCCTAAATGAGGGAATTAAGGCCAAAGGAACATCTTTTAGGGATTATAGGGATGCTGAAGGCAATAAGGGTATGTTCCAAGAAAAATTAATGGTTTACGGCCGGGCAGGACAAGAGTGTAAAGGTTGCGGAGGGATTCTGGCTAAGGAGAAAATTGCCGGACGAACCACCGTGTACTGTCCTAATTGTCAAAAGTAAGGAGGAAGTCCCAAAACCCGATGAGCATACTTGTTGCTAAGAATCTTAACATTGAAGCAGCAGGAAACACAATACTGGAAAACATCTCTTTTCGGCTAGAACAAGGTGAAAAAGCAGGGCTGATCGGAGCAAATGGAGCAGGTAAAACAACTTTGCTCAAGGCTATAGTGGGGGAAATCGAGCCGGCTCAAGGCGAGATCCATTGTTCTGTTTCTATTGGCTATTTACCTCAAACTGCTGTTAATAGTAGTGATTCTTGTTCCGTATTCGAAGCGATGTTGGTGGAGCGTCAGGATATTTTGGATATGCGAAACCGGCTTAGACACCTAGAGATACGGATGAGTCAAAATACGGAAACAAAGATCTTGGAACAATACAGCAATTTATTGGAAAACTACCAAAGAGCCGGAGGATATGCGCTAGAAGCGCAAGTGAGGAGAATTTTATCCGGACTTGGTTTATCACAAGAACAAGACAAGGTTGTTTCTGCCCTCAGCGGTGGCCAAAAAACCCGTTTAGCCTTGGGTAAGCTTTTGCTTAAGGAACCGGAACTATTAATCCTGGATGAACCTACCAATCACCTTGATTTGGAAGCCCTGGAATGGTTAGAAAGCTATCTGGAGGAGTATACCGGTGCAGTGCTTGTGGTTTCCCATGATAGATATTTTTTAGATAAAGTTGTCAGCCAGATACTTTTAATTCAAAACGGAGGTTTAAAACAGTACCGGGGCGGCTATTCGGAATTTGAACTGCAATATGCAACGGAACAATTAACTTTAAGGCGAGAAGCGGAAAAAATTAAAAAGAAAATAACGTCATTAGAAGAATATATTCGAAGGCATAAGGCAGGAATTAAAGCCAAGCAAGCTCGCGGACGGGAAAAACAACTAAAAAAAATTAGTCCGGTGGAAATACCTTCGGTGGAGAAGTCCATAAATATTAATCTTAAAACCAACCTTCGTTCCGGTGATTTGGTTTTAAAGATTGAGGATTTGTCCATATCTTATGAGCAAAAAAAAATTGTGGAGAATGTGCAGCTTGATTTGCGTCGAGGAAACAAAATAGCACTTTTAGGGCATAATGGGGTTGGCAAAACTTCATTGCTACGGGCAATTATCGGAAAGGTTCCTTATGAGGGGAAGATTCGCCTTGGTGCCAATGTTAAAATAGGTTATTATTCTCAGGAGCATGAGAACATTGGATTAAGGGATACAGTGATTGACGAAATCAGATACTCTTGTAACTTAGAAGATCCGGAAATTCGCAATTTATTAGCCCGTTTTGGTTTCCGGGGTGAAGATGTTTTTAAGCCTATAAGAGTATTAAGCGGTGGGGAGAAAAGCAGGCTTGCTCTTTGTAAGTTGTTTTTGGAGCAGGGGAACTTACTGCTTTTGGATGAACCGACAAACCACCTTGATATGGAGACCAGAGAGGTTCTCGAAGAAACTTTAATTGAGTATGACGGTACTTTAATAGTGGTTTCCCATGATCGCTATTTTTTGAACAGAATTGTGAATAGAATCGCAGTTTTAACTCCCAAAGCTCTTACTATAGTTGATGGTGATTATACTAGTTACCGCGAGCTTATGGACAAGGAAGCGTTGGAAAGGGATCTGGAAAATTCGGATAAATGCGAACAGCCTCGTACAGCAAAAATCTACCTGGAAGAATCTAAGGAGATTAAGCGCAAGGAAAGGAAAATTAGACAGCTGGAAGAGAAAATCGAGGAAACCGAAGCCCAGCTTAAGGATTTAGAACGCAAATTGGAATTGGCCGGAAGCGATTATGAACAGATTCTTGAGCTGCATAACCAACACCAAAACCTGCAAGGAAAACTGGATGACTTGATGCAGGAATGGTTGGCTATGCAAGAATGATAAAAGGAAAAGGGAGAAAGGAAGCTGTTTTTAATGTTTAAGGTAGGACTTACCGGGGGGATAGCAAGCGGTAAGAGCGCAGTTTCCAGCTGGTTCGCTGAAAAGGGAATAACAGTAATTGATGCTGATAAGATTGTTCATGAATTATATTCCAGTCCTACGATGATCCAAGCTATAATTAAGGCCTTGGGCAGCGAATATATAGATGGTTCCCAGGTAAACCGGGCTCTTCTAGGAGAAAAAGTGTTTAGAAACCCACAAGCCAGAAAAAAACTGGAAGAGATTATTCATCCCCTGGTTAAAAAAGAAATCCTGGCTCAATGCCAGGCTGCTGAAGATAGGAAGGAGAAAATTGTAATAATTGATATTCCCCTTCTTTTTGAAGTTGGCTGGGAAAGGTTTGTAGACGAAGTCTGGGTTGTTTACGTCTCACCTGATATTCAATGTAAGAGGTTGATGGCCAGAAATGGCCTTACTGCCAAGGCGGCAGAGATGAGAATTCTTTCTCAGATGCCCATAGCAGAAAAGGCCAAAAAAGCCGATAGGGTAATTGATAATTCCGGAAATTGGGAGGAAACTGAAAAACACTTGTCTCAAATCTGGCAAGAAATTCAAAGCAAGTTTGCTTGAATAAGAGTTGATATTCTATTCTAGTAATTCTAACTGGGAGCAAGTCAGCATAGATATTTTAATAGCAAAAATAATTATTAGGATTGATGTAATTGTATGTAATTTATATTGGGAAGAAAAAGATTGTTAAAATAATAACAATACTTTTTTTATTAGGGTGCTTTTTAGCTGGGTTAAAATTAAATATTTTGGAGAAGGTTCTTTATCCTTATCCTTACAGGGATATAATAGAACGGTATGCTGCCGAATATGGAATTGATCCTCTTTTAGTTATAGCTGTGATCAGAGAGGAAAGCCATTTTCTGCCTAAGTCAAGTTCTCCCAAAGGGGCTATTGGGCTTATGCAGTTAATGCCTTCTACTGCTAAAGAAATTGCGGGATGGCTCAAGGAAGATTACAGTCAAGTTGATCTTAAACAGCCTGAGGATAACATCCGGTACGGTACTTGGTATTTAGCGACCTTGTACAAGGAGTTTTCCGGCAATACCGGCCTTTCCCTGGCTGCTTATAACGCCGGCAGCGGAAGAGTAAAGGGTTGGTTAGAAAACTCAAAAAAGAGTTCAAACTCTTATCTCTTAAAAGATATCCCGTTTCCTGAAACTAAAGAATATGTACAAAAAGTACTGAAATCTTATAATAAATACTCCGAACTCTACGGCGGTAAAAAGTAATAATTAGTGTTTTTAGCGGTTCGCAAAATAATGCAAAAAATATTCTAAATATACTTTTAAGAAATTTAAAATTTAACATGGCCATTGCTTAGTAAGTTTTGCAATGGCCACGAATTTTTTTGATCCAGTTTGGAGATCCCTGGAATTAAGAAAAAACTTAAATCCCTGTAAGCATTAAATTTCTGTTAGTACGGCTCCATTGGGGTCAATTTCTAAAGTAAGTGTAGTTGAATCCAGAGAGTGGGCAGCGAGAGCTTTTTGCATCTTTTGAGCTATTTGTTCTTCCCGCCCAATTGGAGCAAAAGCAAGCAGGGTTGGGCCTGAGCCGCTTAAAGCCGCACCGTAGGCGCCGGCTTGCAGGGCGGCTTGGAGAGCTTGAGGCATCCCTGGGATAAGGGAAGCTCGTTGGTTTTGGTGGACCTTGTCTTGAGTGGCAATGGCCAAGAGTTCGTATTCTTCCCTCAAAAATGCGTCAACTAAGAGTCCGACACGGGATGCATTGAAGGTCACGTCCTTGAGGGGGACGGAAGAAGGAAGGATCTTTCTGGCTTTTTCTGTTTCTACCAGGATCTCAGGTATTGCTACTACAGCCTTAAACCCGGGGTTTTTAGTCAGGACCCTGGGAATTATTTTATCTTCAGCCATAACAGTTAACGTAATACCGCCATAGATGGCCGGGCAAACGTTATCGGGGTGGCCTTCTATTTCTGTAGCGATACTTAATAGATCTAAGCGTTGCAAGGGATAGCCTGCCACAGCATTGGCAATCATTAAGCCGGCCACTACTGCAGTAGAGCTGCTGCCAAGTCCTCTGGCAGGAGGTACATTGTTTTCTAAAACAAGTTTTAATGGTTTTGGCCTAAAACCAATTCTCTGCCAAAGGAGACAAGCTGTCTGCCAGACGAGATTATCTTCATTAGTGGAAATATTTTTGGTATAAGATCCTTTAAGGATGATTTCCAATTGATCGTTTTCTTGAGCCTGAACATAGTTATATAGCTTAACAGCCAGTCCCATACAGTCAAATCCTGGTCCTAGGTTGGCTGAAGTGGCGGGTACTTTTACTTGATACATTGTTTCCTCCTTAATATGCTGTTAATAAGGCTACGCTAAAGATAACCGGGCAAGCTATCAGGCTGACTAGAAGCCGTTAGTTTCCAAGCGGATCACATTGTAGATCTTATTCAGTTTGCTGTAAGAATTCAAAGACTGCAGCGCTTGGCGGAGTTGGCCTTCTTTACAGGGGTGAGTTACTAGGACAATTTCTGCATTGTTGTTGGAACGGGGTTTTTGAATAATAGAGTTAAAGCTAATACCTGCCTCGGCAAAGAAAAGGGCAATTGTTGCAAAAACTCGAGGCTCGTCTTTAACTTTAAGCCGGATATAGTAACCGGTGGTGAAGTCTTCAACCTTTTTGATTGGATAATGGCGGTAAAAATTGCTTTTCCCTTGACCTTCTGAACCTGCGGCCATATTGCGGACAACCTGGATAATATCCGACACTACGGCACTGCCTGTTGGTAAGGAACCCGCTCCTTTCCCATAGAACATAGTTGCTCCAACTGCGTCGCCCACAACGAAAATAGCATTATAAACCCCGTTCACCGTTGCTAATGGGTGTTTTTTGGGTAAGAGGGCAGGATGTACTCGGACTTCAAGCCCATCTTCCTGATTCTTGGCAATAGCCAATAGTTTTATCACACAGCCAAGCTCCTCGGCATATTGAATATCAGCTGGAGATATTTTGCTAATGCCTTCGGCATAAACATCGTTAAAAGATACCTGGGTATTAAAAGCCAGAGAAGAGAGAATGGCTAATTTCCGGCCGGCATCGAGCCCTTCGATGTCTGAAGTTGGATCGGCTTCAGCATACCCCTGTTCTTGAGCTTCACGCAGGACATCTGCAAAATCCCGGCCTTGTTCGGTCATGGCCGAAAGAATAAAGTTGGTGGTGCCATTAATTATTCCCACAATGGAAGAGATGCGGTTAGCGGTGAAAGATTGTTTAAGAGCTGCGATAATCGGTATTCCCCCGGCTACGCTGGCTTCAAAGTAAAGGTCACGGCCATTTTGTTCGGCAGTTGCAAATAGTTCACTGCCATGCAGTGCCAAGAGGTCTTTGTTAGCTGTGACTACATTTTTGCCATTGTTTAATGCAGCTAATATTAAGGATCGAGCAGGTTCTATGCCGCCCATAACTTCAACAACAATATCTATTTCCGGATCCATAATTATTTCTTCCGGTTTGTCAGTAAATATAATACCTTCAGAGAAGGGCCTTTCTTTGAGAAGATTGCGTACTAAAGCCTTTTTTATCGTAATATCGGTGTTAGTTCGTGTATTAATGTCATAACGATTATTAGTCAGGATAGATGCAACGCCGCTACCGACTGTTCCATAGCCAAGCAAACCGATAGTTATTTTTTTCATAAAGTTACCTCCTGTCCATGATGAGAGAACAAATGTTTATAAACAGTGGACATTATATCAATCTTTCGTGGATTTGGCAAGTGTTATTTTTATAAATTCTTGACACTTCCATCTGTATCATATACACTTATGTATTAATAAATCATGTCCTATAACACAATAAAGTGTGTAAAATGATTTTTAAAAATAATGTACTAAGCCCGATAGGACAGTTCAAATTGAACTACCCGGGTTTTTTTCTTACAAAGATATTTTTTGGAAAATTGTAAATAATTCAGGTAAATTATTAGCAAATCAATTGCCTAATAATTTAATAAAATATTGAGAGGAGAATCATAATGATTGTTTACTGTAATGGCAAATTTGTTGACAGCGAGGAGGCTAAGATTTCAATTTTTGATCATGGTTTTCTCTATGGAGACGGTATTTTTGAAGGGATACGCGCTTATAACGGCCGAGTGTTCAAACTGAAAGAACATATTGACAGGCTTTACGAATCTGCTAATTCCATTCTATTGAAAATTGAAATTAGCCCTAGAGAAATGATGGACGTTGTCTTAGAAACTGTCCGTCAAAACAAACTGACCGATGCCTATATTAGATTAATAGTATCCAGAGGTATTGGCGATTTGGGTTTAGACCCCAGAAAATGCCCTAAATCTAATATTTTTTGTATTGCCAGTGATATTATACTTTATCCCCAAAGCATGTATGAAAACGGCCTGGAAGTTATTACGGCTTCTACCCGCAGAAATAGAGTAGATGCTTTAAATGCACGGATCAAGTCTCTCAATTATCTAAATAATATTCTGGCTAAAATTGAAGCAAACAGGGCTGGAGTTCTAGAAGCTTTGATGTTAAACGATCAAGGTTATGTTTGTGAAGCAACCGGCGATAATATTTTCATTATTAAAGACGGGGTTTTAATGACTCCTCCGGTTTATGTCGGTGCCTTGAAAGGAATCACCAGGGATACTGTTCTGGCCTTAGCCAAAGAAGAAGGTATCCCGGCCGTTGAAGAGTTGTTTACTTTACATGATGTTTATGTAGCTGATGAGTGTTTCTTAACCGGTACTGCGGCCGAGCTTATTCCGGTAACCTGTGTGGACTCTCGTTTAATTAAAGACGGTAAGCCAGGCCCCCTCTTTAAAAAGCTTTTAACTAAGTTCAGAGAATTAACACAAATCGATGGGGAATTAATCTAGGCTTTATCCTTAAACTTTGAAATAAGACTTATTCATTTTTGGAAAAAATTTAATATTATAGCACCAAAACCTATTGCAAACAAATATAGAAAAAGATATTATTAATGGATATTACTAGCAGTAGAAGGGGGCGGGCTCATGAACAGTGATGTGGTGAAAAAAGGCGTGGACAGAGCGCCTCATAGGTCTCTTTTTCGGGCTTTAGGTCTTACTGAGCGCGAAATCAACAAACCACTTGTTGGCATCGTTAATTCTTATACAGAGCTTGTACCTGGCCATATGCACTTGCGCCAGCTTGCGGAAGCGGTTAAGGCCGGTGTCCGGGAAAATGGAGGAACACCCTTGGAATTTTCCACTATTGCAGTCTGTGACGGGATTGCCATGGGGCATATTGGGATGCATTATTCGTTGGCCAGCCGGGAGTTAATAGCTGATTCTGTGGAAATTATGGCCAAAGCCCATGGGTTGGATGCTTTGGTCTTCATCCCCAGCTGTGATAAGGTAGTTCCGGGAATGCTCATGGCAGCCATGAGGCTTAACCTTCCCTCGATTGTTGTTACCGGCGGGCCAATGCTACCCGGGCGGTTCGAAGGTCAGGATGTTCATTTAATAAGCGTTTTTGAAGGAGTAGGCAAAGTCCACAGCGGACAGGAAAGCGAAGCGTGGTTAAGGAGTTTGGAAGAGAAAGCCTGCCCTACTTGCGGGTCCTGTGCCGGAATGTTTACCGCTAATTCCATGGGTTGCCTGGCGGAAGTGTTGGGAATGGCTTTGCCTGGCAACGGTACAATTCCTGCTGTTTATTCCGAAAGGCTTGTCTTGGCTAAGGAAACAGGCTATCAAGTTATGAATCTTTGGCGTGATGATCTTAAACCCAGGGACATTGTCACAAAAGAGTCAATTTTTAACGGTATTGCCGTTGATATGGCTTTGGGTTGTTCCACCAATACTATCTTGCATTTGCCGGCTATTGCTTTCGAAGGGGAAATTGAGTTTGATCTAGCTGATATAAATGCTATCAGTGATAAGACTCCCCAAATCTGTAAACTTAGTCCGGCGGTTAATGGCCATTTTTTGGTTGATTTAAACGAAGCCGGAGGAATTAGCGCAGTACTGAAAACACTGCTTGATGCCGGGTTGATTGACGGCTCGGTACAGACTGTATCGGGATGCACTCTGGCGGAGAGGGTCGCCCAGGCCAAAGTTAAAAATCCTAATGTTATTCGTCCTCTAACTGACCCCTATTCCCCACGAGGGGGCTTAAGCATCCTTTTCGGCAATCTTGCTCCGGATGGAGCGGTGATTAAAGTCGGGGCTTTAGCCAAGCAGGATATTGTCTTTGAAGGGAAAGCCAAGGTTTTTGACGGTGAAGATGCCGCCGCCGATGCTATTCGTAATGGTGAGATTATAGCCGGGGATGTAGTGATTATTCGTTATGAAGGGCCGCGCGGTGGGCCGGGGATGAGAGAAATGTTGGGTCCAACATCCACTTTAGCCGGGATGGGACTTGATGCTTCTGTCGCTCTTTTAACTGACGGCCGTTTTTCTGGAGGCAGCCGCGGTTTATCTGTCGGACATATTGCTCCTGAAGCCGCTTTAGGCGGAGAAATTGCTTTTGTGGAAAATGGTGATCTTATTAGGATAGATTTAATTAATAGGACTATTGACTGGCTAATACCGGAGGAAGAAAAAAGTAAAAGGAGAAAAGCTTTTAATCCGGAGAAAGGTTTGCAGAAAGCTTATGAGGTAGCCGGACGAACCGGTTATCTGGGAAGGTATGCCAAGTTTGTCCAATCCGCCAATAAAGGAGCAGCTTTTCGAATAGCCAGGGAGGGTTAGCCCAATGAGTAAATGCAAGGAAGACATTTATTTTGCCAGAGATCCGGAAATTACTTGGGAAGACGTTGAGGTTCTGTCTAAACATACCTTAAACGGTGCTAAAGTTTTGCTGGATGTTATGGCTGAGGAGGGCGTAGAAATCGTCTTCGGATATCCGGGAGGGGCATTGCTTGCCGTGTATGATGCTTTACTGGATAGCCCTATTAAACATGTTTTACCTCGGCATGAACAAACAGCTGTCCATGCTGCTGACGCTTACGCTAGGGTGAGCGGCAAAGTAGGAGTTTGTATGGCTACTTCCGGCCCAGGGGCAGCCAATATGGTTACTGGAATAGCTAATGCTTATATGGATTCCGTCCCTTTGGTTATTATAACCGGCCAGGTACCAACCCATCTTTTGGGAACCGATTCTTTTCAAGAAGTAGATATTACCGGTATGACTTTGCCAATAACTAAACATTCTTATTTAGTTAAGAATGCCAAAGATATTCCCAGAATTGTGAAGGAAGCATTTTACATTGCCGGAACCGGCCGGCCTGGCCCTGTACTGATAGATTTACCCAAAAACGTCATGGCCGAGGAAGTCCATGATCCCCGACCGCCCAAAATAGCCCTTAAAAGCTATAAATATTTTTCCAAAGGCAATGCCGGACAAATTGAAGAAGCTGCCAAAGCGTTGGCTCAAAGTAAAAAACCGGTAGTTTATGCCGGGGGAGGTGTCATAACTTCCGGGGCAGAGCAGGTTTTGCAGGAATTAATTGAAAAAGCCAATATCCCTGTTGTAACTACCTTGATGGGGATAGGCAGCGTCCCGGCTAAGCACCCCAATTATTTGGGGATGGTCGGTATGCACGGCACGATTACGGCTAACTTAGCCGTCAACGATTGTGATCTTTTAATTGCTGTGGGAGTACGCTTTGATGATAGGGTAACAAGCGGTTTAAAGCATAAATTCGCTACTAAAGCTAAAATAATTCACATCGATATTGATCCCGCTGAGATTGGAAAAGTAGTTAAAGCCCATATTCCTATCGTCGGCGATGCCAGGTTGGTTTTAGAAGACCTGTTGCAGAAAGTTACCCCTCTTGAAATCAGCCCCTGGTGGGAGCAATTGCGTGCCTGGGCTAAGCAGTATCCTTTAAGCTATGAACAAGACGGGCGTTTGAATCCCCAAACTATTCTTAAAGCTATGGGAGAGATCGGTGGAGAGAACGCGATTGTCTGTACTGATGTAGGTCAGCACCAAATGTGGGCCGCTCAGTTTTATCCGGTAACGGGAGGGCGAAAGTTTATTACCAGTGCGGGGCTAGGGACAATGGGTTTTGGTTTTCCGGCAGCCATCGGTGCCCAGTTTGCCAAACCTGACAGTTTGGTTTTCCTTGTAACCGGAGACGGTTCATTCCAGATGAGTATTCAGGAATTGGCCACAACGGTGCAATATGAATTGCCTATTAAGATTATTCTTATGAATAATGGTGTCCTAGGTATGGTTAAGCAATTGCAAAAAATGTTTTGCAATGAGCGCTTTAGCCAGATTCAGCTCCATGCCAACCCTGATTTTGTTAAAGTGGCTGAAGCTTATGGGGTCAAAGGGCTAAGGATCGAAAGCCCTGAACAGGTTGATGTAGTGCTGAAAGAAGCTATTGAAACACCCGGGCCGGTCCTTGTTGATTGTCATATTTCCCCGGATGAAATTGTTCTGCCAACCTTGCCTCCCGGAAAAACTATTACTGATATTCTGGAGGGGAGAGAATAATGCTGCATACCTTAGCGGTTCTGGTTGAGAATAATCCTGGTGTTTTAGCCAGAATATCCGGGCTGTTTGCCCGGCGGGCTTATAATATTTACAGCTTGACGGTCTGTCAAACGGAAAATCCCAGCCTCTCCCTGATGACAATTGTAGTTGAAGGGGATAGTCAAGTTATTGAGCAGGTTACGAAACAACTTCACAAACAAGTTGTAGTTCATAAAGTATCTAATCTCACTAACGAAGCTGTTGTTGATCGGGAATTGGCTTTAATCAGGGTAAAAGTCCGTGCGGAAACAAGGCTGGAAGTCCTGCAAACAGTTGATGTTTTTCGGGGAAGAGTGGTTGACATGGGGAGAAGCAATCTAACGATTGAACTAACCGGCGATGAAGATAAGATTAACGCCTTTATCCGTACCATGAGACCCTATGGGATTCAGGAATTGGTCCGGACAGGGAAAATTGCCATTGCCAGGTCGGATAATTAAAGCTTTTTGGCTCAATCTTTATCAAACAATGAGGATTCAAAAGACCTTATGTCTAGCGAAGAATCCTTACAAGTCATTCTGAGCATAGCGAAGAATCTTTACAAGTTAATATCTTTCGTAACGACTTAGTAAATTTTAAATTTATTTATGATAGGAGAGGTAAATGAAATGGCTAGAATTTATTATGATGCAGACGCAGATTTAAGTATCCTTCAAGGCAAAAAGATTGCCGTAATGGGTTGGGGTAGCCAAGGTCATGCCCAATCCCAAAATTTGAAAGATTCAGGTTTAGACGTTATTGTAGGTTTGCGAAAAAACAGTGCCAGATGGAAAACTGCAGAAGAAGCCGGGCTTGCTGTGATGACAGTGGCGGAAGCTGCTGCTCAAGCTGATATTATTGTCATTTTACTTCCTGATGAACAGCAAAGTAAGGTCTACAGAGAAGAAATCGAACAGCATCTTGCTCCTGGCAAAGTGTTGCTCTTTTCTCATGGTTTTAACATTCATTTCGGGCAAATTGTACCGCCGAAGGATATAGATGTTATCATGATTGCACCCAAAAGCCCCGGACACTTGGTTCGCCGGACTTACGAAGAAGGGGTGGGAGTGCCGGCACTTATTGCCGTGCATCAAGATGCTTCCGGAAACGCTCATAAGATTGGTTTGGCTTATGCTAAAGGTATTGGTTGCACCAGAGCCGGAGTTTTGGAAACTACTTTTAAAGAAGAAACGGAAACCGACCTTTTTGGCGAGCAGGTTGTTCTTTGCGGCGGGGTAACGGAACTGGTCAGAGCCGGTTTTGATACTTTGGTAGAAGCCGGTTATCAACCGGAAAGCGCTTATTTTGAATGCCTGCATGAGCTAAAACTCATTGTCGATTTAATGTATGAAGGTGGAATTAGCTGGATGCGTTATTCCATTTCCGATACCGCTCAGTATGGCGATATGATGATTGGGAGAAGGATTATAACCGAGGAAACCAGGAAGGAAATGAAAAAAGTTCTTTCTGAAATTCAATCGGGTCAATTCGCCAAGGAGTGGCTTTTGGAGAATCAGGTTAATCGGCCGGTCTTTAATGCTATTTCCAAGATGGACGAGGAGCATCCTATCGAGAAAGTAGGTAAGGAGTTACGGGCCATGATGCCTTGGCTGAAGAAAATAAAATAGGATTTTAAGAAATTCATAAGGAAGTCATAAGGTTGCTTAAATTTAATACTATAGGTTAAGAATGATTTCAGGGAGAGCAGGTAGATATCGATGCAGTTTGTTGAATTTTTTGATACCACCTTACGAGATGGTGAACAGTCGCCGGGAGTTGCATTTAATAAGGAAGAAAAACTCCAGATTGCCATTCAATTGGAAAAGTTGGGTGTCAATGTAATTGAAGCAGGCTTTCCAATAACCTCTCCCGGGGACTTTGAAGCTGTATCCCTTATTGCGGAGAAAGTCCGTAACACGACTATAGCGGCCTTGGCCCGAGCGGAAAGCAAAGATATTGAAAGAGCTTGGGAGGCTATAAAAACTGCAGCGAGCCCTCGTATCCATACCTTTATTGCAACCTCTCCAATTCATATGCAGTATAAATTAAGGAAAAGTCCGGAGCAGGTTTTGGAGCAGGCGGAGTTTGCTGTTAAGCTGGCGAAGTCTAAGGTAAATGATGTTGAATTTAGCGCTGAGGATGCTTCGCGCAGTAACGCTGAATTTTTGGCCAAAGTTTTCTCCCTTGCTATCAAAGCAGGCGCCACTGTGATAAATATACCTGATACAGTGGGTTATGCCATGCCGGAAGAGTTTGCCCAATTTATTAAGGAAGTAATGGAGAAAACGGAAGGTATTGAAAAAGTCAAGGTTAGTGTTCATTGTCACAACGATTTAGGTTTAGCAGTGGCCAATTCATTGGCTGCGGTTAAAGTTGGAGTTCAACAAATAGAGTGCGCCGTCAACGGACTGGGTGAAAGAGCCGGCAATGCTGCTTTGGAAGAATTGGCCATGGCTTTGTATACCAGAAAGGATTACTATCAGGCAGAAACTTCTATCGTAACTCGGGAAATCTCTCGGACCAGCCGAATGGTCAGCAGACTTTCGGGTATGATGGTGCAGCATAATAAAGCTATTGTCGGTAAAAATGCTTTTGCCCATGAATCAGGTATTCATCAAGACGGGGTACTAAAAGAAAGATCCACTTATGAAATTATTTCTCCTGAAGTTATTGGTCTCGACCTTAATACTATTGTCTTAGGGAAACACTCCGGTAGACATGCTCTTAGGCAATCTTTAGAAGAACTGGGATTGGATTTACCGGAGGAAAAATTCCAAAAGCTATTCAATGACTTTAAGATTTTAGCTGAAAAGAAAAAAACAATTACCACAGCCGACCTCTTTGCCTTGGTTGATGCTCAAGACGTTTCCGAAGAGTTAATTTTAAATTATTGGCAAATATTAAGTGGCAATAATCTGAAACCAACAGCGACTATTGGTTTATGGCATAAAAACGGTGAAGAGTATAATGAAGAACTTATTAAAGCTGCCTATGGAGATGGACCTGTGGCAGCGGCTTACAAAGCAATTGATAAGATTGTCGGCATAGATGGCAGTTTGCTTCATTATTCCTTGCAAGCCATTGACAGCGGGGAAGATTCCCAGGGAGAAGTGACTGTTACCGTTAAATTTGGAGAGCATATTGTCACCGGCCGTGGAATAAGTACGGATATTATTGAGGCTAGTATTAAAGCCTATCTCCAGGCAGTAAACAGGGCGTTGGAAAAAGGTTGGATAACGGTAAAAAAGAGATAAGCTTATAGCATGGAAGAGGAGGAAGGCTGAAAAATGGGGATGACTATCAGCGAAAAAATTTTAGCTGCACATGCTGGGCAGGAGCAGGTAGTTCCTGGTGAAATTATTAACGCCAAATTAGATCTCGTTCTGGCTAATGATGTCACTGGCCCGGTAGCAATCCAAGAATTTGCTAAGCTTGGAGTGGATAAAGTTTTTGATCCGGAAAAAATAGCCCTAGTAGCGGACCACTTCACCCCCAATAAAGATATTGCTTCGGCTGAACAGTGTAAAATATTAAGAGATTTTGCCAAAGCCCAAGGTATTAAATTCTTTTGGGACACTGGCACAGTGGGGATTGAACATTGTCTTTTGCCGGAACAAGGCGTGGTTCTACCTGGGGACTTGATCATCGGGGCTGATTCTCATACTTGTACTTATGGAGCTTTAGGGGCTTTTTCCACGGGGGTAGGAAGCACGGACTGTGCCGCAGGTATGGCTACCGGCGAAGCTTGGTTTAGGGTACCTGAGTCTATCAAGTTTGTGTTTAATGGTTCGCAATTTCAGCCCTGGGTCAGCGGTAAGGATCTTATTTTGTATATTATCGGTAAGATCGGGGTTGACGGCGCCCGCTATAAAGCTATGGAATTTACCGGTGACGGTATAAGGAGCCTGTCAATGGACAATAGGCTTACCATGTGTAATATGGCGATCGAGGCCGGAGCCAAAACCGGAATTATTGAGCCCGATGAGATTACCCTGAAATACGTCCAAGCCAGAGCAAAAAAGGAGTATAAGGTTTATAAGAGCGATGCCGATGCCTCATATGAAAACATTTATGAGTTTAATTCTGCAGAGATACCTTTACAAATTGCTTTCCCACATCTACCTGAAAATACCAAATCAGTGGATGAGGCCAGTGGAATTAAAATTGATCAAATTGTGATTGGGTCCTGTACTAATGGCCGCCTGGAAGATTTAGAAGTTGTAGCTGAGATCTTAAAGGGGAAGAAAGTTCATCCTGAGGTTCGTTGCTTGATTTTCCCGGGAACTCAGCAGATCTACTTAGAAGCGCTGCGTCGAGGCTGGATCGAGGTTATGATCGAAGCCGGTGCGGCGGTAAGCACCCCTACTTGCGGACCTTGTCTTGGCGGGCATATGGGTATTCTGGCCAAGGGTGAACGGGCTTTATCTACTACCAACCGGAACTTTGTCGGCAGGATGGGTCATCCCCAAAGTGAGGTTTATCTCTGCAATCCTGCCGTGGCCGCTGCTTCAGCTCTTAAAGGAGAAATAGTTCATCCCAGGGAGGTAGTGAAAAATGGGTAAAGCTTGGAAATTTGGTCACGATGTTGACACTGATGTTATTATTCCGGCTCGTTATTTGAACCGTTCTGAACCGGAACACTTGGCTGCGCACTGTATGGAAGACGCTGATGCTTCCTTTGCCCAAAATGTTCGGGAAGGTGACATTATTGTAGCCGGGAAAAACTTTGGCTGTGGTTCATCCCGGGAACATGCTCCTTTAGCCATCAAAGCAGCTAAGGTAAAAGCGGTAATCGCTGAAAGTTACGGCCGGATTTTTTTCCGCAATGCCCTAAATATCGGAATGCCAATATTAGAATGCCCGGAAGCGGTCGCCGGAATTGATGCCGGTGATGAAGTTGATGTCGACCTGCAAAGCGGAATTATAAGTAATCTTACAAAGGGCACTACTTATCAGGCCAGACCTTTCCCGCCTTTTATGCAGGAACTAATTAAAGTCGGGGGTCTCATTCCTTATGTAAAGGAGAAAAATAAAAATGCCTAAAATAACAGTATTACCTGGAGACGGGATAGGCCAGGAAATTATCCCGGAAGCTGTGAAAGTGCTTAAGGCAGTTTTAGCCGGAAGGGAGCATGATTTTGAGTTTAATGAATACCTTATCGGCGGTGCTGCCATTGACGAAGTGGGCAAAGCCCTCCCGGAGGAAACTCTTCAAGCTTGCCATGAAGCAGATGCTGTATTGCTCGGTTCAGTTGGAGGACCCAAATGGGATACCCTGCCGGCTAAAGAACGGCCGGAATTAGGTGCGCTTCTACCATTGCGTAAACAGCTTAACCTCTATGCTAATATTCGGCCGGTTAAAGTTTTGCCTGCTTTGCTTTCCGCTTCTACTTTAAAAGAAGATGTTGTTAAAGGCGTGGATTTAGTTGTCTTCCGGGAGCTTACGGGTGGTTTGTATTTCGGAGAAAAAGGAAGAACTGACAATCCCCCTGCTGCCTATGACGTTTTGATATATACTGAAGAAGAAATCCGCCGGATTTTAAAATTAGCCTTTCAGACTGCCCAAAGTAGAAGGAAAAAATTATGCTCTGTTGATAAAGCTAATGTCCTGGAATCTTCGAGGTTCTGGCGAGAAATTGCCACGGATGTTGCCAAGGAGTTTCCGGATGTTGAATTGACTCATATGTATGTGGATAATGCTGCCATGCAGCTGGTGCGGGCTCCCGGGCAATTTGATGTGATTGTAACGGAAAATATGTTTGGGGATATACTGACCGACTTAGCTTCAATGCTCAGCGGGTCTATCGGTATGTTGGCTTCAGCCAGTGTGAGCGGTAAAAAAGGCCTTTTTGAGCCTGCTCATGGCTCCGCGCCTGATATTGCCGGTAAAAACATTGCTAATCCTTTAGCGACAATTTTGTCAGCAGCTATGATGCTTCGCTATAGCTTTAATCTACATGTTGAAGCTGAGCGGATTGAGAAAGCGGTACTTAAAGTTTTGGAGCAAGGCCTAAGAACTGCTGATCTGGCTAAACCAGGAGAAAAAATTATTGGCACTAAAGAAATGGGAGACGCTGTAGTTGAAGCTTTGGCATAGCGGAGTACGCGGACAAGAGGATAACAAAAAGAAAAGGATACCTTAATATTTAAAGAAATATTTGGTATAATATAGGGAAACTTTTCTTTTAGGATGAGGTCTATGAATAAAATCGGTTTTATTGGTGCGGGGAACCTTGCCGATTCAATTATTAAAGGGCTGACTCAAAGAACTACAGATTATCAAATCTATTTATGCGATCTCTTGAAGGAAAAAGCTGATGCCTTAGCCAGGCAGTATAATGTGCAAAGTCGTGTCTTTGCAGAAGTAGTTCGGGATGCGGACATTTTGCTTCTTACCGTTAAACCAAAGGATATCAAAGGGTTGCTTCAGGAATTGGCAGGTTATTCGCTTCTGGGCAAACTAGTTATTGCTGTTGCTGCAGGTATAGGGCTAAATATGTATGAAGAAGCTTTGCCCGGAATTGGGATTGTCAGAGTAATGCCTAACACTTCATGTGCCGTACTGCATTCCGTTTCAGGTTTAGTCCGAGGAAAATATGTTACCGAAGACCAGGCAGCAGCCGCGGAGCGCATCTTTTCCGCAGTTGGTAAAGTTTTGTGGGTGGAGGACAGCAAGATTAATGCCGTGACGGCAGTCAGCGGCAGTGGACCGGCTTATTTTTATCTTTTGACTGAGTTAATGGCTGAGGCTGGGGCAAAATTAGGTTTAAGCAGGGAAGAAGCTAATTTTCTGGCAAGAGAGACTCTGGTCGGTGCAGGTAAAATGCTCGCTGAGATCACCAAAACACCTCAGGAATTAAGAGAAGCGGTAACTTCCCCGAATGGAACTACATATGCAGCACTTAAGATTTTTGAGCAGGAAGATTTGGAGAGAATTGTATTTCAGGCGATGCAGGCTTGTCTAAAGCGGGCGGAAGAAATGGAAAGGGAGTACAAGGATGAATAAAGCTCGCTTACAAAGGATAGTTATTAAAATTGGCAGCCATAGCTTAAGTTCTGTTACCGGTGGGCTTAACGGTGTTGTTATGGATAGGTTGGCCTGTACCCTTGCGGCTCTAAGAGAACGTGGCTTGGAATGTATTCTGGTTACTTCCGGAGCTGTCGCTGCCGGGATGGCTAAGCTAAACCTTAAAGAAAGGCCTAAAGATATTGCCGGCAAGCAAGCGGCAGCAGCAGTCGGACAGGGTATTCTGATTGAGAAGTATTCTTATTTCTTTGAAAAATATGGATTGACTTGTGCCCAGATTCTTTTGTCGAGGATAGATTTGGTGGAGCGTTCTCATTATCGTAATGCCCAGAATACATTAGAAAGGCTTTTGAAATTTGGCGTGGTTCCTATAATTAATGAAAATGATACAGTTGTTGTTGAAGAGTTATGTTTCGGGGATAATGACAGGCTTTCAGCCTTAGTGGCAGGAATGATTGATGCCGACCTTTTAATCCTGCTTACTGATGTTGACGGGCTTTTTACCGCTCATCCGGCTGAGAACCCAAATGCCAAGTTGATTACCAGAGTGGAGGATTTCAAAGAAGCTAAGTGTTTGGCCGGTGGAGTCGGATCTTCTTATGGAACAGGTGGAATGTCTTCAAAAGTCTCAGCAGCTGAAATCGCAACTAAATTTGGAATTACTACTTTTCTGATGAATGCAGAACGCATGGCTGAGATTGAAAACATACCGGCCGGTATTTATCCCCTTGGGACCTTGTTACCCCCGTCTAAGCATAAAATAACTGGGAAAAAACGCTGGATGGCTTATGCAGCTTTATCGATGGGTTCAGTGATCATTGATGATGGAGCCCAAAAAGCCTTGGTGCGGAACAATAAAAGCCTTTTGGCGTCTGGTGTCATAGGTATTGATGGCAATTGGGAACGTAAAGACTTAATAAAAATTGTCAATTCTAATGGGGAGGAAATTGCCAGGGGTTTTGCAGAATTAAGCAGCGAGGAAACCGATAAAGCGAAAGGGCTTAAGTCTAATGAAATTCTGAAGCTATTTCCAGACTTAAAGAGTGAAGAATTGGTTCATCGTGATAACATGATTGTGATATATGAAGATTAAGACTTTCCTTTACTAGGGTTAAAAAATAAGGGTTAAAAATATAGGGAGATAAGCAATTTTATTTTTATTGTAAGCTGCCTCAGAAGGGAATGGATTTTATGGAAATATGTAAAGAATTTTTGTTAATTGGGGAAAAAGCTAAAAAGGCTGCTCGTCAGCTGGCTTTTGCCAGTACTGAAGCTAAAAATAGATCTCTTTTGGCCATGGCTCAGGCTTTAGTTGATAATCAAGCGGAAATTTTAAAAGCCAATGCTATCGATGTGCAGCGCGCTGAAGAGAAGGGTTTGCGTAAAAGCTTAATTAATCGTTTGCGGCTAACTTCGAATGCTATCCTGGAAATGAGCAATGCTATCCGGGAAGTAGTCAATTTGCCTGATCCTGTTGGCAGCGGGGAGTTCTGGACAAGACCAAATGGCTTAAAAATTCAGAAAACCCGGGTGCCCTTGGGGGTTGTGGCTATGATTTATGAGGCAAGGCCTAACGTAACGGTTGATGCAGCAGCTCTATGCCTTAAATCAGGTAATGCTTGTATCTTAAGGGGCGGCTCGGAAGCTATTGAAAGCAATATTGTCTTGGCTAGGATTATCTCAGAAGCTGCAGAACGGAGCGGTTCTCCTGCCGGTTCGATCCAACTTGTAGAACTGACTGATAGGGAATATGCTCTGCAGCTTATGAGGATGAACAAATATATCGATGTGATTATCCCTCGTGGAGGCGCAGGACTTATACAGGCTGTAATTGAGAATTCTACGGTGCCTGTGATTGAAACTGGGACAGGTGTTTGTCATGCCTTTGTGGATAAAGATGCTGATTTAGCCAAAGCAGTAGAAATAGTTTTTAATGCAAAGACTCAGAAACCCGGTGTATGCAATGCTTTGGAAACTTTGCTGGTGCATCAGGATATTGCCCAGGAATACCTGCCTTTAATTGGGAAGAAATTTAAGGATTATGGGGTGGAAATCAGAGGCTGTGCCAAAGTTCAAAGCATTTTAGAATATGCTTTTCCGGCTGAGGAGGATGATTGGGCTACCGAATATTTGGATTTGATTATCAGTGTCAAAGTTGTTAGTGATCTTGATGAAGCCCTGGATCATATTTATCGGTATAGCACCAAACATTCGGAAGTTATTATTACGGAAAATTACACAACAGCTCAAAGATTTTTAAATGAGGTTGATGCTGCTGCAGTTTATGTGAACGCTTCCACCCGTTTTACGGATGGGGGAAGATTTGGCTATGGAGCAGAGATTGGTATCAGTACTCAAAAACTTCATGCCCGGGGGCCAATGGCTTTGCCTGAATTAACAACCATAAAGTATATAATTTATGGAGAAAATCACATTGTAACCTGAACAATATGCTTTAGGTTATTGATAATAAAGTGTTTTCGAAATATATTGAAAACTGTAAAAAATGATGTTATAATTTCAAAGAATTGTTCGAGGTGTTTTTCTCTTGCGAATTTTGACACGTCAAAAGCATATAAAAGCATATAATTTATTTTTGGAATATTTATAAAATATTTTTTAATGAATATTTTTTGACTTTTTTATTTGAAAATAATTTATAAATTATCATGTGAAAATTTCTACAAATTTAATCATTATCAGATGAATGTTTTGAAATCCGAAAGATACTATAGCTCTAGATAACTACATATTAATTTTTGATTTTTTTATTTTAAATAATCTGAGAAGTTAGAATATTACAATCACAATTCAGCAAGAATGTTAGCTTTTATTTTTTAAGGTATATTAGAATAATACTGATTAAATTTTAGGAGGGGGTAGATTTTTACTGTTTGTGATTGTGATATTTAACACTATATAAAAAAGAAATGAGGAGGTAAACAATGAGCTGTGAACTTGAAAATTGTCAATGCTGTTCTGAAATAAGCGATCAGCAGAAACTTGAAATGATTTCAGAAGTCATTGAAAAGTACAAAAACAAAGAAGGTAGTTTAATTCAAGTTCTTCATATTGCCCAGAATATCTACGGCTATTTACCGCTTGAAGTTCAAAAAATTATTGCTGATGGTCTGGACAAACCTTTGTCTGAGGTTTCAGGAGTTGTGACCTTTTATTCCTTCTTTTCCACTGAGCCCCGCGGAGAGCATACTATAAGGGTTTGCCTGGGTACTGCTTGCTATGTTAGAGGCGGGAAAAAAATCGTTGACCGCCTGGAAGAATTGTTAGGTGTCACAGTTGGTGGGACAACTAAAGACCGTAAGTTTACATTTGAAGTAGCTCGCTGTATTGGTGCCTGTGGACTGGCTCCTGCCATGATGATTGATGATGTAGTTTATAAACAGGTTAACGCTGATAAGCTGGAAGCCATTCTGGCTAAATACTATAAGTAGACCGGAGGTGAGAAAATGAGCGTTGTTAAAATTAAGGATATTAAAGATTTAGAAAATATCAAAAAGAGTTATAATGATAAGCTTTCTAAATATAAATACCAAGTATTAGTTTGTGGCGGAGCAGGTTGTGTATCTTCAAACTGTGGAGAAGTAAAAGATGCATTAATAAAATGTCTTGGGGAAAACCAACTAGAGGACAAAGTAGCTGTTATTGAAACCGGTTGCATGGGTACTTGTGCGGTAGGACCTGTTTTGCTAATTTTACCTGACCAGACATTCTATACAAAAGTTAATCCTGAAAAGATGACGGAGATCGTCAAATCCCATCTTATTAATGGAACCGTGCTAGAAAAGTATACATTTTATGATGAAGCTCAGGCCAAGTATATACCCAATATTAATGACATTGATTTCTTCAAATATCAAGTTAAAATCGCTTTAAGAAACTGCGGACTTATCGATTATTCTTCCATCGAAGCTTATATTGCCAAAGATGGTTACTTTGCTATTGCCAAAGCTTTAACCAATATGTCTCCGCAAGATGTTGTAGATGAAATGAAGAAGTCAGGTTTAAGAGGCCGCGGTGGAGCAGGTTTTCCAACGGGAATTAAGTGGGAAGCCGGATTAAAAGCTCAGGCTGACCAAAAATATATTGTTTGTAATGCTGACGAGGGAGATCCAGGAGCTTTTATGGATAGAAGCATTCTCGAAGGAGACCCCCATGGCATTATTGAAGGGATGATGATTGGAGGCTATGCTATCGGTGCGACTATGGGCTATGTTTATGTACGGGCCGAGTACCCGATAGCCGTGGAGCGCCTGTCCGCAGCAATTGAAGAAGCTCGTGCCTATGGTCTGTTGGGCAATAAATTATTCGGCACGGATTTTCAGTTTGATTTAGAAATCCGTATTGGTGCCGGGGCTTTTGTCTGTGGCGAAGAAACATCTTTGATGGCATCAATCGAAGGACAACGTGGCGAACCTAAACAAAAGCCGCCTTTCCCCTTTGAGCGAGGATTATTTGGCAAGCCGACAATCATTAATAATGTAGAGACTTTTGCTAATGTAGCTCCTATTATTCAAAACGGCGCTGACTGGTTTGCTCAATATGGAACCGAAAGCAGTAAAGGAACCAAAGTATTTGCTTTAGCCGGTAATGTCGTCAATACCGGAATCGTTGAAGTCCCGATGGGTATCAGTCTTGGAGATATCCTTTTTAAGATCGGCGGGGGAATTCCGGGAGGAAAACCCTTCAAAGCCGCTCAAACCGGTGGGCCTTCAGGCGGATGCCTTACCAAGGAATACTTAAACACTCCCGTAGATTATGAGCATATCGCTAAGTTAGGTGCCATTATGGGTTCTGGCGGGCTCATTGTTATGAATGAAGATACTTGTATGGTAGATACCGCTAGATACTTTATGGAGTTTATCCAAGACGAATCCTGTGGCAAATGTGTTCCCTGTAGAATTGGAACCAAGCGGATGCTGGAAATCTTAGAGCGAATTACTCAGGGTAAAGGAAAAGAAGGGGATATTGAGCTTCTGGAAGAACTTAGCGCTGTTATTAGAGAGACTGCAATGTGTGGTTTAGGTCAGACAGCGCCTAATCCGGTTTTAAGCACGATTAAATATTTCCGGGAGGAATACGAAGAACATATTAAGGATAAATACTGTCGAGCCGGAGTATGTTCTGAAATGTTTATTTCCCCGTGTCAAAATGCTTGTCCGGCCGGAATTAATGTTCCAGGTTATATGGGGTTAATTTCAGCTGGCAGGTTTGTAGATGCCTATAATCTTATTCGTCAAGAGAATCCCTTCCCGGCCGTTTGTGGTAGAATTTGTACTCACCCCTGTGAGAGCAAATGCCGGAGAGCTCAGCTTGACGAACCTGTAGCGATTTGCGACCTGAAGAGATTCGTAGCTGATTATGCCTTTAAGCACGAACAGCCATTTAAAGAGGATATTGTTTATCCTAAGAATGGCAAGAGTGTTGGTATTATTGGAGCAGGTCCTTCCGGGCTGACCTGTGGTTATTATTTGGCTCGGTTAGGTTATGATGTCCATGTTTACGAATCCCAGCCGGTAGCTGGTGGTGTTTTAGCCTTTGGTATTCCGGAATACCGACTGCCCAAGGATGTTCTCGCTCATGAAATTGAACTTATTAAGCAAGTTGGTGTTAATATCCATTTAAATACTGAAGTTGGTAAGGACATTACCCTAGAAGAATTGCGGCAAAAACATCAAGCCATTTATATTGCAACCGGTATTCAATTACCAATGAGAATTAATATCCCAGGAGAAGATCTGAGCGGAGTTGTTCATGGTTTGGACTTCCTTCGTAAAGTTAACCTCGGACAACAGGTTGAAATAGGTGAAACAGTTGCTATTATTGGCGGAGGAAATACGGCAATTGATGCGGCGCGTACAGTTTTAAGACTTGGTGCGAAAAAGGTTATGATCCTCTACAGGAGGAGTATAGAGGATATGCCTGCTGATCCCAGAGAAATCCACGATTCCCTCGAAGAAGGAATTGAGATTATACCGTTAGTTGCACCGGTTCGTATTTTAGGCAAAGAAAAGGTAGAAGAAATTGAATGTGTCAGAATGGAATTAGGTGGATTTGATTCTGCAGGCCGTAGGAGACCGCAAACTATTGAGGGTTCTAACTTTTCAATTAAGGTTGATATGGTTATACCTGCCGTTAGTCAAACTTCCGATCTGCCTTTTATTAAGAAAGAAGAAGTAAAAATGACGGATTGGGGAACATTTGTTGTCGATAAGGAAACCTTAATGACCACTCTGGAAGGAGTATTTGCCGGTGGTGACGTGGTAAGAGGTTCGGATGTTGCTATCTCCGCTATTGCTGACGGGAAGAAAGCGGCAGTTTCCATAGACCGCTACCTCGGTGGCAAGGGTGTCCTTAACAAAGGTCAGGATATTGATATTCCAATGCCTACCGATGAAGATGAATTAGTTGAACACGAACGTTTCCCAATGGAAATTCTTGAGCCGGAGAAAAGAAAAGATAATTTCTGTGAAGTTGTCCAAGGCTATCACAAACTCAACGCCATCGCTGAGTCAATGCGCTGTTTACGTTGTGACAGGAGGTAGGTGAGAAGATGATTAATTTAGAAATTAATGGGAAGAAGATAAGTGTTCCCGAAGGTTCAACAATAATGGATGCTGCTAAACAGAATAATATATATATTCCAAATCTCTGTTATTTGGAAGGAGTCCATAAATTCGGTTCCTGCAGGTTGTGTGTCGTAGAAGTTGAAGGTGCAAGGAATTTACAAGCAGCTTGTATGGTACCGGTAAGAGAGGGTATGGTTGTTAAAACTAATACCGCAAAAGTAAGAAAAGCCAGGAAAGTACTTTATGAATTGCTTCTTTCCGATCATCCAAAAGATTGCCTGAGCTGTGAACGCAATCAAAGCTGTGAGCTGCAGGAAATTGGCAATCTTCTCGGAGTGAACGAAGCTCGTTTTGAGGGAGAGCACTCGGCTGGTCTTGAAGAGATTTCTCCTTCTATTACCCGGGATATGTCCAAATGTATCCTTTGCCGCAGGTGTATTACAGCTTGTAACGAAATTCAAGGAGTTGGGGTTCTTAACGCTCAAAATCGCGGTTTTAAAACCGTTATAGGACCTGCTATGGACTTACCATTAAACTCTGTTAATTGTAGTTATTGCGGACAGTGTACAGTTGTTTGTCCTGTAGGTGCTTTACAAGAAACGGATGCGATTGAAAAAGTTTGGGAAGCTATTAATGATCCCCAAAAAAGAGTTGTGGTTCAGGTTGCTCCAGCCATCAGGGCTGCTATCGGTGAAGAATTTGGTTTGGAGCCCGGGACGCTCGTTACTGGAAAGCTGGTAACTGCGCTGCGGGAATTGGGTTTTGATGATGTCTTCGATACAAACTTTGCTGCCGATTTGACAATTATCGAAGAAGGAACTGAATTCTTAACCAGGGTCAAGAATGCCCTGACAGGTGGTACGGCGACACTTCCCATGATTACCAGTTGCAGCCCTGGTTGGATTAAGTATATTGAGCATACTTTCCCGGAAGAACTGGATCATCTATCCACATGTAAGTCTCCTCATACTATGTTAGGTGCCGTAGCCAAGTCTTATTATGCGGAAAAAATTAATGTTGATCCAAAGGACATGTATGTTGTATCAATTATGCCTTGTACAGCGAAAAAGTTTGAAATAATCAGGCCGGAGATGCAAAATAACGGAGTTCCTAATGTGGATGCAGTTTTAACTACAAGAGAATTAGCCAGGATGGTCAAGGAAGCTGGTATTGATTTTGTTAATTTACCAGACAGCACATTTGATAATCCACTTGGCCTTTCATCCGGAGCTGCTGATATTTTTGGCGTTACCGGAGGAGTAATGGAAGCTGCACTTAGGACAGTTTATGAGTTAGTAACAGGCCGAGAGCTCCCCTTTGATAAACTACATGTAACGCCGATTGTAGGATTAGAACGAATAAAAACCGCAGACCTTTTAATCGAAAATCCACTCGAAGAATATAAATTCTTAGATGGGGTTACAATTAAAGTGGCTGTAACTAGTGGCCTGAAAGGGGCTAAAATCCTATTGGATCAAGTTGCTAAAGGAGAATCTCCCTATCACTTTATTGAAGTAATGGGGTGCCCCGGAGGATGCATCAGTGGAGGAGGCCAACCCAGGCCGACTACGCCGGAAATTCGCCAAAAACGCTTGGAAGCAATCTATAAAGAAGATGAAGGCAAAGAGCTCAGGAAATCACATGAGAATGAATATATCAAAAAGCTTTATGATGAGTTCCTGAAAGAGCCAAACGGTCATTTGTCGCATGAGCTGCTGCATACCCATTACACTAAACGTGGCAAATATAATGAATATCTGGCTTAAAGGCAATAATGGATACAAAGAATTAATAAATGTCAAATATATCATTTAACCAATTATTTTCAACATGAAAGAGCCTTCACAAGAGGCTCTTTCATGATTTAAGACATTGTATCAAATGGCGATTATTGAGTAGTTGTATCAAAATAAGGCCGTGTGATAAGATAATTGTATTCTTGTCACAATGTTTTGATAGGGAAAGGATATCTCTGTACCATGACTTTAAAAAATCATAAACATTTGGATAATAATCTGACGCAACTAAATACTAATGGTAAAGATGCAGTTAAGATTATAATACGGGGAATTGCCTTTCCTCTTACAATTATTATTATTTGGGAATTTGCTGCCCGGTTGGGTTTAGTCAATCAATATTTTTTGCCTTCACCCAGTAAAATTTTCGATACTTTCAGTACAATGTTTATAAGCGGTGAATTAGGGCGACACCTTTTGGCAAGCGTGAAAAGGCTAATTTATGGCTTTCTGATAACTGTTATTTTCGCCATTCCTTTAGGAATTTTAGTTGGGAAAGCCAAGTATTTTCGGTACTATGTAAATCCGACTCTATCTTTCTTACAACAGATACCTCCTATTGCTTGGATTCCAATTTTTATACTCTGGCTAGGAATCGATGAAGCCAACAAAGTGGCAGTTATTGTTTATGCCTCGTTTTTCCCGGTATTTTTGAATACTGTTCAAGGTGTAAATAGTGTCGATCCAAAGTTGGTTGAGGTTGGAAGAGCCTACATGCTTACTCCTATGAAGATGGTATGCAGGATTTATATACCTTCCGCCGTGATGTCAATTTTTGTTGGGTTAAGATTAGGCCTTAGCAACTGTTGGCGGGCTTTGGTAGGCGCTGAACTTATTGCCGCTTCCTCAGGTATAGGATACCTTATTACTGAAGGAAGAACACTGTCTCAACCCAATACAATATTTGTTGCGATTTTTACTATTGGTATTGCAGGTTCATTATTGGACTTATCTTTAAAACGTGCAGAAAAAAAACTTATGCCATGGAAAAAAGATGTATAATAAATATAATGGGGAATTAAAATGAGCAGCAATGTACTGGTTGAGTTGCAAAACGTTGGCAAGACTTTCCATAGTGCCTGGGGAAGTGTCGAAGCGCTTCGAGATATAAACTTTTCCTGTTTTGAATCTGAATTTATTTCTATTGTTGGGGCAAGTGGTTGCGGTAAGACTACTCTTTTACGAATAATTGCTGGTCTTGAGAAGCCCAGTAGCGGGG
This sequence comes from Peptococcaceae bacterium, assembly GCA_012839895.1. GTDB lineage: Bacteria > Bacillota > Desulfitobacteriia > Desulfitobacteriales > Syntrophobotulaceae > DUML01. The sequence continues at coordinate 754 of DUML01000014.1, read as the reverse complement.
AAGCTTTTTTCAATGGAGAAAAAATTGAAGGGCCTGGTTATGACCGGGCAGTTGTTTTTCAAGAACCAAGGCTTTTTCCATGGCTAACAGTAGAAAAAAATATTTCTTTACCCATACAAAGCCAAAAGGGTTCTCAAAAAACCGAGCAAATAGTTGAGCAGGTACTGCGCTTGGTAGAAATGAGCAATTTTCGCAAAGCCTATCCTTACGAATTATCCGGTGGTATGGCTCAGCGGGTTGCAATTGCTCGGGCACTTGCCTTTGAGCCTAAGGCGTTATTAATGGATGAACCATTTTCAGCTCTTGATGCTCAAACAAGATCAAGGCTGCAGTTACAATTTATTGACCTTTGGCGTAAAACAAATCGAACTGTTATCCTTGTTACACACGATATAGAGGAAGCTTTAATCCTAAGTCAAAAAGTTGTCATTATGACACCGTCACCGGGAACGATTAAGGAAACTTTAGAGATACCATTGGCTTATCCGAGAAATAAAGACACTTTGGAATTTATAGAATTGAGAAAATATATTTTAAAGAGTATTCTATAAGGGTAAGAAAAGCTACTAACGAGAGTTAGAAAAGCTAGTAACAGCTGTTTAGAGGTAGCTGATTAATTAAATTTAATTTAGGGATTGCTGAACAGATTTGATCTTTATCAATTAAGCTAGTCTGATCAGTCTGAAATAGCCTTTTATAAAATAAAGTATAAGAATCCGGAGTCTGTGCTCCAGGTTCATAACCAGCAACTGCA
>DUML01000013.1 GCA_012839895.1 Peptococcaceae bacterium | reverse complement strand
TATAAGGATTTTTTATTTGATTAATAGAGGATAATCAAGAATATCTACGCTTTTTCGCAAATTTCTTTCATTTTCTTATCCTAATGGTTATTGACAATTTGAAAAATTATTTATGCAAGGTTAATGAATAAAAATAAAAATAATCTTGATCGCTTTGATAATTGTAAAGAAACTTAAATGATGCGGAATACCTGAATGATGAGACTTGAATGAAGCTTGAATTTTATGCATTTTATCGGTATAATTAAACAAAAGCTTCAATCCTAAATTTCGACAATTACATAAACAAAATTTCAGGGGTGCTGGGCAGAGGCCGGCTGAGATAAAGACCCGATGATGTCTTTAATCCTTTAACCTGATCCAGGTAATACTGGCGGAGGGAGAAATTTTGGTGTCTTCATTATTAAATGTCATCTATTTTAGGTGCATCAAAAACACAAATCCTTCGCTGGATTTGTGTTTTTAAGTATGCACCTTTTTCTTGTAGCATTTAGAAATTTCTCTTAACCGTATTTTTAACCATGTCTTTAACTATGTATCTTGCTAATAAACTTTCTATCTGACCAACAAATCTTACGGTTTGCCGATAGGCCTTGCACCTTGCCAATGGCTGGAGATTATTAAACTGTTGAAATTTGGATTAAGCTGTGTTGGATTTGAGGTAAGAAAGGAGCCCAAAAATGAAAAATGTCTTAACAATCGCCGGCAGTGACAGCTGTGGCGGGGCGGGCATTCAAGCCGACCTAAAGACTTTTGCCGCCCATGGTGTTTACGGGATGAGTGTCATTACTGCTGTGACCGCTCAGAATACCCAGGGGGTAGTTGCCATTCAGGATGTCTCCCCGGAAATAATCGCCAAGCAAATCGAGGCAATTTTCGAAGATATCAGGGTGGATGCGTTAAAAATCGGCATGGTGTCGGTTATCGATACCATTAAGACGATAGCGGACAAGTTAAAGTATTATAAAGCCCAAAATATTGTCTTAGATCCGGTAATGATTTCAAAAAGCGGTTTTGCCTTACTACAACCTGAAGCACAAGAAGCTCTACAAAAGTATTTGCTCCCCTTGGCTACAATTGTAACTCCTAACCTCCCCGAAGCCGAGACGTTTACCGGAATGACCATCAGCAATTTAAAAGAGATGCGGGAAGCTGCGGCCAGGATTTTAGCCTTGGGTCCTTCCTATGTGCTGGTTAAAGGCGGACATTTGGAAAGCCAAGCTGTTGACATCCTGTTTGACGGGGAAAGCTATTATGAATTTGAGGCACCTCGGTTTAAGACCAAAAATACCCACGGCACAGGCTGTACCCTCTCCGCTTCCCTGGCCGCCAATTTGGCCAAGGGAATGGATGTGGTCAAAGCGGTTGAAGCCAGCAAGAAGTATATTACCACGGCCATTGAGCATTCTTTCCCTCTCGGCAAGGGAGTGGGGCCAACTCACCATTTCTATGAATTATACCGGAAAGCGGGTTTAATAGACGAATAGAGTTGCTATAGAAGAAAATCACAATATTTATTGGTTGAATACTTGAGTCTGGGTGGGAGGCGTTTACATTTACCAAAAATTTATATAAATATAGATTATTTAGGCGCTACCCTGCCGGTCATGGTAGTAATTGTTTTGATACTGATAATTATAAAAGGAGTCGGTGGTAAATGGATATTATTCAAGCATGCATAAAAGCTTTAGAGGAGTTAAAAGCCAAGAAGCCCCTGGTGCACAATATTACTAATTATGTTACCGTTAACGATTGTGCCAACATTATAGCCGCCATCGGCGGTTCCCCCATTATGGCCGACGAGCTTCTGGAAATGGAAGATATGGTTTCCATCGCTTCCTGTTTAGTGATTAATATGGGGACTTTAAACGAAAGAACTGTTGCCAGCATGCTGAAAGCCGGCAAAAAGGCCAATGATCTGGGGATACCCGTAGTTTTTGACCCTGTGGGGGCAGGTGCGGTTCCCTATCGCAATGAGACTGCCGTCAAGCTGATGCAGGAAATCAAATTTGCGGTGATCCGGGGCAATATGTCGGAGATTAAATTCTTAAGCGGACTGTCTGTCCGGACAAAGGGCGTCGATTCGGTGGCTGATGAAACCGGCGGAGTGGAAGCTGCCAAAAGCTTTGCGGCTAAAATGAAGTGTGTTGCCGCCGTCACTGGTAAAACCGATATTATTACAGACGGAGATAGAGTTTGCCTAATTGATAATGGCCACCCTATTTTAACCGCGGTCAGCGGAACAGGCTGCATGACTTCCGCGCTGGTGGGAACTTTTTGCGGGGCAGTGGAGGATTATTTTGTGGCGGCGGCCGCCGGGGTTTTAGCTATGGGCTTGTCTGGGGAGTTAGCGCAGAAAACCCTGAAAGAGGACGAAGGAGTCGGGACTTTCCGGATGAGGCTTTTTGACAAGATTTATCATCTTAAAGGGGAAACCATTGAGAAAAAAGGACGGATGAAAATTGTGTAAGCTGAAATGGGACTATGCGCTCTATTTGGTTACAGACCGCAACTATATTGGTAAGCGCTACTTGCCGGATTGTGTGGCCGAGGCGATTGAAGGAGGGGTAACGCTTGTCCAGCTTAGGGAGAAGACTGCCTCTTCCCGGGAATTTTATGCCCTGGCTTTGGCCGTGAAAGAAGTTACATCCCGGTATAAGGTGCCGCTGATTATCAACGACCGGCTGGACATAGCCCTGGCTGTTGATGCCGACGGCTTGCATCTGGGACAGGACGACCTGCCGATTGAAATTGCCCGCAGGTATTTTGGGGAGGATAAAGTCATCGGGATTTCGGTAAGTAATGTCCGGGAAGCTTTGCAGGCGGAAAAAGAAGGGGCCGACTACCTGGGAGCCGGAGCGGTATTTGCCACGGGGACAAAAACTGATGCTGAATTAGTCACCTTGGGCGAGCTTCAAAGGATTAAAGAAGCAGTATCCATTCCTGTAGTAGCAATTGGCGGGATTAAAAAACATAATGCCCCGGAAGTATTAAGCACAGGTATCGACGGGATATCAGTAGTCTCAGCCATCCTGGCTGAAGAGGATATAGCCGGAGCCGCCCGCACTCTGAGAGATATTGTGGATAAGGTAAAGGCAGGAAGAGGTAAATAAAAGGATATAAGAGGATAGGGAAAGATAAAAATATAGAATGAAGAATAGATAAGGAAATAGATTAAGGCGTTGTCAGTCCAAACAGAGTTAGTTAAGTGATTAATTAAGTTAATAGCTGTTCTTTTCTCTAAAAGGGGCTGGTCCCAAAAGGATAGAAAAAGAATTCTAGGCTAATAACAACCAAGCAGGATATGGTGTCCTGCTTGATTGCTTATTAAGGGAAAAATAGAGATTAATGACAAATAATTAGTATAATTTAACTATTATGAGACAATTTGTATGTTATACTAAAGGTGGAGTTTCTGCAACAGTATTCGCAAATCCTACCCGATTTGGAGTTATCCCGAAGTAGTGCGGAAAAAAGGAGTTATGCGCCATTGCACCGAAAATGGGGTGATTAACTTGTTTTATAATGATGCAATAGATATAAGCAGTGACATGTGGAAAGATATACTTTTAGATCGCAGTATTACATACGAAAAAGATCTCGTAATACTTAAACTCATATATGAAAGTGAAAACCATGAATTGCGGGCATCAGAAATAGCTCATTATATGGGTTTGTCACATCATGGACCGGTTAATCTTCAGATAAGTAGATTTAGCAAACGGGTTATTCAGAAAACAAAGGTTCAACTACCATTGCGTAAAGATGGTTCTCCTCGTTGGTGGCATGTACCCTTTCTAGGATATGAGGAAGGGAACAGGTTCCCTTGGATAATGCGGCCTCAACTAGTGATTGGATATGAAAAGGCATTTGGTGAAACCGAGCAAACTATACTTTATCAAGATGAGATTGAATCAGAAAGTACAGAACTTGTAGAAGGAGCAATTACTCGAATTTCCGTCAATCGTTATGAAAGAAATAGAAAGGCTAAGAATGAATGTATTAAATACTATGGAAGCTCTTGTTATGTTTGCGGTTTTAACTTTGGAGTACAATACGGACCGATTGGAGAGGGAAAAATTCATGTACACCATTTGATTCCGCTATCGGAAATTAAAAAAGAATACGTAATCGACCCAATAAAAGATTTACGTCCTGTTTGTCCCAATTGCCATCTAATTATTCATAGTAAAAAAGAGCCATTTAGTATAGATGAAGTAAAAGAAATGCTTCGTGGTCAGCAACGGCGCATAACACAGCATTGCCGCTTCGGGCCGCATGAAGTCGAATCATGATGTCGGGCAGGTAAGTTAAGTCATGGAGCGGACGCGACCACATCGATTCGCCAAGCGCGGTCGCGCTAAGGCTCATCGACGTCGGCAATGCCAAACGTTATGAGAAATGGCCTATTAGGGATTATAAATAATAGGGGTGGTTTTCGTGGTAAGTTTTCCGAAGAAAATGCCGACTTATGATCAAATGATGAATCCATTGATCAAAGCCTTGCGAAATTTAGGGGGTTCAGGGTCAGTTAATGAAATTTACGAAGAAGTCATCAAAATTATGAAACTTACCAATGATATTCTTGAAATACCCCACACAAATAAGCCAGGAACTCAGACTGAAGTTGCGTATCGATTAGCTTGGACAAGAACATATTTAAAGAAATATGGAATTCTACAGAATTCTTCTAGAGGGATATGGTCGATAGATCCAAGTGCTAAAGATATAGAAAGTGTTGATCCCAATGAAGTTGTTAAGACGGTTAGGGAAATGACAAGGCAGGAATCAGAAGATACTGACTTAATCCCTGATGAAGATCACAATAATGAAGCTGGTGTTGAGGCCCCTTCTGAAATACAAAGCTGGAAAGATGAGTTATTAGAAGTACTTATATCCATGAGTCCAGATGGATTTGAACGCCTTACACAAAGAGTATTGAGAGAATCTGGATTTGTCTAAGTTGAAGTGACTGGAAGAAGTGGCGATGGTGGAATAGACGGGAAAGGAATTGTTAAGATTAACGATTTTCTTAGTTTCCATGTCATGTTCCAGTGTAAGAAATACCAAGGTTCAGTAACTGCTGGACACATAAGAGATTTTCGAGGAGCAATGCAGGGAAGAACAGATAAAGGATTATTTATAACTACTGGGTCATTTACTAGAGATGCTATAAAAGAAGCTACAAGAGATGGAGCACCGCCAATAGATTTGATTGATGGGAATCAATTAGTTGAGAAGTTAAAGCAATTATCCCTCGGTGTTGAAACAAAAATTATTGAGATGGAATCAATTAAGGTAAATAAGGACTGGTTTAAGAATATATAGCGGGGCCAGCCACTTCTCATAACACGTCCGTTCCCGAAACTTGAATATATGAATGATATTATGAATGATATAAGACGCTTCGGGAACGGCGGGACCGTTAGCTGAAATCGGATGTTGAGAAGCTCCGTCCTGGCGCGTCTAAAGGAGGACTAAGGTAGAAAAAGCATCTGCTACAATGATATTAATTGATATTAATAATAGTTTTTTATCTGCATGTTGAGAAGTAAAAATAGAGAAGGATAATGGGGGAGAAGCCATTGCTGCATTGAAATCAATTAATGCTTTATATACTGCATCTTTATTAGAAGAAGCAATGGAGATATATAAAAATGGGCCCGCTACATACAGCGAAGATGAACAGGAAGAGGAGGAGCTATCTGAAGAGCAGGAAGAAAAACTAGATGAATTGGATAATAAATTTTATGAATATAAGGATAATTTACTTGAACTACAAATAAAATATATAAGGGAACATATTAGTGACTTTTAGGGCAAGTAGTTTATTAATGCCAATTAAAAACCAGGCCGCCTGCCGGTCAATCAATAGGCCACCAAGGCTGCGCCGGCTGACAATAACCGTATGCGTATGCTGATGGTAATGATGTTTCGGATTTTCATGTATTTATTGACGATCCATGAACTGACGATCCCCATGATAAAAACCCCTTGCTCCAGGAAGGCAAGGGGGAATGAAAAGGCGGCCGGTCTTGACTGCGAGCGGTTTTTCCGTCGGCTATTTTCCTTTCAAATTAGTTGCACTTTCATCCAAAGCCAAAGGACTCGTTTTTCTGAAAAACCAGGAAGCAAAACTCCACCAGCCGAGAAAAATCAGATAAGCCGGTATGGGGTAGAGCCAGGGAACGAAATCAAACAGGCCCACATTATGTACGATATAGCCATAACCAAGGCTGAGAGCGGCCCAAGTCAGGATATAGGGATAGCGGAAGGCTCTTTTGGTGGGTAAAAAATAAAGAAAAATCATCACCGTAACCGTCCAGCAAAGCGGAGAGAGGGCCATCTGCTTTAAAACATAGAAGATTCCCTGATTCTGAAACCACATTAAACCAAGAATATTCTGCATTAAGCCGACAGCCACAATATCCCCAAGTCCGCCGATCAGAAATCCGTAAATAAAATACTCTTTATACAAGACCTTGGGAATAAAGATTAAGGTTAAGCAAAAAGTTGCCACCAGAAATACCGGGTAAAATAATAGTTGTATTATCTCATTCAATCCTTTCACCCTCCGAATCATGGATTTTGATAGATCATACAAAAATTATTAGCCGAAACGGATAGCTTTATTCTGCCTTGAATGTTATTGTGTAATATATGTCTCGGAATATACTTTATAGTTATTTTGATTTCTACATTATTTGGTAATTTCCCGGTTCCATTGATGGGATATGGTATTTCGCCAATACTAGGTTACTTTATTGCCCTTGCTTGGCTTAACAATGCTAAACTTGATACGTATTTTTCTCTTTTGTGATTTAGTAGAATGAACGAAATTTTACTCGCCAAAAGAGATTCAAAGTAATTTTGAAGCACAGATAATAGGAATGCAGAAGTCAGTCCAGGCGCGGAATCTTGTAAGAGATTATTTTTTCGAAAATAATTGCCGAGTTTAATTTCACCTGATATACTAAGAAAGAGTTTTCTAACTCGCGGATGGAGTTCCGCTAATGCATTATGCTAATGACTCCTACTAACATTCTGGTGGTAGGAGTTTTTTATTTTGGAAGGAGTCGGAGAAGTGTATAATATTTATAATATTATTAGTATCATGATTGGAGGCGCTTTAGGCGCGCTTACGCGTTATGAATTGGGTGTTTGGATATCGTCTAAATGGAATCAAGGTTTTCCTTATCATACCTTTATCATTAATATAACGGGAGCATTTCTTCTTGGTTTTATAAACATTTTATTGATTGAACGTTATAACGTTAGTCCAGTATGGAGGATGGGGATTGGGGTAGGGTTTTTAGGAGCGTATACTACATTTTCTACTTTCAGCTATGAGATCATTAAATTGATAGAAGAAGGAAGTTATTCAACAGCAAGCTTTTACGCCTTTGCAAGTGTACTAGTAGGATTAGTTTTTGTGGCTATAGGGATGAGTTTCGCGCGCTTGGTTTAATTTGTTTAAAATTTATTGGAGATGTTTAAAATGAATATTGGATTTTATGCCTGTATAATAATGACGATCATATTTGGAGCAATGACAATATTATTTACGATATTGGGTGAAAAAGCTGCTATGTTGATTAGTGGATTCAATACAATGCCAAATTCGCAAAGGGATTTATACGATAAGAAAAAGCTCAGCAAAGATCAAAGAAATTCATTGCTTTTATGGACAATTATTATGGCAATTGGAGCGAGTTTAGCATACTTTATTTCTCAATATATTGCCATTATTGCTTTTATTGTATGGCTGATTCTCTTTTTTAAGGATGTTCATTTAGATGCAGATAAGGCATTTGAAAAATATAAAATAAAGTAGCAAATAGCAGTTTTTAACAGAAAATTCCTGACACTTTGCCTAGATGGAAGTAGTATGGTGCGTCGGGAATTATAGAATCGCGCGGGATTTCGCCACATCGTAATGGCAGAGGATACTTATGGTATAATTTAATTGTAAGAAATGTTCGAGAAGGGCAGATAGGCATGAGAAAAAGTAGAATGAAAATAATTGTAACTATATTTTTAATAGCGTTAGTGTTTTGCTTGATATTCGTTCCAGTTGCTTTCAGCTGTTATCACACAGCCTCTTATGAAATCAGTGTTTTCATTCTATGCGCTTTTCTAATTCTTCTTGAAGTTTGTTTCTTTCCATTTACCGAAATAATTCTTTTTACACATAAGTTAGAATGAGATCTACCTTTACCTAAATAACCGTAATTATGACCATAATTAAGTAAAGGAGATTTTCATATGAATGGCATAGCTTTAAAAGCCGGTTAGACAACAAACCAAATATTTAAGCATATAGCGATGATTTCAATGATCGTCTATGGTGTAAGCTTTGTAATTCAGGTTTGTAGTATAGAAGAAATTGCAGTAGGAACCAAAAAATATTATGCAAAATTGGCAGAACTATTTGGAATCGGTTTCCTTACTTTGATTAGCATTAATTATTTTGTGCAGATTAGCACAGTAAGAATGCAAATAAACATTGGCCAAACGAATGGGCTTGAACAGTTCATTCAGGCTAACCCAATCTCATTAATGGCAGCAATTAATATGCTAGGATGGACAATTTTCTTTGGACTATCGTGTGTTTTTGCAGGATTGGCTCTTGGAAACGCTAAGATTGAAAAGGTTATCAAGTATGCATTCCTGGCAAATGGGATTATGATGTTTCTATGTGTAACTGCTTATTTGTTGGACAAATCTGTCGTTGTTTTTATTTGCATGAATTTAGGTATGGGTGCAGCTATACTAATAGCAACAGTATCTTTATGTAATTTATTTAAGAAGATAAGAAGTTATTAAGAGAGCGTTTAGGGGCCGACATCCTGTCGGCCCCTAAATTTGGGCGCACGACTTTATATAACACGGTTTTACTGCAACTTTGTCAATATGCGTCTAGTAGGTCGCCGCGGTAATCCCGGGAACGTTAAGTGAAATTAGTGGCAGGAACTCCACGTTGTCCTAGTGCGGATTGCGCAAATAGACTTTTGAGGATGTTGGTATTGTAGGTGCAGGTATTATATAGTACGGGGACGTTATGGAATTAACGGAGGAACATATATGGGGCATTTGGGCTTTTCTTACGTTGGATTAATTTTTTTGCTGATGCTGACCGTTCCTAACTTGATATGGACAAAGCATCAGCCAAAGGAATACAACTATCAAAATGAGAATAAGGTATTACTTGTTTTGGAGAGAGTTGGACAAGTATGTGTTACGTGCACAGTTCTCATGTTTTCTGACTTTAATATTCGCAGTTGGTCGGCTTGGAGCCTCTGGTTAATTGTAGCGTTTATACTTATGATTTTGTATGAATGTTGGTGGATACGCTACTTTAAAAGCAATAAGACGTTAAAAGACTTTTACAGTAGTTTTTTCGGTATACCTGTTGCAAGTGCTACATTGCCGGTTGTTGCCTTCTTTTTTCTCGGAGTCTATGGAAAAGTTATTTGGCTTATGGTTTCTGTCATTATCTTGGGAATAGGTCATATTGGTATCCATTTACAACATCTTAAAGAAATACAATCGAAATTTTAATACGATGGGGTTTTGAGTTTGAAGAAAGTTTCGGTTTTTCACAATCGAAGTGCCTGGCTCGCACGACGCCTAACAGAGGAGTCCCGCAACGAGAGAACGATGCAAGTAGTTGAGACGTCGCTGAACTTCTCAAATTATAGCCGAAATGAGACGATATTTATAAATAAAGGTGTATTGTTTATTTTTATTTATGAGGTAAAATTCTGGGGGAGATTAGCATGAGTTTTCCAAAAGATGTTGCTGAAAGGGCCTTGGTGGATTCTGGCAGGCATTGTTGTTTATGCCATAAATTTTGTGGGTCGAAGATTGTGCTACATCATATTATTCAGAAGGAAGATGGTGGAGAAGATACATACGAAAACTGTATTCCGTTGTGTTTTGATTGTCATGCCGAGATAAAGGCATACAATCATAAGTATCCAAATGGGATGGCTTATAGCGAGTCGGAATTGAAGAAGCATAGGGATAATTGGTACTTGAAAGTAAAAGCCAGTGGGGGAATTGTAGCTAATGAGGATCATCTTGAACTAGACCAAAAGGTGTTTTTGGAAATTCAAAGGATATTAAAAAGTGATGAAGTAATGGAGTTCATTAGGGATAATAATTTTGCAGGGTTTGCATTTCGATATTCTCGACTAGAACCAATAAATGAATTTTATCATCTTTGCCAGAAACCGGAATTTGAATTTCTAGATGTTGATTTGGAAGGATTAAGATCTAAATTATATAAGTTAATAGAAAATTTTAGGAAAGAAATTGCTTTCAATACATTTCCAGTAAATAGTGAAATGGTTAGTGTTCCTCCCGAATGGGCGTTTGAGCAACCGGAACGTTTCAACAAAGTCGTAGACACCATCCATGAATTAACTGGTCAAATATGGGACACATACAGTGATTTAATCAAATTGGGAAGAAGAAAGTTAGGCATTTAATCTGGGCGGAAACAATTTAGTTTTAATTTGGTGCCGCCAAAAGCACATTTAGCCTCGTTAGCGTGATGAAAGTAGAAGGCGACGTGTTTAACGTCACGGAAGCCAACACAGAGGAATCATAAGTAGCAAGATTTTCTAAGGGGCTGCCGGGGTCAGAGAACAACTAAGTTAGAGTTTTGACAGCAATTGGAGAGTTAAGGAGGAGAATTTAGATAATTTAATGAAATCAAGCAACCTTGAACAGTACATAAGATATATAGAATTAGACAGAGACAATGTACCGTCATTTTCAGAATACCCATTTAATTTGCCTGCAATAAGAGAGCTACGGTCATTATCATTTCACCCTAAAGTTACATTTATCATCGGTGAAAATGGTTCCGGAAAGTCAACGGTTCTAGAAGCAATAGCCGTTGCTTATGGATTCAATGCTGAAGGGGGAACCAAGAATTTTAATTTTACTTCCAGAGCCACCCAAACGGATTTGCATAATTACCTGAGAGTTGTAAAAGGAACAAAAATGCCTCGAAATGGCTTTTTCTTAAGGGCAGAAAGTTTCTATAATTTTGCCTCAAATGTTGATGACTTGGATCGAGAGATGCCTTTCGGACCTCCTTTAATTGAAACTTATGTTGGTCGTTCGTTGCACGAACAATCACATGGAGAATCTTTTTTTGCAGTATTTTTAAATAAGTTCAGCGGATCAATTCGGAACTTTATGGATTGGAACCCTTGGCGGAGGCTTAAACAAATTCGATTTGCGTTCCGGCAAATTTATGGCCATCACCCGGCCGGTCATGGAAAAAGCCGGACTTTCGGTACAGGTGGATATTGAACCGGTTTGCCGGAAATTACAGGGGATAAGAATATGCTGATCCAAGTGTTGCTGAACTTGCCGGCCAATGCCGCCAAATTTACCCGGGAGGGCTCGGTGAAGGTTTTCGCCAAAAAAATCCGGAAGCGGCGTTCTTATTGCTGTTCAGGATACCGGTCCCGGCATTGCTCCGGACCATTTGGAGCGGATTTTTGAGCAGTTTTATCAGGGAAAACCTACGGCAGCGGGCAGAAGCGAGAGTAAAGGGATAGGACATGGCCTTTATATTTGTAAACAAATTGTTGAAAAGCATAACGGCAGGATTTGGGCGTAAAGCCAATTGGGCCAGGGAAGTACATTTTGTTTTCACTTGCCGGTAGAGAATACTTGAAGTGAATTGGAGTTTTATTATGAAATATATTGCGCTGCTCAGAGGAATAAATGTTGGCGGAAAAAAATTTCTATGCATGATTTAAAAGAACAATATCAAAGCATTACAATTCGAAACGCAAATACAACAAGGAAGTTAAATATATATCAAAAGTGAATCATGGTCTGAGAAAGAGGGAAATGCATGAGAAGGAAAGATAAACAAATATCCGACATAGAAACTTTACATAGCGTAATAAATAATGCAACTGTTTGCAGAGTTGGCTTAGTAAAAGGGGATCGCCCTTACATAATTCCACTATGTTTCGGTTTTGACGGAAAAAACATATATTTTCACTCTGCTAAAAGTGGAGAAAAAGTAGAAATACTGAAGGTAAATAAAAATGTCTGCGTAGAATTTGAGCAGGATGTCAGCATAATTGAAAGTGAAAAACCATGCAATTGGACTGCGCGCTACTTGACAGTAGTTGTTCATGGAAGGGCAGAATTAGTGGATGAGCCCGAAGAGAAGAAATATGGATTAGGGCAAATAGTCAAACATTATGAAGTCGGAGGAGAACAGTATCAATTCACGGATGAAGAAATTGAGCGTGTTTTGGTATATAAGATAATCATTGAGGAGACTGTCGGAAAGATTTCAGGGATGCAATGATTATGAGTAAGTACACTTTTGGCTGTACCAGACTTCGGGAACACGAAGAATGATATCTGGATAAGCCTACTCGGGCGGAATGCAAGGAGGAGTCTCATGAAAAGGCGTATTTTTTGGGCCGTATTAATTATTTTAATAACTCTTACGGGGTACAGTAATAGCCAAAGTATCATGCAAGAAGTGAATGACACTTTGAACCGGGAGAAGGTTGAACGTTCAGAGGTTTTTCATTATGAATTAATTGAGGAAGGGATCCTTGTATTCTATAACTCGGGTGAAAAACTAAGTGTTGGAATTGTCAGAAATACAAAGGGAGGTCTTAAGTGGTATCCTATTTCGGTAACTGACTTACATCCATCAGGTAATTTATAGGATCAAAAAATAAAATGAATGTATGTAAATTTGTTCATATATACATATATAGTATTTCTATAATGTAACAGCGGATGTAAAAGCCTTTCTCGATAGGTGTTATTGTTTTGAAGTATTTTCGGAAGATGACAGTTCTGTTTGGATGCGTATAAACTCGTTGCAAAGGCAGGAAAGAAACTTGCCAAAACACTAAAGTTAAGAAAGGAAATAGAAAAAATATAGACAGGTATTCTAAGCTAAATACTAAAGTTAAAGGAGAATAAGGGCTATGAATAAACATAACCTTGCCGGTTTGGCGGTAAAACTTCTCGCTGTATTTTTATTAATCAAAGGGGTTAGCGCGCTTGCCGCTGTAGCGACTCTTCAAGCGATTTCGTCATCCCAGACCGATACTACTTATGCTATAAATGTTTCTAACCTAATTGCCTATATTCTTATGGGAATTATTTTATGGTTTTTTTCTCCAAAGCTAGCAGGTTTTATCTCTAAGGGAGAGAATATTGCAGGTATGGGTGATTTTAGCATATCTGCTGAGGACTTACAGAGAGTGCTGTTTTCCGTACTTGGTTTATATTTTGTAGGAAGATCTCTCCCTCAAATAGTCTCGACCTTAACTAGCCTGTTCGCTCTTCAGAATCCTAGCCTTTTTCGCAGTTCCTTGCCCTATTTAATGGGGAATATTACAGAGTTAATTGTTGGACTGATTATTTTTCTCAGCCCGCAAGGTTTAATTAATTTGGTTAAAGCAATTAAAACCCTGGGAGTTAACAGCAAAGACGGAGAAGGGGGAACCCGGTAAAGGATTATAAATAATTGCGAAAAAGAAAGTAATTTTCTCCGGTTGGCCGGAGAGGGCCGCTAAAAAAGACAAATTATAAAACTTTTACTACGGAGGAGCTATGAAAACAATAGGATTGCTTGGCGGTATGAGCTGGGAATCAACCGTCACTTATTACCAAATTATTAATGAGGAAGTCAAACGCCGGCTTGGGGGCTTACATTCTGCCAAGTGTCTTTTATACAGCGTTGATTTTGACGAGATCGAGAATTACCAAAGGAACAATGAGTGGCCTGAGTCCGGAAGGGTTTTAAGGCAAGCCGCTCAAAGCCTGGAAAAAGCAGGAGCTGATTTTATCCTTATCTGTACCAATACTATGCATAAAGTTGCGGAGCAGATACAAGCCGGAATTGGTATTCCTTTGCTGCATATTGCCGACCTTACGGCTGCAAAAGTCCTGGAGGCAGGCTTACAAACAATCGGGCTGTTGGGTACGATTTATACGATGGAAGAAGATTTTTACAAAGGCCGTTTAGAAGCTAAAGGTCTGAGAATACTCACTCCTCCGCAAGAAGCCAGGGAAATTGTTAATAAAATAATCTTTCAGGAATTATGTTTAGGGATTATTAAAGAAGATTCCCGGGTTAAACTGCAGGAGATTATTAAAGACTTAGTGGAGGCAGGGGCAGAAGGGATTATTTTAGGGTGCACTGAGATTGGCTTGCTGGTAAAGCCGAAGGATTCCCCGGTTCCCTTGTTTGATACCACTGTAATTCATGCACTGGGGGCTGTGGATTATGCCCTGCAAGAGGAATGAACGGGTAGATGTTTCGCCAACTGGGCTGGGTAATTTTAGGAGGTAGATTGCTTTAGAAAGCAAAATTGCCCAAGCCATTGGTTTGCAAAATTCGCCTAGTGGCAATAATATGGACCGATGAAAAACCGGCAGGGGGTCTTCACTTTCTGGAGCTTTAGCCAAAGTAACACCCGAAGAAAAGCCGCAAGTGATAGTATTCCTGGCTTATCCTGATCAATTGGCGGCCTTTTTGGTTTTAGCTAATTACATTTTGATAAAATATTCTTTCCTTTGCTGTTCCTTTAAAGCTTTTCGAACGAATGGAGGAAAATGTTGAAGGCAGTTTTTTGCAAAAAGCGGAATGGCTGGAGATCTTCATCTTGATTTTTAGGACATAGGACAGCAAAGATGAATGACCATAGAAATGTTGAGTTGCTGTTCAAAGGGGGGAAATCAAGAAATGTACTATAACAAGGAAGAACTGGAAAGGCTTAGACAAAAAAGCGAAGAATATTTAAAGGAATTAGAGCAAAAGGAAAAAGGATTCCAGTACATATCACAGGATGGTAAGCAAATAACCTGCCTGCACTGCAATTATGACCGTTTTGATAAAGGGACAGCCTTACTAAATACCAGAGGCTTGACGTTTCTAGATCTGGATTGGCTGAATGAAGGTGCCACAACGTTAACCTGCAAGCGCTGTGGCTTTATTCATTGGTTTGGCCTGAAGGTAACGTCTGTCGAAGAAGAAAGTACAAAGTAACAATGTAGGAAGCGGAAGAAGTAGGAAAGCGGGAAAGGTAGGAAAGCGAGAGAAACAAAGCAGATAAACGGCAATAACAATATAGAGCAGTCGCAGGAATCCAATTAGCCCGATATTAAATTAGCCCAATATCAAGTAGTCCAATAGTTTGGAAGGAGATAGTGTCATGCCTAAAAAGACTTTTAACGAAAAACTCCACACCCCTGGCGATTTGCCTAAAGTGGAGTTTATAGACCCCAGTAATAAAATGGCCAAGCGCTTTGGCTGTGGCCGGATGCTGATTGCTGCTCCTCTGCAGTATGATGAGGTAATGAAAAAAATTCCTGCTGGCAAGCTCATTACTTATGATGAAATTAGAGCTTACCTAGCCAAGCTTCACAATGCCGATTTTACTTGTCAACTGACAGCCGGAATTTTTATTAATCTTGTTGCTAATGCGTCCTAGGAACGGGAGAACCTGGGGAGTAAAGATATAACCCCTTATTGGCGTACCCTGAAAAAAGGCGGGGAGCTAAATCCCAAATATCCCGGAGGGATAGAACAGCACAAGCTGCTCTTAGAGATGGAAGGCCATGAAGTAATCCAAAAAGGCAAGCGTTATTTTGTTAAAGATTATGAAAAGGCCCTGTATCAGCTGCTTTAGGGAGGGATAGATTTGCTGGACAGGGAAAAGCTTTTGGCTGCCAGGAAAGACAACCTGAAGGAATTCTCCAGGACTTTGGTGGCAAATGACCTGACCCAACTGGTTAAATGGCGCTGATTATCCCTTATAAGCCTCATCTAGCGGATTTGATTGCCCGGGAACTGATGGCTCTTGATATCCTGACTATTCTTATCCTGATCCACAAAAGTTATCCCCGGCAGGAAATTGAAAGTTTTATTTTCAAAGCCCTAACCGGGGAAGTGCTTGATAAGAAGGCCAAAAAGCAAATTGAAGCAATGTTAGGCAGTTGAAGCAAAGCCGGCCTCAAAAGCCTTGATATTTACTTCCAGGAATTTAGCCGGCACGGTCTCCTTTAAGACATCCAGCCAGATTTCTTTTTCGATGTCAAGGTACTTGGCCAGGAGTCCCAGGAGGACCACATTTACCGTCTTGGGGTTTCCGGCCTCCAAGGCTATTTTAAGAGCATCAATCACGATAACTTTGCGGCAGCGGCTGCGGATAATGTCCAAAGCATCTGCCGGGTACTGGGCAGTCCCCATAATGACCGGCATGGGATCCAGGCGTTGGTCATTAATCAGGATGCTGCCTTCTTCCTTTAAATAAGGCAGCCAGCGTAAAGCTTCCAGCTTTTCAAAAGCAAGGATAATATCTGCTTGACCTTTAGGGATGATCGGCGAAGCTACTTCTTTACCATATCTGACCTGGGTGACAACACTGCCGCCTCGCTGTGCCATCCCGTGAATCTCCGAAACTTTAACATCTAAGCCTATTTTTTGGATTACTCCGGAAAGAACACGGCTGGCGAGTATTGTACCCTGCCCGCCTACTCCGACAATTAAGACGTTCATATTCTCAGCCATTGGACTGCTCCCCTTTCTGAATAGCGCCGCTGGTACAAACCTTGGCACAAAGTTCACAACCTACACATTGAGTAGGATTAATCCGGACTTTATTGCCTTCTTTAATAATACAGGGGCAGCCCAGTTTCATACAGCGCATGCAGCCTATACAGGCATCTTCCAGGACAAAATAAGGAGTTGTATCCTTATTTTTTTCAATTAAGGCGCATTTGCGTTTGGCAATAATAACCGAAGGTTCTTCAGCAGCCAGCTCCTCTTTAATAACCTGTTCAGTTTCCTTAAGGTCAAAAGGATCGATGACTGCGACTCTTTGCACACCCACTGCTTTAGCCAGGAGAACCAGGTCAACTTCTTGGATGGGCTCCCCTTTCAGGGTAAGGCCGGTAGCGGGGTTATCCTGGTGGCCTGTCATGCCGGTCGTGCGGTTATCCAGGATAATTGTCGTGGTGGTAGCTTTATTGTAGACGGTATTAATGAGCCCGGTAATTCCGGAGTGAATAAAGGTGGAATCCCCGATTACCGCTACCAGCTTCCGGGCAAATTCTTTACCCCGGGCTTTTTCCATGCCCATGGCGTTGCCGATGCTGGCGCCCATGCAGATGGTGGAATCCATAGCGCTTAGAGGAGGCAAGCTCCCTAAAGTATAGCAGCCGATATCGCCGGCGACTGTGACTTTCAGCTTGTTAAGCACGTAGAAGAGGCCGCGGTGAGGGCAACCGGGACATAAGACCGGGGGACGGACGGGTATCTCCTGGGTGGCGCCGGGAGCTGCTTCAATTTGCTTCTTGGCTTCTGTGGGCGAATTTCCGTCTGTTTCCGTCGCCATCTTTTCTGCAATTACTTCCGGCAGGAGTTCGCCGATTACCGGGAAGATATCTTTGCCAAGGGCTTGGATTCCCCAGGCCTTGACCTGGTCTTCAATAAAGGGTTCTAATTCTTCGATAACGTAAAGCTTATCCACTTTTTGGGCAAATTCCCGGATTAGGTTTTCCGGTAAGGGGAAAGTCATGCCCAATTTAAGGATAGAAGCATTTTTTAAGACTTCTTTCACGTACTGGTAAGTTACGCCGTTCGTTATTACCCCTATCTTTGTATCTCGCCATTCAATCCTGTTAAGGGGTGAAGTTTCCGCATAGGCTTTAAGTTTAGCTAGCCTGTCTTCCACCAGGACATGGCGGCGGCGGGCGTTAGCGGGCATCATAACGTATTTAGAAGGGTTTTTCTCATAGGGTTTAAGCCCGATCTCCTGTCGTTCTTCCAGGCTAACTAAGGATTGGGAGTGAGCGACCCGGGTAGTGATCCTTAGCATGACCGGTGTATCAAATTCTTCGCTTAATTGAAAAGCGAGTTTTACAAAGTCTTTAGCTTCTTGGCTGTCGGAGGGTTCTATTACCGGGATTTTTGCAGCCCGGCCAAAATGGCGGTTATCCTGTTCATTTTGAGAACTGTGCATACCGGGATCGTCTGCAGAGACCAACACTAGGCCGCCGTTTACACCGGTGTAGGCTACGGTAAAAAGTGGGTCGGCCGCCACATTCACGCCCACATGCTTCATGGCGACTAAAGCTCGTCCGCCGGCCATGGAAGCTCCAATCCCAACTTCCAGAGCAACTTTTTCATTAGGAGACCATTCCGCGTACATTTCCGGGTATTTTGCGGCATTTTCGGTTATTTCCGTGCTGGGAGTTCCAGGGTAGGCTGTACAGACAACTACGCCGGCTTCCCAGGCACCCCGGGCGATAGCCTCGTTTCCTGTAAGCAACTTTTTCATTATCCCAATCCTCTCCATCTATGTTTCAGCGGGGTAATTCCCCTGTAAATCGGTGTATTAATCCCAAAGGTTGCAGTATAATATCTTAGATAACACATTGTATCTTATCCTCCTATTATAGTACAAGAAAAGAAAGCAGTTCAAGGGTAATTCCAGGGTATGTGTAACTCAATAAAAAAGCTGTCCCAGGAGGACAGCCTAAACACTACAGTTTAGTATTAATCATTTCCTTCATTTTCTAAAAAGATGTTAATCTCATCCTCGGTAAGTATTGCTGTTTTGTTAGGGCGCATGTTTTGCTGCCTGAACCGGTTGGCTGGAGCATAGAGTTGAGCATCAGCGGGATTAAGGTCATTGTACAGCGGGTTGGGGGCAGATTGCAGAGATTCTACAAAATCCTTAGCTTTCAGCAATTCCGTATATTCTTTGACAGAAATAATTACTGCCTGAGGCTTGTTGTTCTTTACAACTATGTAAGGGTTACCGTGATCTTCGACTGCTTGAATAACTTTGGAAGCCTGGCCGCGTCCTAACTCCGAGACTGAAATCATGCTATCGAACACATTGCGCAGATCCATTTTCACCATCCCTTGGTTTGCATGGTCTTAAGCCAAAATATATGGTCTTTATCCAAATTATAGAAGGAAGATGTAAACAATGCAATAGATTTGCGATTAATAATAATGGTGATATACATGAATTTTTGCATGAAAACAGTCGAAGCAGGATTTAAATGTAGGAAATAATAGGAAATAAAAGGAAAGAAGATATAAAAAAACTATAAACTTTTGCTAAAATAATAACTTTTTAGAAAAACCTCGATTAAGTTCAGAATACTAATTCAGAATACTAATAATATCCCGCGAAGGTTTATACCCGGAAGCGGTAGCCGGCTCCCCAAACAGTTTCAATATATTGGGGATTGGAGGGATCGCTTTCAATTTTTTCGCGAATCCTGGCTATATGAACCGTGACAGTTGCTGAATCTCCCAGGGAATCCAGCCCCCAAATGCGCTCGAAAAGTTCCTCCCTGCCGAATACCCTGTTGGGATGCTGGGCCAGGAAATGGAGCAACTCAAATTCCTTTTGGGCCAAGTTAACCTCCGCTTCATTGACAAAAACCCGCCGGGATGCTTTGTCAATTTTGAGCCCCCTTATGGTTAAGACCTGCCTGGAGTCAGGAATGTTGCTGAACCTTTGTGTTAAACGTTCATATTTGGCAAGGTGGGCTTTGACCCTGGCCACTAATTCTCCCGGGCTGAAAGGTTTGGTAATATAATCGTCAGCCCCGAGGCTTAAGCCTTTTATTTTGTCTATTTCTTCTTTTTTGGCCGAAACCAGGAGAACCGGAATGTCTTTTTCCGCTCGGATTTGGCGTAAGATTTCCAGGCCGTCCATTCCGGGAAGCATAATATCAAGAATCACCAGGTCGTAATCATCTTGCTGCAGATCCCGGAGGCCTTTCCGCCCGTCAGGGGAGATTTTGACGGTAAATCCGGCCACTTCCAGGTAGTCTTTTTGCAGTTCGGCTATGCTGAGGTCATCTTCAATTATCAGAATCTTTTTCATGCTAAGCACCTTCTTTAGTTACCGCTTTTTCAAAGAAATTAAAATACTGGTCCCTTCCGCACCGTGGCTTACCGCCCAGATTTTACCTCCATGGCCTTCAACGATTTGTTTAGCGATAGCCAGCCCCAAACCGCTTCCTTTAACTTCACTACGGGATTGGTCGGAACGATAAAAACGGTCAAATATATGGGGTAAATCTTCTTTGCTGATACCGGCGCCATTATCCCGGAATTCGAGAACAATGCTCTGGGGCGTTTCTCTTAAGGTAATTTTTATTTCTTTCATAGGTTTATCCATATATTTGCGGGAGTTATCCAGAAGGTTGGTGAACACTCGGCGCATTCTTTCCCGATCCAGATTTAGAATTTGCTTTTTGCTTAGCTGGCTAACGCAGGTGAGCTTTATTCCGGCTTGCTCCAATTCCGGCTCACATTCTGCGCAAAACTCTTCCAGGTATTTGGCAACATCTGTCGGGGCAAAATCAAAGGGAAGCTGTTTAAGGTCCAATTTGGCATAGAGCAGGAGGTCGTCAATCATTTGGTCAACCTGTCTGGCTTTGTGGTAAACAGTTTTTAAATATTTGTCGGTCTTCTCCGGGGTATTGGCGACCCCGTCAAGAATGCCTTCTATATAGCCTTTGATGGTAGTGACCGGTGTTTTTAAATCGTGGGAGATGCTGGATACCAGCATTTTGCGGTTATCTTCGTATTTTAGCTGAGTTAAGATTGACTCTTTTAGTTTTAAGCGCATCAGCTCCAAGGCCCGGCAAAGCTCTTGGATTTCCTGGTCGCCTTCTTCCGCTATGGCCAGATCAAGATTGCCCTTACTGATTTCGGCAGCTGCTTTTTGTAAATATTGCAAAGGTTGAACAATTCTCCGGGAAAACTGATAGGAAATAACAATATTGGTAAGCAAAAAGGAGAGGAGGAAGGTAAAACTTAAGAGGAGCAACAAATTGAGAAAGTTTTGGCCTGCCCGGTCATAGGGAGCCAACAAGAGAATTTTGCCTTCTGTAGCATCCGGAAAAGGAACAGTGATTTGTTCCACATTATATTGGACATTCCCAACTTTCAAATATTCTTTAGAGAAGGGTTGGGGCGCAGAACGGTCAGCTATTTCCAAAGCTTTTGCTATCTCGATTTTACTGAAATTACGGGAACTGAAGAGTAAATGATCGTCTTTGAGAATAATTACCTCGCCGTTAAGGTTCGCCATTTGTTCCCGCAAATAAGCATGGAAGGTCTCTTGCTTAATAATTTCCGGGTTATTGAGCAAACGGCTTTGGCTGCCGGTAAGTTCCAGGCGAATTTCCGAAAGTTTTTGGTAGCTGGTATAGCTGATTTCCGTGCCAAAAAAATTAGCGATAAAATAGATATAAACCAATGCTACCAGAGCAGTGATGAGCAAAGGCACAATCACTGTTGCAGCATTGGCTAAAATTAAGCGTTTCGTCAATTTCATTCTTTCACCCAAGAATTAAAACTCTTTCTTATCGAAGAGGTAATAGCCTGCGGTAAAGAATATTATAGCATACCCCAGCATGAGCAAGAATGTCCGGAGAATTTTGGCCAGGGGAAGAGAAGTGGAAAGCCAGAGATGGTACCAATCCAATTGAGAAGTGACCAGCAAGCTTGCATACTGGGGAAAGAGAATTCCGGCTGCTTTCAAGATCAGAAAGGCTAAGATTGACACAAAAAAGACTGTTGTTCCGCTTTTAAAGATATTGGTAAGCAGGATAATTCCCAAAGCTAATACCAGGAGGGGGAAGAGACTGACCAGATAAGTAACTATGGTCTTCCCAAAAGCGCTAAAGGAGGCGGAATTGGCATTAAATAAAAAACCGGCCAAGCTGGAAAACAAAAGGAGCAGTAGGAGATTAGCCAAGATAAATAAGGCAATGGCGCTAACTTTGGCAGCAAAAATTTTAAAGCGGGATACCGGTCGGGTAAGGGTTATCCGTATCAGATTATGGGCAAACTCTCCGGAAAAACAATCAATAGCGACTAAAGCAGTGAATAGGGGCAAAATGGTGTTAATAACTACCGATAAGACCAGGACCGGAAATTCCACACTGCCAGCTCCTCTTATCCCTAAGCCGGAGCGCACTCCGACTACCAAAAGCTGGCCGATAACGATCACAGCCAAAGATAAGATTAAGGCCAGGAGGGCTTTTTTCTTTTTGGACAGTTTTTCTAACTCATTAATAAGCGCTGCTAGAAATGCGGCCATATCTTTCTACCTCACTCACAAAGTAATTCTCCAGGGTGGCATAATTGTTTAGGATATTCTCGGTACGGTCAACGCTTAAAAGTTTGCCTTCAAAGATGACCCCGATGCGGTTGCAGGTAAGTTCTACGTCATGTATCAAGTGGCTGGAGATAAAAAAGGTTGTGCCTTCGTTTTGAGCCAAATGCAGGATGAGTTTGCGAATTTCAATCATTCCTTCCACATCCAGCCCATTTAAAGGTTCATCCAGGATGAGCACTTTGGGGCGGGACAGAATTGCTGCGGCTAAACCTAAGCGCTGTTTCATCCCTAAGGAAAATCTGCGCGGTTTTTCCTGTTTGTATTTGAGGATGCCGGTTAGTTGCAAAACCTCTTCAATCCTTTGGTCATCAACATCCGGGTAGTAGCGGGCCATTTGCTTTAAATTTTCATAAGCTGTCAGGAAAGGATAAGAGTCGGCTATTTCGATTAAGCAGCCCACATGAGCCATGGCTTTTTCGTATTCATCTCGGATACTGTGGCCGAAAATGCGCACATCGCCCCGATCGGCCTTTATGAGTCCGGTCATTATTTTCATAGCGGTTGTTTTACCGGCACCGTTAGGTCCTAAAAAGCCGAAGATATCCCCGGCATAAATGTCCAGATTTATGCCTTCTATCCCTCTACCGTTGGGATAGATCTTAGTTAGGTCCGAAATTTCAATTACTTTTTCCATAGTTCTCCTTTCGGATAATTAAGAGATTATACTAAGATCCTTCGCTGCGCTCAGAATGGCAAACGGTTTACAAGCCTTTATTTCTATTATTAACCAATTAGGCCTCAAATGTAAACCGGAGCCAGAATTAGAAATAATCAAGCGATAAAGTAACAATATAACAAATAGTAAAAAATAATAAGCAATAATATAAAAAAATTAAAAATGAGAAGAGCCTATCGCTGTAAAAATTACAGCGATAGGTGTTTTAGGTTAGGGGATTTTTTCAGGTGAGGGAATTTTTATGAGCGAAGGTGGTTGTCACGTCTGGGACTGAAGATTCAGCCGCTTTTCGGTGCCGGTTTAATCTAGAACGGGGCTGAATATGGGGTCATACTGCAAATTCTCAAAAGGTTTGTTTAGCCAGAGGTTTATTTTGGCATTGTACTCATCAATATAGATGTTGCCTGTGTTGGTAGTTCCGGAAGCGTCAGTGTACTCAATCTCGAAGTTATTGGAATATCTTTCAACTGAGCCGCTGAAGGTAAACTCCATTTTGTTGACGGCGTAATCTTCATAACCTTCCCGGTAAATCTCAGTATAGGTACCGCTAATATTAGTATCACTTAATTGGGTGATTTCCAGTTTTCTCTCCCCGATTTTTACGAAGCGCCCGTCTTTAACTATGATAATGTCATTGCTGTAAGGTCCGATATATTTCTCAGGATTGGCGATTGCAAAATTGGGCTCGGGACGGACTTTGCCTTCCTGCTTAACCACTTCTTTACCGCTAAGGTCTGGTTTAGTGATAGTGGTAGAGTTAATAGCTGAGAGGTTGAATAAAACGTCTATAGTTATTTCATGTACATTTCCTTGTTCATCCCGGCCGGATATAATCCCAGTACCAAGGAGGCTTTCTAAAAGGCCGTCGGCATTGACATGAGCATTGCCGCTGACTTCTTTGACATAAATATCTTCCACCAGGCGAGTTTTTTCATTATTGTTCCAATAGTAAAACCCCTGTTTCACTTGGAAAGAAGTTATGGCATTGATTAAAGCAGGAATTTGGACTTCACTCAAGGAGCCATAGATTTCTTTACTGCCATCCTCATTTTCTTCCACCATGACTTGGTCTCTTAAGCTTCCCACCAAGGCGTCAACTATTCTCTCAATATCGGCGGCTTCATCTTCCGCGAAAGGGTTGTGAAAGACAACCGGGTTATTTTCCTCGGCGTATTCGGTCACATAGTATTTTTCATCTCCGGCATGTTGGCGAATATCTGTTGATTTATCCCGATAGGAATAATAGCTGGTGGATTCGCCTTTTGCATTTTGGCTGTAGTTGGTTTCTTCGATAATCCCCTGGGTCATGTCATATTTGCTGACTGAGTTCTCAGAGTTTAAAACAGCGCCATTGTCTTTAATAACCATAGAGACATCAATGGTGAAGCTGTTTAGACTTGTACTGCAGCGTTCAGCAGTAGTTTTTACAGCGTCTTTTAATTGTTCATAGCCGCTTTTGGTGGCTATGTCGGCCAGAGCTGTAGTGGCAATGAGAAGCAGCCCTAAACAAAAACTGATAATTAAGGCTGTTCTTTTTTGTAGTTTCATTATTATGCATCTCCTTTGCTTCAAAAGACTTAAATAAGACCAGAAAGCTTTCCTAACTCTATTCTAACCAGGGACTATTGACAATCTCTTAACTAAATCTAAACAAATTATTAATTTTGGCAATACTATACTAGTACCCTGTAAAGAGAAAAGTTGTTACCGCCCTGCCTGCAGCTTTCTGAAAATCCGGCTATCTAAAGACATGCACTGAAAATTAAGCGTGGCAATAAACTGCAGTGTAAAAACATCATAAGGAGTGGATAACATGCCAGGTAAAATTAAGAGAGTATTTCCCGGGGGAAACACCTCTGAAGGTTTTTTTTCCTATTATCGTTATCTTTTAGAAAAAGGCACCAGGAGAACATTTATAATTAAAGGCGGGCCGGGGGTTGGCAAATCAACTTTAATGAAAAGAATCGGCCAAAAGATGGTCGATCTGGGCTATGATGTCGAGTTTCACCATTGTTCTTCCGACAACCGTTCTTTAGACGGTATCGCCATTCTGGAAGCGGGAATTGTCATGGTTGACGGCACAGCGCCACATATTATTGACCCTAAATATCCCGGCGGGCTCGACGAAATAATTAACATGGGCGAATTTTGGGATTTGGAGGCTATGGAGCGGAATACTGAAAAAATCATTGCTTCCACCCAGGAAGTAAGCCGCCTTTTTGCCAGAGCTTACGGGTTCTTAAGGGCAGCGAGGCCGATTGCCGAGAACCTAATGGAAATGCACCGGTGCTGTATGGATTTTGCTGAGGTAAATAAAATTACAGAGAAATTGGAGAAGGATTTGTTGGAGGGTACATACCTGCCTGAATCCAAAAACAGCCTCGGCAAAGAAAGGCACTTATTCTCCTCGGCTTACACGCCGGAAGGGCACATTGATTTTACCGATTCCATATTGCAGGGTATTGAACGGGTTTATTTTCTTGAAGGACCCATGGGTACCGGCAAATCCACGCTTATGCAAAAAATTGCCGCCAAAGCAATTCAAATGGGGCAGGAAGTGGAAATATATCATACTCCCCTTATCCCGACCAAAATCGGGACTGTCCTGCTGAAAAATCTGAGTTTTGCTCTGACTGCCAGCAGTAAAATGAAAAACAATTGCACTGAGGTTATTAATTTTCAGGAACTGCTGGACGGGAAGAAGCTTAAAGCTTATCAAGAGGATATTGCCGGCGACAGCCGTCTTCTGGAGGATTTAATTAATAATGGCATTAAGCATATTAATAAGGCTAAAGCAGAACATGATGTCTTGGAACAATATTATATACCTCATATGGACTTTGCCGCTTTAGAGAAGAAGCAGGAAGAGCTTTTCCAGAGGATCTTAGGATTGGCGGAGGGTAAGCTTGAGCCTGTTACAGTTCCTTTATATAATTAGGCTCATGGCTCTTATAATGGTTTTACAGAGCGAATGTAATGGCGCTTTAGTCGGGACGAAAAGGTACAATTTGGCGGCGTAGTAGTATGTGCGAAATACTATGTAAAGGATTAGCATGCTGGAAACAGGGATAATTTATAGGTGTAGAATCAAGGAAAATAATAATTGTTTGGCATCCTCTTCGGCAATAATTAGATGAATGATTTGACTGGAAGCGGGGGATAAGCCTATGGAAAAAGATGTCTATATGTCAATTTCGCGCAGGGCTAAAGCCCTTCTTCAACGCCAGGAAGGCTTGGATGTTGAATTCAAGCAAACAGTCAAAGGAGTAGAAGCCACAGATCTGGTGGCTTTTGCCAATTCGGCGAAAGGCGGAGCAATACTGGTAGGAGTTAGCGAGAGTGAAGAAGAGGGCAGCATGCAAAAAGGGAAAATTATCGGTTGCCCCGTTGGAGATAAAGAAAAGCTTTATATCCTTAGCAAATCGGAAAGCTGTGTCCCCCCCGTCGAGGTTAATATTATTATTGAAAACTATGCCCGCAAACCTTTCTTTAGGATTGAAATTCCATCCGGTAAAGAAAAACCCTACTGTACAGCTGGGGGGACTTATAAAATAAGGGGAGACGGGCGGACAAATATTTTGCTCCCGGGAAGACTGCTTTCACTTTTTATTGAAAAACAGAGTGAAATATTTTTTAATAGGTTTAGGGAAGCAACCAAAGAACTGGGTAAAAATATGCTTAATTCCAACTCGGCACTCCAGGAAGAGATGCAGGACCTTCTCAAAAAGATCTTGAATATGGAGTATACGGTGGAAACCCGCCTTGAGGATATCCAAGAAGGAGTAGATTATGCGGAGGCAATAAGTACGGAAACGGCTTGTTATTTTGATTCCTTGTTTGTTAGCTTTACTAAGTTGAAAGAAAGAATAAGCTATCTGGAGAAAGGCCTTGCGGACATAGAACGAAAACTCGATCTTATCCTGGAAAGAACCCAGGCTACTTACCCTTTAGCCTTCCGGGAGCTTAAACAGCCTGACAGTTAGCTGCTTGACCTTTAACGGTATACGGAGATTTTTGCGGTATACAGTAAAAGAAAAAACTTTTTATAGTAAGAGGACAGAAAGATAGGGTAGATAGTTAAGGATTAAAGTTGAGTATTTTTTAGTCTAAGTAATTCAGACGAGGAATTCAATAAGGAATTAAAAGGATGAGAAAACAGTTGAGCATTAACGATACGGAACAACAAATAGAGCCCAAGAAGGGAATGGCTATTCAAGAACTAATTGTCGTCGAAGGAAAAAACGATGCCCAAGCCATTAGAAGAGCCTTTGGACCGGTGGATGTAATCTGGACGGAAGGCTTTGGCTTAACTGAAGAAAAATTGAACCTAATAGCCGAGATGGCCGTGCGAAGAGGGGTAATAGTCTGCACTGATCCGGATTTTGCCGGACAGAAGATTCGGGAAAGAATCTTAAGGAGAGTGCCTAATGCCCGCCAGGTTTTTCTTTCCCGGGCTTGCGCTTATAATGAGAAAGGTGATGACCTTGGCCTGGAAAATGTCTCCCCTGAGGAAATTAGAAAGGCTTTTGCTAAGGTCCTCGGGGAAAAAAGTCTAAGCCCGGGGACTGCGTCTAAGGCTCAAAGTGACGGGGAAATCAGCATGCAGGATTTGTTGGAACACGGGCTAGTGGGTCAAGCCGGCTCAGCCGGCAAAAGAAGAGCTTTGGGAAAGATTTTAGGAATCGGGGATACTAATGCTAAACAATTTCTTTACAGGGTAAACCGCTTTGGCCTTAGGAAAAGGGAATTTCTTGAGGCCTTAGCTTCCCTTCCTCCTGAAAATGAGGAAGAGAACAAGCCTATTTAACGAGAAAGGACTTTGGACAGAAGTGGAAAAACCGGACTTAAATAACTTCCGGCAGGAGACTGCCGCTCAGTATACCCGGCGGGTCTTGCGTCAGGGTGGACGGGCTAAAAAATCCCTTGGACAAAACTTTTTAATAGATGATAGGATCATAGAGAGAATTGTAGAGGAAGGGATTCCGGAAGGGAATTTCCCTTTGATTGAAATCGGTCCCGGCCCCGGAGGATTGACGAGGGTTTTGTTCCGGAGGGTTAAACATCTTTGGGCTGTTGAACTCGACGGGGAAAAGGTTGCCCTTTTGCAGAAAGAGTTTGCCGGGCAACCAATAACAATTTTGCATGCCGATGCCTTGAAAATCCGGCTCTCCGACCTTTGGGGCCGGGAAAAAGGCTGGTTGGTCGGCAATCTTCCCTATTACATAACGAACCCACTACTTATGCACTTTGTAGAACAAAAGGATTCCCTACTGGGGATGACTGTTATGGTCCAGAAGGAAGTAGCGGAACGAATGAGGGCCAAGCCCGGAGGAAAAGATTACGGCATTTTATCCATTGCCTTGCAAATATCGGCTGAAGTGGAGAAACTTTTTGATGTCCCGCCTTCGGCCTTTTGGCCGCAACCTAAAGTGACTTCTGCAGTAATGAAGTTGAAAATCAGGCCATACCCTGGTTTTACCGCTGACCGACAGCTTTTCTTCCAGGTAGTGCGGGCGGCATTTGCCAAGCGAAGAAAAAATTTGCTCAATTCACTTTCTTTAGGTCTTGGCAAGCCTAAAGAGGACATCTTAAAGGCACTGAAAACTGCCGGGATCAATCCGGAATTAAGGGCGGAAAATGTGGGTATTCTAGAATACCAGCAAATAGTTGAGGCTTTAAATTTTCCGGGTTAAGAACTAAAATGAAACAGGCTTTTCAATATGTTAATTCTTTTGTTATACTAAGCAGGGTAAGGAAAAAGTAATTGCAAGGTCAAAACTAATTTGTTAATTTTTTAACAAGATTAAATAAATGAAACAAGAAAAAATAAAATACTAGGAGATGATGTTTTTTGCTCAGTCAGCTTTGGGACCTTTTTATTGCCTTTACCCGGGCGTCTAACCTGGGGTTTGGGGGCGGACCGGCAGTAATTCCCCTGATTCAAGTGGAAGCTGTTGATAAATACCATTGGATAACTAATGAACAGTTTGCCGATGCTTTAGCGGTTTGTAACGCCCTACCTGCCCCGATTGCCCCTAAGTTAGGCGCATATATCGGCTATTTGGTAGCAGGCTGGCCGGGAGTTTTGGCAGCCCTGCTGGGTACAATTGGGCCTACTTTTGTTGCGGTAATAGTTTTGACAAATGTTTTGATGAAATATAGCAATTCTCCCGGGCTCAAGGGCGCTTTAAAAGGGGTTCGGCCGGTGGTAGTGGTGCTTGTGGCGCAAACAGCCGTGGAGATGGGTTTCACTTCATTCCCTAATCTTATTACCTGGGGTATAGGCGCAGTAACAGCGGTTTCTCTGTTATGGCTAAAAATTCATCCTGCTATTCTGATTGTCCTTTCCATGGTTTTTGGTCTTATTGTTTTTTATTAATAGGCAGTCAGGATTGGTAAACTACTTACTTTTGGAAAGGAGATCCAAATGGTTAAGGATTTATGGGATTTATTTATAGCTTTTACCAGAGCGAGTAACCTTGGCTTCGGAGGCGGGCCGGCAGTAGTGCCCCTTATTCAAGCCGAAGCGGTTGACAAATATAAATGGATGAATAACGAGGAATATGCCGATGCCTTGGCAATCAGCAATGCTCTTCCGGGGCCGATTGCCACGAAGATGGCGGCTTATGTAGGCTATAGGGTGGCAGGCTGGCCGGGGGCTTTTTCAGCCTTGCTGGGGACAATTGGCCCGATGGTTTTAGTGGTGGTCCTTTTAGGAAACCTGATTATGACTTATTCCCAATCGCCGGCGCTCCAGGCTATGCTCCAGGCAGTCCGTCCGGTAGTGGTAGTTTTGATTGCTCATACTGCTTATGAGATGGGCAGGAAATCTTTCCCCGATTTAAGTACTTGGTTAATCGCGCTGGTGACGGTGGGTATTATAGTCCTTACTTCTTTGCATCCTGCTTTTATCATTGTCGCTTCTATGCTCCTGGGCTA
The DNA here is from genome assembly GCA_012839895.1 of Peptococcaceae bacterium. Classification (GTDB taxonomy): domain Bacteria; phylum Bacillota; class Desulfitobacteriia; order Desulfitobacteriales; family Syntrophobotulaceae; genus DUML01. The sequence goes on along the minus strand of DUML01000013.1, from coordinate 41,717 downwards.
TGCCGTCTGGGGAAAAAAACGCTCCAAGTAATTTTTCCTGTGGCTAATTCCTGCGGCTAATTCTTGGACAAGTCGTATGCATCTTTGATTAAAATTCCAAGATTGGAAAGAGAGATTTAAAAGAGAGATTTAGCATTTTGTTAAGCTAAGATAAAGTTTGATATGCCTGTCGCTTTAGTTGGCGACAGGTTTTATGCTTTTTAGAATGGCTTAAACAAGATAATAATTCTTCTCTGGCCGTTTCAAGCAAAATGTTTTTTCTTACATACAATGATATTGAAAGAGTGTGTTCATTGGACACTTAGGTTTTAACGGCAGGGAGGGGTAAAATAATGTTTAAAATAGGCAGTGTTGTAGCCCGCCGTTCTTATAACCAGGACTTTTACTTTAAAATACTGGATATAAAAAAAGTTGGGAGAGAGAAAATAGCCATCCTTGGAGGGTTGGATTACCGTTTAATAGCAGACGCTTACCTTGATGACCTTGTTCTGAAAACAGAACGGGAGGTAATGCATTATCAGCTTGCGGATTCGCAAGAAGTTTATAAAAAGTTTCGCAAAGTGGTTTTTGACCGTAAGTTTAAGGTGGAAGAAGAATATTTTGAAATACCGGGTCGTATTCTGCACTTAGATGGGGATAAAGATTATTTGGAACAATGCCTTAGGACTTATAAGCAGCTTGGCCTTCAGGCTAAGGGTATTTGTAAGTCGGAAGTGGAGCAGCCGAAGGTTATTGCCAAGGTGTTTCAAGAAAACCCCACGGATATTTTGGTTTTAACGGGACATGACTCTTTGTTGAAAGGGAAAAAGGACCTGAAAAGCCTGTCCAGTTACCGTAGTTCGGCTTATTTTGTGCAGGCGGTGCAGGAAGCCAGGAAGTTTCAGCCCAATAAGGATGCCCTGGTGATTTTTGCCGGAGGCTGCCAGTCCAATTTTGAAGCCATTATTGAGGCCGGTGCAAATTTTGCTTCTTCGCCGAAAAGAATGTTAATTCACGCTTTGGATCCTGTTTTTCTCGTGGAAAGCATAGCTTATACTCCCATTGATAGAACGGTATCGTTAAAAGATATTATTAACCATACCATAACAGGAACAGATGGCGTAGGCGGCATTGAGACCAGAGGGCAAATGCGGCGTGGCTACCCTAGAATAGAACATTAATGCATAAATAAAGCAGATTTCCGCAAATTAGAGTGCGGAGGGATTTTATGTCACAGTATGTTAGTGGAAATCTGCTTATTATTGGAGGTGCGGAGGACAAGCATAAGGATTGCAAGATTTTAAAGTATTTTTTTCAGGAAGCGGGAGGCAGGGAGTCCCGAATCTGTGTTATTACAGCGGCTTCCGAGAATGCGGAAGAAGCCGCCGAGCCTTATAAAAAACTTTTTACAAGCTTTGGCTGTTCGGACTTGGAGATCCTTAACATTTATCACCGGGAGCACGCTCATTCGCAAAAGAATGTGGATAAAATAACCCGGGCCAGTGGCATTTTTTTTACCGGCGGAGACCAACTGCGGATTACTGCCATGCTCGGGGGGACTGTATTGGGGAAAGCTTTATTGCAAGCTTATGAGCGGCAGGTAATAATTGCCGGTACCAGCGCCGGAGCTTCGGTAATGTCCGATACCATGATAATCGGAGGAGCCGGGGATACTCCCGGGGAAGATTTAATTCAAATGGCGCCTGGTTTGGGGCTTATAAAAGGAGTTATTGTTGACCAACATTTTGCCCAAAGAGGCCGGATTGGCCGGCTTCTTACCGCAGTGGCTTTAAATCCGGATGTGTTGGGGATTGGCATAGACGAAGACACTGCAGTTCATGTCCGCACCGATGGAAAGCTGGAGGTGATTGGCAGGGGTACAGCCCTAATAATTGACGCCTCCCAGGCGGACCTTTCCAACGTGGACGAACTTTTTAGCGGCAGGCCGCTTGCTTTTGCCCCGGTCAAAGTGCATGTGTTATGCGCGGGTTATGAGTTTGCTTTGCGGGAGCGAACCAGCAGCCCAGTAAAGCGGTAAGGAAATAAGTATTTAATGTGGAGAGGTTAGTTGCGTTTATTAGGGTGTATTAGGGTGCGGCCGATTGTGTCAGTTAGAACTAGTCTTTATTGCTTTGGGGCTTAGGGGTTGCTAAGTGTGGAAAAATAGCGGGATGGAAATTTTGCAGGATGGGAAATTTGGCAGGAAAAGAATATAAAAAAGTAAACGGGAAAAAATAGATGGGTAGGTAAAACTTAGCAGGAGGAAACCCGTTACAATGAAGATATGTCAGGTCAGGGCAATAGAGGGTGCAAATTTTTTTAGTTATCGCCCCATTGTCCGAGGAGTAGTAGATATTTCCGATTGGGAGGGGAAAACAACCAAGGAACTGGGAGGTTTTAATAGCCGGCTTTTGAAATGCTTGCCTACCCTATCTACACATACTTGTTCCCGCGGGCGGATCGGCGGTTTTATGGAGCGTTTAGAGGAAGGGACTTTACCGGGGCATGTTTTAGAGCACACGGCAATCGAATTATTGGCTCTGGCAGGAGAAAATGTTCGATACGGAAAAACTCGACTGTTTGATGAAGCCCGGCAGGAATATGAAGTTGTTTATGAGTACCAGTGTAAAGAGGCGGCCCTGGAAGCTTTTTATATGGCAGTCGAAGTGGTTAATCAGTTGGCCCAAGGGCAAGAACCGGATATTGCCCCGCTTGTAGAAAAAATTAAGAAGATACGTTCCCAATATAGCCCCGGGCCTTCTACCCGGGCAATTTTAGAGGCTTGTTCCCGGCAGGGAATACCAATACAGAGAGTGGATGGCAGCCTTTACATATTGGGGTACGGGCGTTACCAAAGGAAGATTCAAGCGGCTATGACGGACAGGACGTCTTGCATTGGGGTGGATATCGCCGGGGATAAGCAGCTTACCCGGCAAATTTTAAGAGCGTCGGCCGTGCCTGTTCCCCAAGGAAGGGTTGTCAGAAGCGAAGAGGAGATTTTGGCCGCTTTCCGGGAATTGGGGCCAGGTGTGGTTGTAAAGCCTTGCCGGGGCAATCAAGGGAAAGGAGTTTCCCTTAATCTCCAAACCGAAAGTGAAGTCTTGGCTGCTTTCCGGCTGGCTGAAATATACGATTCACAAATCATTATTGAAGAATATGTTGAAGGCAATAACTACCGCTTTCTGGTGATTGACGGAAAACTGGCGGCTGCCGCTCAGAGAATTCCCCCATTTGTAATTGGCGACGGCTGTTCCACGATTAAAGAGTTGGTTGAGAAAGAGAACCGTAATCCCCTGCGCGGGGAGGAGCATGAGAACTATTTAACAAAAATAGCTTTAGATTCGGTAGTGGTTATGGATCTTTACCGTCAAGGGTTAACACTCTCTTCTGTACCGGCAAGGGGAGAGCGCATTGTGCTCCGGCAGAGCGCAAATTTAAGTACGGGAGCCAGCGCCAAAGATGTAACCGAACTGGTTCACCCTGCCAATGCCGAACTGGCTACTTATGTGGCTTCACTTCTCAAATTGGATATTGTAGGAATAGATTTGATACTTAAGGATGTTAGCAGGCCTTACCAGGAACAAGGGGGAAAAGTTATTGAGGTTAATGCCGCCCCGGGCTTAAGAATGCATCTTCAGCCCAGCTACGGCCAAGGCCGGGATGTTGGTTTCCAAATAGTGAAAATGCTTTTCCCTCAGGGCAATGGTCGGATCCCGATTGTAGCAGTGACGGGGACAAACGGCAAGACAACCACAGTCCGCTTAATAAGCGCAATGCTGCAAAAACAAAATTTGACCGTGGGGATGACTTCCACCGAAGGCATTTATATTAATAACAGGCTTTTGGCTAAAGGAGACTTCAGCGGGCCACACAGCGCCCAAGTGGTGTTAAGACATCCCCAGGTCCAGGTAGCAGTCCTGGAAACGGCCCGGGGCGGTATTTTGCGTGCGGGCCTTGGCTATGATTATGCCGATGTTGCGGTTATAACCAATATTACGGAAGACCATTTAGGCAAAGACGGTATTGATACCTTGGAGGACCTTACTAAAGTTAAAAGCTTGGTGGCAGAAGTTGTTCAAAAACATAGTTATGTAGTTTTAAATGCCGATGATCCCCGGGTAGCCAGTCTGGCAAAAAAGACCAAAGGCAGGGTTATTTTTTTCAGTACTAAACTGCAAAACAAAAAAATTTGTAAACACCTGGCTTTGGGCGGTACAGCATTTGTGGTTGATAAAGGGAGAATCCTGCTTTGTCAGGGCACTTCCAGCACTTTTGTCTGTAACCTGGCCAAAATCCCTCTTACCTGGGGAGGGAAGGCCCTTCACAACGTGCAAAATGTCTTGGCCGGAGTAAGCGCTTTTTGGGCCTTGGGGTACAACGTTCAACAAATCCGCCGCGCCGTTTGCGGTTTTGGTCACGATATAAAAGACAACGAGGGGCGCCTAGAGTATTATGTGTTAAAGGATGGACGGAGAGTAATTTTGGATTATGCTCATAACCCGGCGGGGGTAAAAGAAATTGCCAAGACCCTGCAATGTTTGAAATATAAACGAAGTATCTGTTGTGTAGGTTTGCCGGGAGATCGCAGTGACTGCACTGTCAGGAACTTGGCGAAAGAAGCCGCTTGGGGCTTTGATATCCTTTTCATTAAAGAAGACCAGGACTTAAGAGGGAGAAAACCTGGTGAAGTTGCCAAAATAATCTATGAGCAGGCCTTGTTGGAAGGCAAAGAACCTGAGCAGTTAAAAATCGTTTTAGATGAAAAAGAAGCCTTCCGGCAGGCTTTGCTGACAGCCGGCAAGGATGACTTGGTGGTCGCTTTTTATGAAAAAGCTGAACCTTTAAGGGCAATTCTCTCTGAGCTTATAGTTCAGCCAAGAGAGGAGAAGGAAGCGAAAACTTCTCTTGGTTAAGATTTTTCTGGAAGTATAATCAGAAAACAGCTATAATATAGGAAAATAATGCTATAATAATATGGAATTTACTATGATAGAAAAATCACTAACACTTGACGCCCCGGCTAAAATAAATTTGTCCCTGGCTATTACTGGGAAAAGAACCGACGGTTACCATAATTTACAGACAATCTTTCAATCGGTTTCTCTTGCCGACCGCGTCCAAGTGACTCTTACCAAGACCAAAGATATTAGCTGTTTATGCGGCAATTTAAGCGGAGAACAAAACCTTGCTTATCAAGCTGCCAGGCTTTTCTGGGATAGTTATCAAACTTCTGTTCCCGGGGTAAGTCTATCCGGGATAGAGATAAAAATTGAAAAAAACATTCCCCTGCAAGCCGGGCTGGCCGGGGGGAGCAGTGATGCCGCTGCGGTCTTAAGAGCCTTAAACTTACTCTCAGGGAACCCTTTTTCCATGACGGAGCTTCTTTGGCTTGCTTGCCGATGCGGTTCGGACACTGCCTTTTGCCTCCGGGGTGGAACCCAATGGGGGGAAGGAACGGGAACAGATTTAAGTCCCCTTCCACCGGCACCCAAAATGGACATGGTTTTGGCCAAGCCTGAGGGTGGAATAAGTACAGCCGAGGCATACCGTCTATTTGATGAGTCCTGCAGGTACGCTTCCTTGGAGCGAGAATTATGGGTCAAGTTATTAAAGGAAGGCGCAACTGATAAAATTGGGCAACACCTTTTTAATTCTTTGGAAAAGGTAGCTTTTCAGCTTTTGCCCGAAATAAAGGTTATTAAAGACATCATGCTTCAGGAAGGTTGTCTGGGAGCCCTGATGTCGGGAAGCGGTTCGGCCGTTTTCGGGATTGCCAAAAACAAAGAGCACGGCCAAAAAGTTGTCCAAGCTTTGCAAGAGAAGGGCGTTAGACATACCTGGCTGGTCAAGACTTTGAATACTGCATAATAAAAAATACTTGGCATTGACTATAATTTAAGTATTAAAAAAGTAGTTATAAAGAGATGAGCAAATGAAGAAAACAGAAAGAATCCTTTGTTTAACAGAAATTCTTTTATCCCGTCCCAATGAGCTTTTGCCTTTGGGGTTTTTTGCAGAACATTTTGAAACGGCCAAATCCACAATTAGCGAGGATCTTGCTGTCATTAAAGAAACTTTACAGTTAACCGGCAGGGGGACACTGGAAACAGTACCGGGAGCGGCCGGCGGTGTAAAATATTTGCCCGGGATTGGCAAAGAAGAAGCCCAGAACTTTCTGGAAAAACTGGCCGCTACTTTAAGCACGGAGGATCGTATGCTTCCGGGCGGTTTCCTTTATATGGCAGACCTGCTCTATGACCCTGCGGTTGTTAGGACTTTGGGGTTGATTTTTGCCAGCATCTTCAGGGCTAAAAATCCCGAGGCTGTTGTAACCATCGAAACCAAAGGTATTCCGCTGGCTTTAATGACAGCTGATTCTCTTGGGGTGCCGACGGTCATAGTCCGGCACGGCAGTAAAGTTACTGAAGGTTCCTCTGTAAGTATTAATTATATCTCCGGGTCTTCCAAGAGAATTCAGACCATGACTTTGGCCCGGCGAGCCCTTGCTTCAGGAAAAAAAGTACTTATAATCGATGATTTTATTAAAGCCGGGGGAACAGCAAAAGGAATTATTAGCCTGATGAAAGAGTTCGAGGCTGAGGTGGTTGGCCTTGGGATATTAATGGAAGATGCTCTTTGGCATACCGGGAGACTGGTTGAAGACTACTTGGCCCTTTTGCAACTGGCAGAGATTGATCCGGAAAGCGGGAAAACTATTGTTAAAGCCAATAAAATCTAGATATTTTGGTCAAAAAATAGAAAAAGTGAAAATTTTTTTCCAGGAAAAGAAGGAGTTTTTTGCCAAATAGAGAATAGTGTAGAAGAGTTTTTTGCAGGCAGAAGGGAAGGGTGGTGATCCTCAAAATGGAAATTACGGATATCAGAGTTCGTAAGGTTAACACAGAAGGTAAAATGAAAGCAGTGGTATCGGTTACATTTGACAATGAATTCGTTGTGCATGATGTTAAAGTCGTCGAAGGCACAAATGGCCTATTTGTGGCGATGCCTAGTCGTAAGACTCCGGAAGGCGATTTTCGCGACATAGCCCACCCGATTTCCTCTGCAGCCAGAGAAAAGATCCAGTCTAAGGTTTTAGAAGAGTATGGTAAAAACCTGGAATAGTTTATCCTTTCCTTTTATAGAGGACTTTTTATTGTTGTTTTTGTTATTGATAGAAAGAGACCGTCAATTAAAGGTCTCTTTTTTGTGTTTGTAGGCAATTGCCTTTATACTTAAATAAGAGGATAAACTTGCCAGAAAGTAATTCGATGGTGTAAAATTACTCTTATTTATGTTATTCTAAAGATAAATTATTATCTTTAGAACTGTCCAACAAATTATTTGGAGGTTTACTAAAAAAATGTCTCAGTGTACAGCAGTCATCCTAGCGGCAGGCAAAGGTACCCGGATGAAATCGGAATTACCTAAAGTAATGCACCGGATGGCGGGACAACCACTTATAGGGCATGTTCTGGATAAAGTCCAGAAACTTGGCATCGAAGAAGTGTTGACTATTGTCGGTCATGGACGGGAATTAGTGGCGGAATACCTGGCAGGTCAATCAACAATTATTGTTCAGGAAGAGCAATTAGGTACAGGCCATGCTTTAATGCAAGCAGTCCCTTATTTAAAGGATGAGAGTACTGTTTTGGTACTAAGCGGGGATCAACCCCTTCTTTCCGTAGAGACACTTCGGCTTTTGCTGGATTGGCATCGCAATTCCGGGGCGGCAGCGACAGTATTGTCAGCTATAATGGCAAACCCTTTTGGCTATGGCCGGATTCTTAAAGAAAAGGATTTGTTTAAGGGTATTATTGAAGAAAAAGACGCTGACCCCAAACAAAAAGAGATTAAAGAAATAAATACCGGAACATACTGTTTCCAAAGCTCAGTCTTAAAAGCGGCCTTACAAAAAATCACTCCTCAAAATGTCCAAGGAGAGTATTACCTGACTGATGTTTTTGAGATCCTTTTGGCGCAAGGAGCTAAGATTGAGACTTTGTGTACCGAAGATTCCAGCGAAGCATTGGGCATTAATAACCGGGTCCAATTGGCTGAAGCGGAGGAAATCCTGTATGATCGGATTCGCAAACATTGGATGATGGAGGGCGTAACAATTGTTAACCCTTCATCCGTTTTTGTGGATGCTCAGGCAGTGCTCGCCAAGGATGTTATCCTTTTGCCCTTTACTTTCATTAAAGGTAAGACCCGAATTGAAGAAGGTGCTGTTATTGGCCCTGGGACTACCATAATTGACAGTCATTGCGGGAAAGGATGCCAGATTGAAAACTCCGTTGTCCGGGAGGCTATTATCGGAGAAAGGGCAATGGTAGGGCCTTTCGCTTATTTGCGTCCCGGGACGGTCTTGGAGAAAGGGGTAAAAATCGGTGATTTTGTGGAAATTAAGAACAGTGTAGTTGGTGAAGGTTCCAAAGTTCCGCACTTAAGCTATATAGGAGATTCCCGTTTGGGAAAAAATGTTAATATTGGGGCCGGAACCATCACTTGCAATTATGATGGCCAAAATAAATACCCGACAATAATCGGGGATAATTGTTTTGTGGGTAGCAATACTAATTTTGTTGCTCCGGTTAAGATAGGGGCGGGGTCAGTTATAGGAGCAGGGTCCACCATCACTAAAGATGTACCGCCTAAAGCACTCGCCGTAGAAAGGTCGCAGCAAAAAATCATTGAAAACTGGCAAAAAGCCAAAGACAAGTAGGGGGTAAACATGGCTACTAAAGAACTAAAAATTTTCTGCGGAAATTCCAATCGGGAATTGGCACAGGAGATTGCCGATTATCTGGGGATTTCACTGGGGGACGCCCAAGTTAAAACTTTCCAGGATGGGGAAATAAGCATCGCAATAAATGAAAGCGTCAGGGGGGCAGATGTTTTTGTAGTTCAGCCTACCTGCAGACCGGCCAATGACAGTATGATGGAACTTTTGATTCTTATAGATGCCTTGCGCAGGGCTTCTGCCTACCGGATTACTGCCGTAGTCCCTTATTACGGGTACGCTCGCCAGGAAAGAAAAGCTCGGGCGCGGGAACCAATCACAGCTAAATTAATCGCTAATATTCTCACTACTGCCGGGGCTGACCGGGTAGTGGCAATGGATCTCCATGCTCCTGCTATTCAAGGGTTCTTTGATATCCCGGTTGACCACTTGCCGGGGGTGCCGATTCTTGCCGAATACTTTATGGAGAAAAAACTTCGCAATGTTTGTGTGGTTTCACCGGATATCGGCGGGGTGAGCAGAGCGAGGAGTTTCGCAGAGAGAATAGGAGCTTCTTTGGCCATTGTTGACAAACGGCGGCCTGAGCCTAATGTTTCCGAGATTATGCACGTTATTGGAGAATTAAAAGGAAAAACAGCAGTATTAATTGACGATATTATTGATACCGCCGGTACAATAACCCAGGCTGCTGAGGTGCTGGTGGAACAAGGGGCAACTGAAGTCTATGCCTGTTGTACACACCCGGTTCTTTCCGGGCCAGCTGTTGAGCGGCTGGAAAGGTCAGTTATTAAGGAAGTAGTCGTTACCAATACCATCCCTTTGAAAAAAGAGCAAAAAATTAGTAAAATGAAAGTACTTTCCGTTGCTCCCCTTTTAGGAGAAGCAATTGTCAGAATCCATGAAGATTTGTCTGTGAGCAAATTATTCACCTAAAGACCCTTAGGCCTGCACTTCACTTTGACCTTCTTCCGACGGTTTCTCGACTGTTCCGGAAGCAGCTGCCTCTTTGTCTTCTTCCGGCTTGTATTGTTCGCTACTTGGTTCTTCTTTATTTTCTTTTAGTTTATTGCTTTTCCTGTTTCGCCAGGAGTTACTGAGCTTATGTTTTTTTTCGGCCGCTTTGCCGGAAGCTGTCTGAAGAATTGATTTAACATTTTCATTAAGTCCTTTACTTAGGATTTCAATCCTTTCTTCACAATCTTTAGCGACAACAATAACGTCGGAGCCCATGGTTAAGATTTCGTTAGCTTTAATCCGTAGTTTACCGTTAAAGAGCCCTTCAATTTTTCCGCCGGAAAAGTCCAGGCAAACAATACTGCCGTCCTCGGGGTTAACATAAAATTCATCTACTATGCCAAGCGTTTTGCCATTAGTGGTAATGATTTTAATCCCGATAATTGCTGTTTTTTCTTTCAGCAGATCGAGGATATCGGGTAAATTAATTGCTTTTTCCACTTGGCTCTCCGTGCTGACAGTAATGGCATTTTCACCAATGCTTACTACCCGGTTAAAAGGGATTATCCTTTGTTCCTTGAAGAATCCCTTAGGGTCAACTATTAATGCTGCTACGGATCTAGTCTTAGGGTTAATGACCAGATTGCGGACAAACCCGATTTGTTGGCCTTCTTTTAAAGAGATGATAGGCAGGGATAAAAATTTTTTACTGGGCAGCACAGTTATTCCTCCTTCTTAATTAAATTATCGAGACCACATATTTCTCTCGTTCCAATTTATTCGCCGCCCAGGGAGATTATGCCGGAAGGTGAAAAATATGAAAGCAATAATCGGCTTGGGAAATCCAGGTTTAAAATACAGCGAAACCAAGCACAATGTTGGGTTTATGCTCTTGGACAGGATAGTTAAAGATTTAGGTTATAAATACCGCAGCGATTTTCGCGGTAAAGTGGCCGAAGGTCGGGTACGAGAAGAAAGAGTTTTTTTTCTCAAACCTTATACTTATATGAATTTAAGCGGTTTGGCTGTCAAAGAGCTGGTCAGCTATTATAAGCTTTCTCCGGAAGATATCTTGGTAGTTTTTGATGATATGGATCTTCCTTTAGGCAAAATAAGGCTACGGCCCAAAGGGAGTGCCGGCGGCCATAAGGGTATGCAATCCATTATCCAGGAATTAGGTTCCCAGGATTTTTGGCGGCTAAGAATCGGAGTAGGCCGCCCCCCGGAAGATGAAGATGTTGTAAGCTATGTTTTGTCGTCCTTTTCCAGGGAAGAAAAGAAAGTTTTGGCTGAGGCTATGGAAGCGGCCCACCAGGCTGTTTTGCTTTGGCTGGAAGGCCGGGGCGCCCAAGCAATGAATACATATAATTAGCATATGATTATTTAAAATAATTTTTATAATAGCAATTATTATTAAATATTTTCTATAATAATAATAAGTATTTTTAATTAATGCTTAAGGTTCTGGTTCCGGCGAGTATAACCTGCCGTGGGAAAGGTAAGCCTATTACACGGGAGGTGTTTTTTCCTATGTATATGCTTAAAATTTGCCGTTGTTGCGACGCTATTCTTGGCGAACTTGATAGGGAAGCTTTTGGAGCCACTGACATGGATCTTTCCTTGGAGATAGTGGGAAATGTGGCTTATGCTTTATGCCCTCAATGTATGCAAGAGCTGGATATTAATAGCAGAGCCTATTTGCATTAAACAATAATCCAAAATAATTTGCTTAAGTAAATTAAAAACAGCGGAAATTAGTTAAATTGCTGAAATTAATCAATCTATAGAAACTATAGAAAATTAAAACTGCAGAAATTAATTTAAACTGCTGAAGCTAATTTGGCGGCTATTTTGGCAGGAGGTTTCCTGATGCCTAATATTAATGATTTTTTGTACAAGGCTTTTGAGATTGAAGATGTTAGAGCTGCTTTGGGCAGAAAAGATTCTCCCCAAATAGTCTATAATCTTACCGGCAGTCAAAAGGCTGCTTTTGCCTCTCAGGTCTTACGTTCCAGGCACCAAGGCCTTATTATTACCTACAGTGACGAACAAGCCCAGAAGTGGGTAAGCGACTTACAGACCTGGCTTAAAGACAGGGAAATCCTCCTGTTTCCCTCTACGGAATGGCTACCTTTTGAGGTTTTAAGTCGTAGCCATGAAATAACCGCTGAGAGAATTAAAGTCTTAAGCGCTTTAGTCCATCCTGAGCCCAAGGAATCCTTACCGAAGATTATCGTGGCGCCTGTGCAGGCTCTCCTTAGAAAACTCCCCCAACCGGAACGCTGGTTAAAAAACTGCTTGCATTTCAAGTTAGGGGAGCGCTATTCTTTGCCTGACATCTTAAGACTTTTAGTAGAGTCGGGCTATGTGCGGGAAGAAATTGTGGAAGGCAGGGGCCAATTTGCCTTAAGGGGAGGAATTTTAGATATTGCCCCCCATGACCGGGAGCCCCTCAGGATTGAATTTTTTGATGATGAAGTGGACTCTATCCGTACTTTTGACCTGGAAACCCAGAAGTCTCTGAGTACATTAAACGAGGCTTTAATTGTGCCTGTTCAGGAATATGTTATTGCCTCGCGTGAGTTGCAGAACCTAAAATGGGATATTAAAGCCCGGGCCAGGAAAGCGGTAGGCCGTTTACAGCGTCTGGGCAGGACGGAAGCGGTCCAAAGGCTCAATAAAAAAGTTGAGTATGTTGGAAACCGCTTGGACGAAGGGTTTTTAGATGAAAATATTTACCCTTATTTAAGTATTTTGCCTGAAAAATATGTTCCTTTCTTTGATTGGCTAGCCAAAGATTGCCTGCTTTTTTTAGATGAGCCCCTTAGACTAAAGGAACAGTTGGATTTCCAACATAAGCAGCGGCAAATGGAGTTTACGGAAAATTTGGAACGAGGGGAAGAATTTATTAATCCTGAATCCTTGTTCATCGGTTTTGAGGACTTTTTGCAATGCGGTGACAGGCAGCTAATCGGCTTATCTAATTTGTTACGGGAAATTCCCGGATTCCAGCCTCGACGGGTCATTAATATAACCGCTCGTCCTCTGGCGGGTTATAGCAAAACTTCTCTCCTGGTGGACGAAATCGAGAGATGGAAGAACGCCGGCTATACCATTGCTTTGTTTGCCGGTGGGGAGGAAAACTGTAAGAGACTGGCCCAAGGGCTGAAAGACCGGGGGATTGCTTCCCGCATCTCTCAGTTTGATGATGACCTTAGCTTAAGCGGTGTGCATCTTTATCCCTTATCTTTAAACCAAGGGTTTGAATTGCCCATTAATAAATTGGTTATTCTTACTGAGGCTGAAATTTACAAGAGGGAACGTAAAATTCAGGCCAAGCCCCGCAAAGCCCAAAAGGAAGACCATATTTTGAAGTTTGGGGATTTGAAGCCCGGGGATTATGTGGTTCATCTTTACCACGGCATTGGCAAATTTCTTGGGATAGAAAAGATAACCGTTGACGGCATTGACAAAGATTATTTTGCCATTAAATATGCAGGTGAAGACAAGCTTTATGTCCCTTTGGACCAGCTTCAGCTTCTCCAGAAATATTTAGGAACGGATGGCGATAGCGCACCCAAGCTTAACAGGTTAAACGGCAACGAATGGAATAAAGTAAAAACCAAGGCTAAAAGCGCCGTTAAGAAAATGGCCCTTGATTTGTTGAAACTTTATGCCCAAAGGGAAAAGGCCCGAGGCTTTGCTTTCCCTGCAGACAGCGTCTGGCAAAAGGAATTTGAAGAGAGATTCCCCTATGAGGAAACGCCGGATCAGCTCCAGTGTATTGAAGAAGTTAAAAAAGATATGATGAAACCGCGGCCTATGGACCGTCTTCTTTGCGGGGATGTGGGTTACGGTAAAACTGAAGTGGCTTTAAGAGCGGCTTTTAAAGCCGTTTCCAGCGGCAAACAAGTTGCCGTTTTAGTGCCCACCACTATTTTGGCCCAGCAGCATTACAATACTTTCCGGGAAAGGTTCCTGGATTACCCGGTGAAAATTGAAATGCTTAGCCGTTTCCGCACCCCCAAGGAGCAAAAATTAATAATTCAGGGTTTAAAAGACGGTTCGGTAGATATTGTGGTCGGTACCCACCGTTTAGTTTCGGACGGGGTAAATTTTAAAGATCTGGGGTTACTCATTGTGGATGAAGAGCAAAGATTCGGGGTGGCCCATAAGGAGAAGATTAAGGCTTTAAAAACCAATGTGGATGTTTTGACTCTTTCCGCTACGCCCATACCCAGGACTTTGCATATGTCCCTGGTAGGCTTAAGGGATATGAGTGTTATTAATACACCGCCTGAAGATAGATTCCCTGTGCAAACTTTTGTAGCCGAATTTAATCCGGAATTAGTAAGGGATGTGATCAGGAGGGAGCTGAACCGGGGCGGGCAGGTTTTCTATGTGCATAACCGGGTGGAATCTTTAGACAGGGTTTTAAGGCTCATTAACGAGTTAGTCCCGGAAGCCCGTTGCGGAATAGCTCATGGCCAGATGAGTGAAACTCAACTTGAAAGGGAAATGATTTCTTTTTTGGAAAAAGAAAAGGATGTTTTAATCTGTACCACTATCATCGAGACCGGCTTAGATATGCCTAATGTCAATACCCTGATTGTTGATGAAGCAGATAGATTCGGTTTAAGCCAGCTTTATCAGCTTAGAGGGCGGGTGGGCCGTTCTAACCGCAAGGCTTTTGCCTACTTCCTTTACCAGCCGCAAAAAATATTGACGGAAGAGGCCGAAAAGAGGCTGGCAACTATCAGGGAGTTTACTGAGTTTGGCTCCGGCTTTAAGATTGCCATGCGGGATTTGGAGATTAGGGGAGCGGGAAATTTGATTGGCGGCGAGCAGCATGGCCATTTGGCAGCCGTTGGTTTTAACCTTTATATGCAGATGCTGAAAGAAGCGGTGCAAGAGATTAAAGGTGAAAAAGTGGAAGAAACTGTGGAACCGTCTATCGATATTCAAGTCAAGGCTTTGTTGCCTGACGAATACATTGTGGACAAACAAACCAAAGCCACCCTTTATCAGCGGATGCTTGCCGTTACCAGTGAGGAGGAGCTAAGCGATATTCTCGATGAATTGGTGGATAGGTTTGGCACTCCGCCGGTCGAGGTGGAGAATTTGCTGCAAATTGTCCGCATCAAGATGCGGGCTAAAGAACTAAAAATTGAACAAATTGTCCAGCAGAAGCATAATATTACTTTACGTTTTGCTTCTGATCCCGGTTTAAGCGGGGAAGAGCTTATGGCTATGGCCGCCGAGTCTCCTTACCCTTTATCTTTTGCGGCGGCGGAAGAAGGGAAACTGGAATTAAAGGTGCGCCTGCGGCTGCTTAATATTGAAGATATCTTTAAAGCCATTTTAAGAATCCTCACTATTTTAAAAGCCCGCCTGGAACAGGGAGCGAATTCTGGCGCTAACTCCGAAGAAAAGAACAAAGAATAAGCCGTGAGACTTTAAGTATATTTTGCCAAGTGGCTTGAGTCGAGTTTAAATTGCCTTCCGGCTTTATCCTTGGTATAATTATTTATCAGTTTCTATCAGTTTTTATTTAAGGAGTTAATTTTAATGAAAAAAATAACGCTAATAGCAGTTACGATTTTCACAATACTAGCCCTTTTAACAGGGTGTGCTCAAGGAGAGGATTTTGCGGTTAAAGTGAATGATCAGGCTGTCCCCAGGGAGCTTTACGAAACTAAGCTAAAGGCTATTAAGAAATATTTCAAAACTCAAGGGGTCGATTTAGACAGCGCTGAATACAAAACCTCTTTCGAGAGTGTCAAGAACGAAGTCCTGGAAGGTTTAATCGGGACAGAATTAATCCACCAGGAGGTAGTTAAGAATAACTGGGATTTGAAGGATCCGGAAGTTACAAAGCAATGGGATGAATTAAAAAGCCAGATTAAGGATTATCAGGCTTGGCTGGAAGAGCAGGCTATGACTGAAAATGAAGTTTTGGAGTATATAGCTTTTACCTATTTTGTTGCTAAAGATGTTACGGTCAGTGAGCAGGAAATCAAGCAGTTTTTTGAAGCTAATTATTCCAGTTACGGCGGTCAGGATGAACAGGTTAAAGCCCGGCATATCCTGGTTAAAACTGAGGAAGAAGCTTTAGCGATAATCGAAGAATTGAAAGCCGGCAAGGATTTTGCTGAATTGGCTAAAGAAAAATCAATCGAGCCTGCAGCTAAAACTACCGGGGGCGACCTTGGTTATTTCCGCCGCGGTGAAATGGTAGCGGCTTTTGAAGAAGCGGCTTTCAGCCAGGAAGTTGGCAAAATTTCAGAGAAACCTGTTAAGACCGATTTTGGTTATCATATAATTTTGGTGGAAGACCATAAGGAAGCCATTGTTCCTGACTTTGAAAAGGCGAAAGAACAAGTTGCGGAACACACCCTCCTGTATGCCAAGAACCAAAAAGTCCAAAGTTATTTTGCCAAATTACGGGAGGAAGCCAAAATAGACTATGCCGAAGATTTGAAGCCAAATAGTTAAGATTATATTGGGTAAAATAAAAAACAGTGAGTAAATAAGCCAAATATTAAAGAAGGTGCCTTCTTTGGAGGCACCTTCTTTTGTCACTGAACTTGACCAAATACTCCATTCGCACGGTTACTCATTTCCGTATTTGAGCAAGTTTTCTGTGCATGAAGGATCTGGAAGAATTTTTGGTTTAATTTGTATAAATAGGAATTATATTCTATGACCCATGAATAAAATGTCAGATTTGCTCAAATCCTAGGAAAAAGCAAACTTTCAGGAGGTTATTTCTTATTTTGCTGCCATGGAAAAATATGAATAATAAAACAACTCCAGATATATACTAAGATTGAATCAGTTGCTTTGGAAAAAGGAGGGAGGACTCATTGAAAGCAACCGGAATTGTCAGAAGAATTGATGATCTGGGCCGCGTAGTAATTCCAAAAGAAATCCGACGGACTTTACGAATAAGAGAAGGCGATCCACTGGAGATTTTTGTGGATAGAGAAGGAGAAGTCATACTTAAAAAATATTCACCAATCGGTGAATTAGGCGATTTTGCCAAGGAATATGCCGACTCCTTGTTTGAAGCTACTGGGCATATTGCCTGTATCGGAGACAGGGATGTTATTATCGCAGTTGCAGGAGCATCGAAAAAAGAGTATTTGAATAAACCCCTCGGACCAGCAGCCGAGCAAGCCATGGAAGAAAGAAAAACTATTTTTACTTCCGGCGATACTTCTATTTTGAGAGATTCAGAAGGAGAAGATAAGGGGAAGGTTACCAGCCAAGTTATTGCGCCTATCATTGCTGAGGGTGACCCAATCGGGGTAGTTATTTTGATGTCCAAAGATCCAAATACCAAAATGGGAGACCTTGAGGTTAAACTTGTGGAGACTGCTGCAGGCTTTTTAGCCAAACAAATGGAACAGTAGGGAGAATTAATTTAATGGACCAATCGGGAAACTAAATTAATGGTGTGACTAAGGGGCTGTTGACTATGGTTGACAGCCTTTGCACTTTCTAGCCTTTCTGGATATAATCATCCTGAAAGGAGATTGAAAGCATGAAATCAGTCTTGCATATTGTGGGTCTGGGCTCAGGTTCTTTGGACAAGCTCCCCTTGAAGGTTTATAGAGTTTTGACAGGAGCCGATGCAGTCTATGTTTGTTCCCCCAAGCACCCTGCCGTAGCAGATTTGGAGAGAGAAAAAATTCCCTACTTTGGCCTTTGCCCGGAGGTCGAGACTGTGGGTGAAGGAGGGGAAATCGGGCCGGAGGAAATAGCTCAAAGCTTATTATGTGCCGAATTACCAGGAAAGACGCAAAATAAACAACGGGAAATAGTACTGGCCTTACCGGGCAACCCTTTAAAGGAAGGGAGAGTAGTAACTTGTCTTCAGAGTGCCTTGGATTCCTCCTTCACTGTGAGGACAGACCTTTTAGCGGATGACAGTTCCTTGGTAAGACTAGTGGAAATAATGCGTGAGTTGCGCTCAAGTAATGGATGCCCCTGGGATAAAGAACAGACTCATGACAGCCTTAAGAAATATTTATTGGAAGAAACTTATGAAGTACTGGAAGCTTTGGATACCAAAAATATGAATAATTTATGCGAAGAATTGGGAGACTTATTATTACAGGTTGTCTTTCATTGCCAGTTGGCGGAGGAAGCCAATATTTTTGGCATTGAGGATGTCCTGAAAGGCATTGGGGATAAACTTATTCGACGCCACCCGCATGTTTTCGGTTCCGTCGTTGTGGAATCAAGCACGGAAGTTTTACGTAACTGGGAGGCTATCAAAAAGAACGAGAGGAAGGCGCAAAGTGGGCCTGTTCCGGCTGCAAGGGAATTCTTTAAGATCCCAAAAGGCTTACCGGCTTTGATGCTGGCTGAAGACACTCAAAGAAAAGCGGCGAAGGTGGGATTTGACTGGGAAGATTACCAAGGGCCTCTAGCTAAAGTTTATGAGGAAATAGCTGAGCTTAAGCAAGAAATTAATAATAAGCAAAAAATTGCAAATGAATTTGGTGATCTACTGTTTTCCATTGTTAATCTTTCACGTTTTTTGGGGGTGAATGCTGAAGAAGCTTTAAGACAAGCAACCAGAAAATTCCAAGAGAGGTTCTTGGCCATGCTTAGTGTAATTGAGAGCCAGGGACTTCGAATTGAAGATTTAAGCCTTGAAGAGATGGATTTATATTGGGATGAGGTAAAAAAGAAAGAAAAATATGGTACTCTAGACTCATTTTGATACCTCTTTAGCAGGATATTAAGATTTAATAGCGAATATAGGGACTTAAAGTTTATATACTTGGGAGGGAGATTCTTGAATAAAGCGGAACTCGTTGCTGCGGTAGCAGAGAAGGCCGAAATGACCAAAAAGGATGCCGAAAAGGCCGTAGCTGCTGTTTTTGAGGCCATTAGCGAGGCTATGGCCAGAGGTGAGAAGGTTCAGTTAGTTGGTTTCGGGACTTTTGAAGTTAAGCAGCGTGAAGAGCGTGTGGGCAGAAATCCACAGACCAAAGAAGAAATCGTTATCCCCGCTTGCAAGGTTCCCGGGTTTAAAGCCGGCAAAGCCTTAAAAGAAGCTGTAAATTAAAATAATTAAAACCTAAGTAAAAAAACAGGTTCTTCGGAACCTTGTTTTTTTTCCAATACCTTCGTCAAAATTTTGGTTGGCGAAGGGTCTTTTTTAGTTTATATATTTAGCTTAAATAAAGGAGGCCAAAGGTTTTGAGACTGGATAAATATCTTAAAATTGCAAGGATCATCAAAAGAAGAACAGTAGCTAAAGATGTTTGTGAGGGAGAAAAAGTGATGGTTAACGGCCGGATAGCAAAACCCTCAGCAGATGTTAAACCTGGGGACATCATAACCCTTGACCTAAAAAACCACATCTTTGAGGTAAAAGTACTCGCTGTTCCACCTAATGTCAGGGCTGAAGAGGCTCATACTCTCTACGAAGTTCTACGGGACCAAAAAAAAGGAGAAGAGTTATAAATAGAGTCTTTCCCGAATATTGATTAGACAGAAAAAGGTGGAAACGGGGGAGAAGAGATGAGCGAAAAGGAAGAAAGAATCCATAAGGTGATTATGGAAGACAGGAAACTTTTGCGCATTACGGGAGTAAGGAAAGTTAGTTCTTTTGATACCAAAGAGATTGTTCTGGATACAGTCAAAGGGGGATTAGTTATTAAGGGACAGGATTTAGGCGTGCAAAACCTCAATCTGGAAAATTCTGAACTGGAGATTGAAGGGCAAGTAGACATACTATCCTACCTTACAGGACGTTCAAAAGAGTCCTCGGGCAGAGGAGTCTGGGAAAGGGTCTTTAAATAAAAATACCAGCGGGGAAAGGAGTAAGTTCTATTAGTGAGTTAGCAATTTTAACAGTGCTTGTTCTAAGCGGGGCTTGTGTAGGATTATTTTTTGACTTTTATCGGATAGTACGTTGGCGGTTTGGCTTTAATAAGGTGTTGACCTTTATCGGGGACTTATTTTTTTCTCTGGCAGCTTTACTGGTGATTTTTTACTTTGCGCAAAAAGCCAATTATTTAGAGTGGCGTTTTTATCTCTTTGGCGGAGTTTTACTCGGGCTTGTCCTTTATCTCCGCATTTTGAGCCCTTTTTGCAAAAAACTCTTTTCCCAGGCCCTAAAGTTAAGCGGCCAACTTATCCGTTTTATCCGTAAAGTTATTAAAGGTTTCTTTTTAGGGGTATACCGGATTCTTGCTGCTTTGATGAGTATTCCTTATGGTTTGTTATGTTGGTTTTCAATGCTTGTTTACCGTTTTAGTGAAGCTATGGGCAGGGAAACTGTGACCAAAGTAAAAAGTCGAATTACCAAAAGACCTAGGGAATAATAGGACTTATGGGAAAATATTTTGGTTAGTATTGAATTTGCAGATTGTAGTGTTTATAATAACAGATACTTAGAGGCTATTAATTTGTAGTTAGTTTGTAGTTACTTTGTACTATAGGAGATTGGTGTGCATTGGGAAATTAGAGGATTGGAAAAGCTCAGCTTTCGGGAAAGGCAAGTGGTCATGCTCAAAGAGAGTGGTCATTCAAGCGAGGAGATAGCCCGGATTCTCAATGTCAGTGTTTCATCTGTGGCAACAATGTTAGCCAGGGCCAAAGCTAAAGGGTATCAGATTGTTTGCATAATATCTGCAACCGAATTGGGATTGTTTAACAGTGTAACGGAGGATTCAGAGGATTATGACTAAACGGGTTACTGGCAGAAAAAGAAAGCGGAAAACGAGCCCTTTATTTATCCTTGTGATGGGTATATCTTTAATGCTGGCCGGGAGTTGGTCCTATCAATTATTCCTCTTGGATCAATCCATGGAAAAAGAAAAAGTTGAGTTATTAGAACGAAGGAATAACTTAGTGGCCGCTAACAACCAGCTTCGCCAGGAAATCGAAAAGCTAAATACGCCCAGTTATATTGAGCAATTGGCCCGGGAAAAACTGGGTTTAGTAAGAAAGGGAGAAATAGTAATCGCACCAAAGGAAAGCGCTCCTTCCGAATAAGCGGATTTATACAGAAAAACAGTTTTTTGGCCATCTGGCAAATACCAGTTATCCTTATTAGTGCTACTGAAAACCGAGAGCATTTAACGAAATATTAATTTGAAGAAAATTATTGAAGAAGGTGTCTTCTAGGGAGGCATCTTTTTTTAATGTGCATTTTTTGCATTACTTAGCGAACCGTTAAAGCACAGAAGCGTCGTGAGTGCAGCTGCTACAGCGTTAAACTGCACCGTGGTTCACAGCGGGTATAGTACCCGAAGGTTTCGGTGCAGTAGCTGTAGCAGCAAGTGAACAGCTTCGGCGCGTGGTGAGCGGGTAATGCAAAAAATATACTATTACTGCTCAAAAACTTACGACGATAGAAAACGGTTTTTGTCAAAAAGCCATAAGAAAGTGTTGTCCCGTTATAATCTTCTGCATATTGGGCAGAAGTTGGGCTAATCATGGCTCTAAGGTCTTACTGGGTTTGACAAGCTTCGCAGGCCGGATAGGCTATAATATTGCCATTAAATGGAAGAGGTGGCTATTATGGCTGAATGGGCTGCTTTTAAAGCGGAAAAAATATTACAAAAGTTTTCGGTTTCTTTACCGGTTTGCTTGCTCATTGCTCTATTGGGCAGTATGTTGGCCAGGGCCAACATTTTAGGGATTTATCCTTTCGCCATTGCCTATATGGCGGTATTGTCTTTGGACAAAGATAAAAAAGTTTTCTTTGGTTTCTTGGGAATAATTATCGGTATTTTAAGCATACGAAACCTGGCTGTTATTGGTGAAGTCTTGCCTGCCTGTTTGCTGTGCGTTTTGCTGCTACCGCGAATTAAGGGTCATAAAGCGGAAATTTTCCTGTTGCCTATTTTTACCGCTTTTTGCACTATCTTTCCCGGTTTGTTGGTTTTGCAGTTAACGGCGGGAATTGGCGAAGAAGCCCTAATCCTTTTATTAGCTCAGAGCACTTTAGCGGCAGGTTTTTCGGTAATTTTTTTTCACGCTTTTCTGCAGAAGGAAAACCTGCTTAAAGGAAGTTTTACCAGCGAGCAGGGCATGATTTGGCTCCTAATCTTAGCGGTATGTTTAAGCGGTTTACAAGGCTTAACTTTTGGTAAGATTAATTGCCAAATAGCTGTTTTAGGTTTTTTCATTTTGTTTATTTCCGACAGATTTGGTGCGGGCGCGGGAGCCGGCGCCGGTGCAATTCTAGGTTTTCTTTTGAAATGGGATTTCGGGCTGGGCAATTTGCTTGATGCCGGTATTTACGGATTGTTAGGTTTTGTTTGCGGCGGGTTTCAAAACTTTGGCAAAGTAGGAATAGCAGTGGCTTACAGCTCTATGGTTTTAATGGTTACTTTCTTTGTGAACGAGAGCTTTTTGACTTCTCATCTTTATTCCGCCGGCTTAGGGTTACTATTGTTTTTAGTGCTGCCGGGTAAAAGAAAAGATAAGGTTACTTTTAAAAAGAGGGTTATGCCTGAGATTGAGACAACCATCAGTAAAGTTAAGACTTTAGCGGATATCTTTGACCAGCTCGCTTATAGTTTTCAGGCCGCAGGTCTGGAATCGAAGTTAAAACCGGAAGTACCGGAGCTAATGAATGTTTTGGTGGGAAGAATTTGCAAAAACTGCGCTATGGTTGATTACTGCTGGGAAAGGGAATTCTACCGCACTTATAATTTTATCTATGACTTGTTTGCTTATGAGGAAGAGCAGATGAATAATCCGGAGACTGCCGGAGAAATAATTCCCTCCGAATGGAAAAAGTACTGCGGGAAATTGGAGGAAGTAAGAATTGCTGTAAGGTTTATTTTGGAGCAGCAGAAAGACAGGGAGATATGGCAGAAAAGGCTGGCCTTAAACCGGGAGTCTTTAGCTGACCAGTACCGCCATGTTGCTCAAGTAATTGGACATTTGGCCAAAGAGCTTCATTCCAAACATAACCTGGAAGAGGGGAAACCATTGGTTTGGTCCCGGCAACATAGGCTGCAGCTTGACATTGGTGTAGGGACAGTTATCAAGACCGGCAATGGGATCAGCGGGGATAACTTTAATTCCGTGCCCCTTTCTCCCAATAAAAGCGCCCTAATTGTTTGCGATGGTATGGGGGTCGGCGAGGAAGCGGCCAGAATGAGTGCTGCGGCTTTAACTATTTTGGAACAGCTTTTGAGTACGGGCTTTGAACCGGAAGGAGCAGTTAAAGCTTTGAATTCCATTTTAGTCTTACGTTCACCGGAAGAAAGTTTTGTGACTGTGGATATGGCCATTATTGATTTGGAAACGGATAGTGCTAAATTAATTAAAATTGGAGCGGCTCCAACCTATTTGCTAAGAAAGGGTAAGGTGGAGATTCTTAAAACTTCCAGTCTACCGGCCGGGATTTTAAATGATATTGAAATACCTGTCTTGGATGTTAAATTCAAGGACGAAACTTTAGTTATAGTTACCGACGGTATTTTAGATGTGGGGAAGCAAGAAGAAGACTGGCTTAAAGTTTTCTTGGAAAGTTCTCCTCTTGCTTCTGCACAAGAATTAGCCGATAATATAATTAAAGAAACAATCAGGTTGGCC
Source organism: Peptococcaceae bacterium (assembly GCA_012839895.1). Classification (GTDB taxonomy): domain Bacteria; phylum Bacillota; class Desulfitobacteriia; order Desulfitobacteriales; family Syntrophobotulaceae; genus DUML01. The sequence continues at coordinate 18,466 of DUML01000013.1, read as the reverse complement.
GGCGGGAACTTAGTGGATGACGGGGTTGTCTTGGTTCTCCGCAGGAAAAACTAATTTTGACAAAAAAGTTTAATGTATATAAATTATTAATGATAGAATCGGTTGCCAACCAGCGGAGGAACTATTAATGTATGCCGATTTGAAAGCGGAAGTACTGCCAGAGATGATTCCGTCCGGATCAACCATCCTGATAGCTGTCTCCGGGGGGCCGGATTCTGTTGCTTTAGCGCATATTCTTTACCGTTATACACAGGACAGTCCGGAGCAAAATTTAGCTCTCTATATTAGCCATGTTAATCACCAAGTCAGGAAAGAAGCCGCAGCAGAAGCGGAACTGGTCAGAAATTTGGCCGAGGACTGGGGAGTGCCTTTTATCCTGCATGAATTTAAGGCTAAAGAATATGCGGCCAGCTGCCAAAAAAGCTTTCAGGAGGCGGCTCGGGAGTGGCGATATGCTCGATTTAAGGAAGACATGGTTAAGTATGGTTGTAATTTGCTGGCCACAGCCCATCATCTGGGCGACCAGGCCGAGACTGTCCTTTACCGCTTGCTCAGGGGAAGTGGGACAGCCGGGTTGGCAGGGATTTATCCTGCCAAGGAGGGGATAATTAGGCCTCTCTTGGGTATCCGCAAGGAAGATTTGATAGCTTATTGCCATGAAAACGGGCTTCCTTATGCTCTCGATAAAAGTAATTATGAGCCTTTTTATGCTCGAAACAGAATAAGGTTGGAATTAATACCGGAACTGGAAAACAAATATAATAAGAAAATTCAGGAAGCATTAGGCCGGACTGCTGAACTTTTGCGTTGGGATGAGGACTATATCAGCTCCCAAGTTAGCCAAGCGTGGGTCAAATATGGGAAGCAAAAGGGCCATGGGTCTTATCTGCTTGCCGCTGAAGCTTGGGAATTGCCTCCGGCTATTCTTTCTCGTCTTTTGCGGCTTTCTGCTGCCCTTCTAAGCGGGGAGCCCAGGGGGATAGAATATAAATTTATTAAGCTTTTAATGAAAGAAGGCCGTAAGACAGGTTGGAAACAGAATCTTCCCGGGTTAAAAGTGGAAGCTTGCAGGGAAGGCTTATTATTCAGCCTGCCGGAAAAGGTTGCAAGAGAAAGTTCAGACCAAAATCAATTTGCCTGGGACTGGGAGGTCAGTTTAACTCTTAATGAGTGGCATTTGCTTCCTGGTTTAGGTTTAAAAGCAGGAATATTTACTGAACTTAAGCGGGATGAAGGCATTCTCTGGTGGACAGAATTAAGCCAAAAGCAAGTTTTAGAGTTAAAAAAACCTTTAATTTGCCGGCTGAGAAGGCCTGGCGACCGAATGTATTTTGCTAATTTAGGGCATAAAACAATTAAGAAGGTTTTTCAGGATAAACAAATTCCGGAGGAAAAACGGGGGCGGATCCCATTTTTAGTTCTTGACGGGCTTGTAGTTTGGATTCCCGGGGTTTCCCGCAGCGATGTTTTGCTCCCGGAAAATGAATCGGCACTTAAGCTATATGGCATTATTGCCAAGGTTTAGTTAGCTTTTCCTATATTGTTCCTATTTTGAATTGATTGTAAAAGACATCTTGGCATGCTATAATTAACATATTGTTTTTTACTACTGTTATTGGGTTCCGCAAAGAGAGGAGGATCTCCGGATTGAAAATATTTAAAAATGTAGCAATTTATTTAATGATTATCCTACTGGCTATAGTGCTTATTAAGTGGGCTAATCCTCCTGCTGAGAAGGACACCAGCCTTGATTATTATGGATTTAAACAAGCTGTTGCCGCCGGCAGAGTCAGTGATGTATCAGTGGTAGTAAATGACCCGGTTAATATTTACACTGTCACAATGAATGATGGCAAGGTTTATGAAGTGACAGGCCCTACGGGTGATCAAAAACTTCTTGATGACCTGGAAAAACAGAATATCCAGCATCGCTTTGAACCGCCGGAAACCCCGCCTTGGTGGATATCGGTGCTGCCTACCCTGTTTATGATGCTTTTAATCTTTGGCATATTCTTTTATATGATGCAGACCACCCAGGGTGGCGGCAGCAAAGTCATGCAATTTGGCAAGAGCCGGGCTCGCCTGGTAGCAGATGACAAGAAGGTAACCTTCAAAGATGTTGCCGGCGTTGATGAAGTTAAGGAAGAATTGGAAGAAATCGTGGAATTTCTTAAATCTCCTAAGAAATTTACCGACATCGGTGCTAAAATTCCTAAAGGCGTGCTTCTCTTTGGACCTCCTGGAACGGGGAAAACCCTTTTGGCTAAGGCCGTCTCCGGGGAAGCCGGTGTACCTTTCTTTAGTATCAGCGGCTCTGATTTTGTAGAAATGTTTGTTGGAGTCGGGGCCTCCAGAGTTAGGGATTTATTCGAACAAGCCAAAAAGAATTCACCCTGTATCGTTTTTATCGATGAAATCGATGCTGTTGGCCGGCACCGTGGAGCAGGCTTAGGCGGGGGTCACGATGAAAGAGAGCAAACCTTAAACCAGCTCCTGGTGGAAATGGATGGTTTTAACGGCAATGAAGGGATTATCATTATCGCTGCCACCAACAGACCCGATATTCTCGACCCTGCCTTACTCAGGCCGGGGCGTTTTGACCGCCAAGTTGTTGTGAATGTGCCTGATATTAAAGGGCGGGAAGAAATTCTTAAAGTGCATACCAGAGGCAAGCCCTTGGCGCAAGATGTTAACCTGGAGGTTCTGGCTCGCCGGACTCCGGGCTTTACCGGTGCCGACTTGGCCAACTTGGTTAATGAAGCTGCTTTGCTAACCGCTCGCCGCAACCAGAAGAAAATTAGCATGAAGGCTTTGGAAGACTCCATTGAAAGAGTGATTGCCGGGCCGGAAAAGAAAAGCAGGGTTATTAGCGATTTCGAAAAGAAACTTGTGGCTTACCATGAAGCGGGCCATGCTCTGTTAGGGGAATATCTCCCTCATACCGATCCGCTTCATAAAGTATCCATTATTCCCAGAGGGAGAGCCGGCGGTTATACGCTGCTTCTCCCTAAGGAAGACCGCAACTATATGACCAAATCCCAGCTTTTAGACCAGGTAGTAATGCTCCTGGGAGGCAGGGTAGCCGAGGCTTTGGTGCTCAATGAAATTAGTACCGGCGCTTCCAACGATTTGGAAAGGGCTACCAGTATTGTTCGCAAAATGATTACCGAATTGGGCATGTCTGACGAGCTGGGGCCAATTACTTTTGGCCATAAGGAAGAACAAGTATTCTTAGGCAGGGATATTGCCCGGGATCGCAATTACAGCGAATCTGTCGCCCAGGCTATAGATAATGAAATCCGCCGGATAATTGATGAGGCTTACCAGAGGGCTCAAGATATTATAATTGAAAAAATGGATATTCTTCATGCTATTGCCCAGGCTCTAATGGAAAGAGAGACCTTGGAAGCAGACGAATTCCGTAAAATTATTGCCGACTACGACGAAAGCCGTAAACAGGATTTAGCCGCTCTTCCTCCGGCTAAGGGCGAACAAGCTGAGAAAGCTAAGGAAGCTGAGCCTGAAGCTGAAGCTGTTGAAGAAGAGGAAAATAAATGGCCTGAAGATGAGGCCTTTGATGAAAATGACGAAGACGGAAATGAAGACCTGAATGCTCCCACTGAGCAAGACAGGGAGAAAAGAAAAATTAAACTTAAAAGAACATCGAAGTTTAAAGCCACAAGAAGTAAAGAGTAAGGATCCGTGGCAAGGTTAGATTAGGAGGGTTACTGTGGAGAGAACATTTCTGATGCTGAAGCCGGATGCCGTGCAAAGAGGTTTAGTCGGTGAAATTATTGCCAGGTTAGAAAAAAAAGGTCTAAAGTTAGTAGCTTTAAAGATGCTCAAAGTTGACAGAGCTTTGGCTGAAGAGCATTATCGTGAACATCGGGGCAAAAGCTTTTTTGAGCCTACAGTTCAGTATATTATGTCTTCTCCCGTTATTGCGATGGTTTGGGAAGGCAAAAACGCGGTCGCCCAAGCTCGGCTCCTGATGGGAGCTACTAATCCCCTGAATGCGGATCCGGGTTCTATTCGGGGGAGTTATGCACTGGATATCAGCCGAAACGTGATTCATGGCTCAGATTCCCTGGAAAGTGCCGAGCGGGAGATATCTCTTTACTTCCGTCCTGAAGAAATTTTTTCTTATCCTAAAGCTGGTGATGACTGGCTGAGTGAATAGCAACTAGGACACCTGCTAAAGGGTGTCCTTTATAATATAGGGCTAGGTTTGTTATTTTTCACAAATCTATTGCTTAAACCTTAATGTCTTGCAAGCTGTTTAGTTCCTAAGCTGAGGTGAATAAATGATGCAGGTTAAGAAAAATTTAGCTTTAAGCTTGATTTCCTTAGGATTATTTGTGATTGGCGTTACTTCCGTCCTTCTTGTGAAAGCTTACTACACAGCCAATCAAGATGTGCTGCATCAAGATGCCAATTTGCCCAGCCTGCTTCAACTGGAATTGGAAAATGAACAGTTGGCCAAAGAAAATGAAAAACTTTGGGATGAGCTTAACAAGCTAAAAGCCGGTCAGAGTGCAGCGGCCTTAGCCTCCCAACAGTTGGATCAAGCGCGGATGAATGCTGCCCTAGTCGAATTAACCGGCCCCGGGATAAGGATTACTCTCGATGACTCTGACTTGGAGCGAGATTCCGATTATGGGAATTATGTTATCCATGAAGAGTATCTGCGCACCTTGATTAATATCCTCTGGAATGGGGGAGCAGAAGCCATCGCCGTTAACAACCAGCGCATCACTACCCATACCGAGATTTTTTGCAGTGGGGCTTATATCCGGATTAATGGCACAAGACAAATGCCGCCTTACAGGATCGTAGCTATAGGCAACCAGAGTGACTTGACCTCCGCTTTGCAGTTTTATTTTTGGGATAAGCTTGGTGAATACCAACAGCAATACGGGATAACCCGTAAATTGGAAACTCCGGAAGAACCCCTTACTGTTCCAGCAGGGAAAGAGTATGATTATAAATATGCGGAGCCGGTCAAGGAGGGTTAAGGAAATGTTTAACAAGCACATCATAACTGTGGCTACCATCGCCGCCGTTGCCATAGGTTTCCTTATTTCTCTCCAAGTGCAGACCCAAAAAGAAGTTGATGTGGCTGAACAGATTCAGCAGGAGAGATTGAACCAAATGCGGTCGGTAATGAATACTCTCCAGGAAAGAAATAAACAGCTTCAAGAAGAGTATAAAAAACTAACCAGTGAATTAGAAAAGTATAAAAACAAAGAGATAAATAACCCTTTCTTAATAGCAAGACTTGATAAGCTGAGAATAGCCGATGGAACCATTCCCGTCCGTGGGCCGGGAGTAAGGATGACCATTCAGGATAGCGGCCCGGATATCCATGTCTTATTTCCCCTGAATACTGATGACTTACGGCGGATTATAAATACTATGCGGTTTGCCGGCGCTGAGGCCATAAGCATTAATGGCCAAAGGGTTGTCAGCACCACTTCAATCGTTATGAGCGGGACATCCACTATTTTGGTTAATTCTGTTCCTATCAGTAGAGTGGGAGGGACGACCTACGAACTGCTGGCTATCGGGGACCAGGAAATTCTTCTCGATTACCTGACCAAGCTGGAAGCCGCGCCTCTTAAACAAGCCGGCATGAAAGTGGAGATTTTCAGGGAAATAGTCAACATTCCTTCCTACAAAGGCGGTTACAGTTTTGAGTATGCCAAGCCGTTTAAAGAGACTAAACAACAATAGCATTTTTACCGGTTTTCGCTTATAATCAAAGAGCAGTTTGCTGGTTTGGATTCCGGCAGGCTGCTCTCTCCTTTTGTTTAAAACGTTGAATAAAGAGCAAGCTAAGCTAAGATACGGCAAGGAGGGTATTTGAAGATGGAGCCTGCCGCAGGAGTTAACATCAGGGTCTTGCCTTGCAGGGACCGGGAATTGCTCCTTGGTCAAAGGACACTGATTATGGGGATCTTAAACGTTACACCGGATTCTTTTAGCGACGGGGGACGGTATTTAAAACCGGAGAAGGCTTTAGAGCAAGCAGCAAGGCTTATCCGGGAAGGAGCCGATATCCTGGATATTGGCGCTGAGTCCACCCGTCCGGGCTATGCCGGAATTACGGCAGAGGAAGAATGGGCTCGTCTGGAACCTGTTTTGAAAGAACTCCTTCCCCGTTGCCCTGTTCCCGTCTCGGTAGATACCCAAAAGGCGGTAGTGGCGGAGAAGGCTTTAAATTACGGCGCACATATTATTAATGATATTTGGGGCTTGCAACGGGATCCGGCTATGGCCGGGGTAATAGCTGCTTCTCAGGCGGCGGTTGTCCTTATGCATAATAAAGAGAATACCGAGTATACGGATCTACTAGGGGAAATCCTGGCTTTTCTGGAACAAAGCGTGGAAAAAGCTTTAAAGTCGGGGATAAAAGAAGATAGAATAATAATTGACCCCGGGATAGGGTTCGGGAAAACCCCGGAACAAAACTTGGAAGTCTTAAGCAGGTTATCTGAACTTAAGTCACTGCCTTATCCCTTGCTGCTGGGAGTTTCCCGCAAGTCCGTTATCGGCAGGACTTTAAATCTCCCGGTGGAAGAGAGGCTGGAGCCTACTATAGCTTTAAATGCCCTGGGAATAGCAGCCGGGGCGGATATTATCCGGGTACATGATGTGGCGGCCAACAAAAAGGCAGCTATGATGACCGATTTGGTTATACAAAGAAAAAAGTAATAGGCTGAGAATAAGACTTAGATGAGTCTAAGATAGATAAGTTTGAAAGAGAAGGTTGCATATAAGCCTAGGGTGGTTTACACCGGGAAGGAGCAGTTATGCAGAATAATTACTACAGGACAGTTAACGTTATTCATTTAAGAGGGCTGGAATTTTACGCTTATCATGGGGTCTTGCCCGAAGAACAAAAATTAGGGCAAAAGTTTCTGGTTGATGTGGATCTTTACCCTGGAAAATGGCTTAGCGGCAGGGACAAGCTGGAAGAGACTGTAAACTATGCCGAAGTATATGAGACAGTTAAGGCCTGTGTAGAGAAAGAGAGATTTCAATTACTGGAATCTTTAGCTGAGGCGATTGCCGCCCAAGTCCTGGCGGGATTTGATTGCCAAGCGGTCCGGGTAGAAGTGCATAAACCAAATGCCCCTTTGCCTGGGGTATTTAGAGATGTATCGGTAGAAATATTCAGGGAGAAAGCAAAATGATTGGGTTTTTAAGCTTAGGCAGCAACCTTGGGGATAGAAAAGGGAATTTGGAAAGGGCTTTAAACCTTTTAGAAGATTCTCCAACCCTTCATCCGTCCCTTAAGATAATAAAAGTGTCCGGTTTTTATGAGACCGAACCCTGGGGAGGAGTTGAGCAAGAGCCTTTTTATAACTTGGCTGTGAAAATTGAATCAACCCTGGAGCCTCTTAGCTTGCTGCGTTATTGTCAAAGAATTGAACATTTACTTGGGCGAGAGCGGAAGCTGCACTGGGGGCCAAGGGTAATTGATATCGATATCCTTACTTATCATAATTATAGAATTAATTCCCAGGAACTAACCCTACCCCATCCTTATATGGAAAGAAGGGAGTTTGTCCTGGCGCCCTTAAGAGAGATTGAACCGGAGTTAGTTTTGCCTTCCGGGAGGCCGATTCAAGAAGTAAAAGGGGAAGGGAAAGTGAAAAAAATATCTTTCGCTTAAGGTTTTTTTGTTTTATAATGTATTGGAGCTATGGACAATATCCAAAGGAATTGTACTGTAGTTTTAGGGAATAATCCAAATAAACTCCTAAAAATGCTGCGAACGGATTAACCGCTTGGATAACTACTGAGACGGTGAAGGCAGAGCAAACCTTAGAATTGGCTATTTTAAGATAAGTACACACCTTCACCAAAGTGGGAGGTGTATTTTTAATGCTTCTTGACCACACTTTTGCTGTGATTGGAACAGGGGTAGTCGGAACGGCTCTGGCAGTTTTGCTGGAAAGAGCGGGTCTTAAGTGTATTGGCGTCAATACCCGCTCAAAAGCTTCCTATGAAAATTTTAGCCGTTATTTGCATAGCCCCCATTTGCCCTTAAGTATCTTGGCCCGGGAAGCCGACTTGCTTTTTATTACTACCCTTGACGGAGAAATAGAAAAGGTTGCGGAAGAATTAGCCAAGGTTTCGGAACATAAACCGGGGCAAGTTTGGATTCACTGCTCAGGCTCTCTGCAGTCGGCTGTCATGTGCAAAAATCCGGAGACTCCCGTCAGGTACCTTTCCGTTCACCCCCTCCAGGCATTCGCCGATGTGGATAGCGCCTTGAAAATCATGGCAGGCGTCCATTTTGGAATCGAAGGCAGTGATGAGGAATGTGAGCAGTTGGGAAGAGAACTTGTCCGGATTTTAGGCGGCATTCCTCATAATATAAAACCGGAGCAAAAGACTCTCTACCATGCCGGCGCTGTGGTAGCTTCCAATTATTTGGTTTCTTTGGCTTATTTAGGTGTTAAACTTTTTGGACTGGCGGGGATCGACCGGCAGGATGCTTTGAATTCTTTGCTCCCTCTAATGCAAGGCGCTCTTCATAATATCGACAGAGTTGGGTTGCATTGCGCTCTGACAGGCCCAATAGCCCGGGGGGATGCGGAAGTTGTGGCCAAACATTTGCAGGAAATGCCCCAGGAACTTCAGGAAATCTATCAAGCACTGGGTCGGCTGGCTCTGGAATTAGGCCAAGAGCGTAAACGCCGCCAGGGCTCCGCTTATAGCCCGCAATCCTTAGAAAGGCTAAAAATTTTGCTTAATTATAAAGAATGACATTATATAAAGGCTTAATTTTAAAAGTGACATTATATAAAGAATAAATACAGGGAACTGCCAAAAAAGAAACCGGAGGTAAACCTAATGAAAATCACGGAGTATATTAACACTTTGCGCGAAAACGTTGCGGTGGCCCGGGAACAAGGGAAGACGGTTGTCCTTATCCCGACCATGGGTTTTCTTCATTCCGGGCACCTTTCCATGGTGGAGGCCGTCAGAAAACAGGACGAAGATTATGAGAAATTTTACATTGTTATGAGCATCTTTGTTAATCCCCTTCAATTTGGACCTAATGAGGATTATGACCGCTATCCCCGCAACCTGGTGAGAGATACCCGTTTGGCCCAGGAAGCCGGCGTTGACTTGCTCTTTACCCCTTCCGTACAGGAAATGTACCCTGACGGGCCGAGCCTTACCAGGGTCAATGTAGCGAAAGTTACCGACGATTTGTGTGGCTCCCACCGGCCGGGCCATTTTGAGGGAGTAGCCACTGTAGTATCTAAACTGTTTAATATTGTCTTGCCCGATTTTGCTTATTTCGGGCAAAAAGATTACCAGCAGTATGTTGTTATTAAACAAATGGTTAAAGATTTAAATATTCCGGTACAGGTACTCTTAGCCCCGACAGTCAGAGAAGAGGACGGTTTAGCCATGAGTTCCCGCAACGCTTACCTTCGGCCGGAGGAACGCCGCCAGGCCCCGGTCCTTTACCGTTCTTTGCAAGAAGCCGCTCAACTTATAGCTGGCGGCGAAAGAGATGTAAATGTGGTGAGGGAGAAAATTAGGCAAAGAATAACGAACGAGACGAACGGGAAAATTGAATATATAGAAATACGCCGGGCGGACAACCTGGCCAAAATAGAGAGAATTTCCGGCGCTGTGGTCATTGCTTTAGCCGTGTACTTTGGGTCGACACGGCTGATCGATAATATTCTGGTGGAGGTGTAAAGGATGTACAGGCACATGATGAAATCCAAAATCCATAAAGCAAAAGTCACTGAAGCTAACTTAAATTATGTGGGAAGTATTACTATTGACAGTTATTTAATGGAAAAGGCTGATATTCTACCCAACGAAAAAGTTCAGGTAGTTAATAATTATAACGGAGCCAGGCTGGAAACCTATGTTATCCCGGGAGAAAGGCATTCCGGCATGATTTGTTTGAACGGAGCGGCAGCAAGGCTTGTCCAAGTGGGAGACGAAGTAATAATTATATCTTATGGCATTTATACGGATGAAGAAGCCGTGAATTATGTACCCAAAATAGTTTTTGTAGATAAAGATAACAGGCCTGTGGAGATTGCCAAAGAGGAAATACATGGCACCAAGGCTTGACACTTTAAGAAGGGCGGCATAGAATTTAGAAAAAAGGTGCTAATAAGGAAAGGAGCAAGCTTTCCAATGAATGAGGAGCAAAGAAAGCAGCTCGTTGAAGAAATTAATGCTCTACGCCGGGAGAGAAACGCCGTTATCCTTGCTCATTATTACCAACCGCCTGAGGTTCAGGATATAGCGGATTTTGTAGGCGATTCCCTTCAATTGGCTCAGCAGGCCGCAGCAACGACAGCAGATGTCATAGTTTTTTGCGGGGTACATTTTATGGCCGAGAGTGCTGCAATTTTATCCCCGGAAAAAATTGTCCTTTTGCCGGAAAAAAGCGCAGGCTGCCCAATGGCTGACATGATCGATGCCGAAGATTTGCGGGCGGAAAAAGCCAAATATCCCACGGCCAAAGTAGTATGTTACGTCAATTCTTCAGCCGAGGTTAAAGCTGAAAGCGATATTTGCTGTACATCCTCCAATGCGGAAAAAGTAGTGGAGTCTTTGGCAGGAGAGGACATTTTGTTTGTGCCTGATGCCAACCTTGGCAATTATATCGCTGCCAAGACTAACCGGCCCATTAGAGTCTGGGCGGGTTTTTGTCCGACTCATCAGCGGTTGACTAAAGATGATGTTTTACGCAGCCGCCGGGAGCACCCGGGGGTCAAGATTTTAGTTCACCCGGAATGCCGGGAAGAGGTCTGGCGGGAGGCTGATTATGTCGGCTCAACAGCCGGGATTATTAAATACGCCGAGAATTCCCCCGACCAGGAATTTATTATCGGGACAGAATGCGGCATACTTCATGAGCTTAAAAAACGTTGCCCCGGCAAAAAGTTTTATTTGCTTTCCGAGAATGCTGTATGTCCCAACATGAAGAAAACCAGCTTAGAAAAAGTGAGAGACTCATTGCTTAATCTCTCGCCTCGGGTTACTGTTTCCAAAGAGATCAGAGAGAGAGCTGTCGGTGCCCTGGAAAGAATGCTGGAAGTTACCAAAAAATAATTTTTGCAGTGAAACTGGAGATTAAGTGCGTAGTAAGGTTTTGCTGACGCACTTTTTCTGAAGGTACCATTTTGGCTAATTCTGAAGGTGCCATTTTGGCTGATAGAGAAAAACCCCTTTTAATTTTTTTTGAAGCGGGCAGGAGAACAAAATGAGAGACAGCAATTATCTTATACCTTGGAATAAAAACGATGTAGAAAGAAAAACCACGGAAATGCTTGTTCTCGGCAGTGGCATAGCCGGCTTGTTTACGGCAATTAAACTTAGCGCAGACTTTAAAGTAACCGTATTAACCAAGAGCAATATTCGGGAGAGTAATACGGAGCACGCTCAGGGAGGAATTGCTGTTGCCCTTAATGAGGATGATTCTCCGGAATTCCACTTTGGGGATACAATTAAAGCCGGCGCGGGCCTTTGCAATATAGAAGCGGTTAAAATATTGGCCGAAAACGGACCGGAATGTGTCCGGGAGATTATTGCCATGGGGGCCCAATTTGACAAATTGAATGACCGGCTGAAGTTTACCAGGGAGGCAGCTCACAGTAAGAGCCGTGTCCTTCACGCCAAGGGAGATGCCACAGGAGAGGAAATTGAAAAAGTACTGGTGGCAGACATTAAAAAACGTTCTATAGAAGTCCAGGAAAATGTTTTTGTAATTGATTTGCTTATAAATAACCAGGGGGCAGTTGCCGGGGTTCTGGCTTTAAATAACAATACCGGCCGGCTGGAAGCTTGGTTGGCAAAAGCGGTAATACTGGCGACGGGAGGGTTAGGCCGCCTTTATAAATACACTACCAATCCGGAAGTAACTACAGGGGATGGTATAGCCGCCGCTTACCGGGCCGGAGCGGAACTAATGGATATGGAGTTTATCCAGTTTCACCCCACTGCTTTATTATTAAAGGGCGCTCCGACTTTTTTAATTTCCGAGGCAGCCAGGGGAGAAGGAGCCAAATTAATCAACTCCAGGGGTGAATACTTTATGGAGAGCATTCCTGACCAGGAGTTAGCCCCCAGAGACGTTGTGGCCAGGGCTATTTGGAACGAGATGAGAGAGGGGCAAGTTTTCCTGGATTTTAGGAATTTAGGGACAAGGGTTAAAGAAAGGTTCCCTTCTATCTATAAAAATTGTTTGCAATATGGTATAGATTTAACCACTACTCCGGTGCCCGTAGGGCCGGCGGCTCACTATTTAATGGGCGGAGTAAAGGTTAATATTGCCGGCGAGACTAATTTGGCCAATCTCTATGCTTGCGGGGAGTGCGCTTGCAATGGAGTACATGGAGCTAATCGCTTGGCTAGCAATTCTCTTCTAGATGGGTTAGTTTTTGCCAAAGCTATAACGGAGAGGATCCGGGCTAAGAACAGCCCGTTAAATAAATGGGAGGACATAGTGCCCCCTGCAAATTATCCCGTAACAGCGCCAAAACCGTCCCCAGACGCGGAAAGGATGTTAGAAAAAATACGGGAGATTATGTGGTCAAAAGTTGGAATTATTCGGGACGCAGAAGGGCTTAAGGAGGCAATGGACCGCTTGCAAGTTCTCTGGGAAGAGTATGAACCGGATACAAAGCAGAAAAGTCTGGAAGTGGCCAACATGTTGACCTTAAGCTTAGTAATTGTGCAAGCTGCTTTAAGCAGGCAAGAAAGCCGGGGAGGGCATTATCGCAGCGATTTCCCTGAAACGCGGAATGAATGGCAAAAGCATTCCGTGCAGCAAAGAGGTGTGAGCCATGTTCGCTATGTTTCAATTTGAAGAATTAGTTGAAAGAGCTTTAAAAGAAGATATTGGAACCGGAGATTTAAGCACCTTGATAATTCCCGAAGATTATTGGGGTGAAGCCAAATTATTTGCTAAAGAAAAGGGCATTATTTGCGGTGTGGAAATTGTGGAAATGGTCTTTAAAAAGGTGGATCCCCGGATTACGGTTAACCTTAAGGTCAAGGACGGGGATCCTATCTCTCCCGGTATGCTGGTTATGACAATAAACGGGCCACTGGCAGGAATTCTGCAAGCGGAAAGGACCGCTTTGAATTTTTTACAGCATCTTTCCGGTATTTCCAGCATTACCAGGCGTTTAGTAGACTTAGTGGCTGATTTTCAAGTTAAGGTTACAGATACCCGTAAAACTATGCCGGGTATGCGAAGTTTACAAAAGTATGCCGTCCGGGTAGGAGGCGGCAGTAACCACCGTTTTGGCCTTTATGATGCAGTAATGCTGAAAGATAATCATCATGCCGCAGTCGGGGGGTTGCCTGAGGCAGTTCGCAGGGTTAGGACGAAAATAGGCCATATGGTGAAAATTGAAGTGGAATGTGAGACCCTTGAGCAGGTTGAGGAAGCTGTAAATTGCGGAGTAGACGTTATAATGCTGGATAATATGTCCTTAGAGGATATGAGAACGGCAGTTAAATTAATTAACAAGAGGGCTATAGTGGAAGCTTCCGGGGGAATACGGGAAGAGAATATCAGGGCTGTGGCTGAGACGGGCGTTGATATTATTTCCGTAGGCAGGCTTACTCATTCGGTGCAAGCTATAGATTTTTCTTTGGTCGTGGATGAGACTAAGCCTTCGATTCAAAAACAAATCAATAAAGGGAACAAGGCTTAAATCTAAGGGCATCGGCTTCAGGATTGCTTAAGGGAGAGGTTTAGGTATGATTTTAGTCTTTGATGTTGGGAATACCAATATTGTGCTTGGTGTTTATAAAGAACGGGTACTTATCCATCATTGGAGGATTAAGTCCGATAAATTCAGTACAGAAGATGAGTATGCCATGAAAGTCAAAAACCTTTTTGACTTTCATCAGCTTACATTTGAAGGGATAAATGGAGCGATTATTTCCTCTGTAGTACCGCCGTTAACCCCTACTCTGGAAAAAATGGTTAAGAAATACTTCGGGGTAAAACCTATTGTTGTGGGCCCAGGGGTAAAAACCGGCATATCCATAGTATATGACAATCCCCGGGAAGTTGGCGCGGACCGCATTGTTAATGCTGTAGCCGCTTATAATAAATACGGCGGGCCATTAATTATCGTTGATTTCGGTACCGCTACTACTTTTTGCGTTGTCAGCGGCAAAGGTGAGTATTTAGGAGGCGCTATAGCCCCCGGTATAGGTATTTCCACCGAAGCCCTGTTTCAGAGGGCTTCAAAATTGCCCAGGGTAGAAATAACAAAGACCAAAGGCGTTATTGCCAAGAATACTATCAGCGGTATGCAGGCTGGGATTTATTATGGTTATTGCGGCCTGGTTGACAGGATAGTCCAATTAATGATGAAAGAAATTGGCAGCAATGCAAAGGTAATAGCGACCGGAGGTCTGGCAGAATTAATAGCTGAAGACTCGGAAATGATCCAATTAGTCGATCCATTCTTAACTTTAGAAGGGTTACTGCTGATTTATGAGAAAAATACCTAATCAAGAGATGTCACCCTGAGCTTAAGCGAAGCTATTGATTCATGAAAAGAACACCCAATAAAGTTGGAGGCTTATGAAACTAGGGGAATTTGAACTCACTAAACCTGTTTTCATGGCACCTATGGCCGGAATCACTGATAAAGCTTTCCGGGAAATAATTCGTCTCGTTGGCGGGAAATACACTTTTACGGAAATGATCAGTGATAAGGCCTTAATTTATAATAATTCCAAAACAATTAAAATGTTGGATTTAAGCGGGGAAGATAGGCCGCGTATTGTTCAGCTTTTTGGCTCCGAACCGGAGGTCATGGCTGAAGCGGCCCGCATCGCAGTGACGTACGGTGCCGATGTTATAGATATTAATATGGGCTGCCCTACACCTAAAATTGTTAAGAATAAAGAAGGCGCCGCTTTGCTTAAGAATATTCCTTTAGCGGTAGAGATAGCGGCAAAGGTTGTAAAAGCTGTCGATGTACCCGTCACGGCGAAACTCAGGCTCGGCTGGGACAGTGATTCCATTGTTGCCCCGGATTTGGCAGCCCGCTTGGAAGCTGTTGGTATAAGTATGCTAACTCTCCACGCCCGTACCCGGGAACAATACTATTCAGGACAAGCTGACTGGAGCTGGATTCGCAGGATAAAAGAGCAAATTAAAATACCTGTGATTGGCAACGGTGATATCCAGACACCTTTTGATGCCTTGAAAATGTTGCAGGAAACAGGTTGTGACGGGGTAATGATCGCTCGGGGGGCTTTGGGTAATCCTTGGCTAATCGGTAAAACTCAACATTTTTTAGAGACGGGAGAAATTTGGCCTGAACCGGACGCTATAGAGAAGCTGGCTATAGTATTAAAGCATTTAGAGAAGGTTATAACCTATAAAGGTGAAAAAATAGGAATTAATGAAATGCGTAAACATGCAGCTTGGTATCTTAAAGGAACCAGGAATGCGGCGCAATTCCGCCAGCAGCTTATGGTTACTTCTGATGCAGCCCAAATGAAAGAGCTGCTGCAAAAGGCTTTTTTACAGGAGAATTAGGGCTAAATTTTTTAGTCTTTACTTCTGAGCCGGGTTCCTTCCATGTCAAAAAACGTTAAGTTTCTTGACAATGCTAGAGAGGTTACTTATAATACGAGATTAATACAACAAGGGAGAATTTTCTAGTGTATAATTTGGACACTAATGTATATAATGACTCACATATAAGAATAACAAAAATATAGCCTCAAGAAGGAAGAGGGAGGGGTATTTTTTATGCCCGAAAAAGAAGTAATTTTAACATTGGACGGACTCAAAAAACTGGAGGAAGAACTGGAAATTTTAAAAACCCAGAGAAGAAAGGAAGTTGCCGAACGGATCAAACAAGCAATTGAATACGGGGATATCTCTGAGAATTCCGAATACGAGGATGCCAAAAATGAGCAGGCTTTTATAGAGGGTAGAATAATAACCCTGGAAAAGATGCTTAGGAATGCAAGGGTTATTGATGATAATGACCAAAAGGATGTTGTGTCTATCGGCAGCACTGTTTTACTGAAAGACATTGAAAACGGAGACGAAGAGGAATACACTATTGTTGGTTCGGCTGAAGCCGACCCGGCAGTAAATAAGATATCCAATGAATCTCCGGTTGGTAAGGCTGTCCTAGGCCAGGAGAAAGGCAGTACTATAGAAGTAAACGTACCTGCCGGAGTAATACGTTACAAAATCCTGGATATCCGTTAAGCAGTTATTCGAGGTCCAACCTCACCTTTGTTATTTTTTGAAGGTACAAATTAAATAATAAGTTTTAAGCCCGTAATACTTAAAGGACCATTACGGGCTTAAATGGTTTACAAGGCTTCTTGTTTGTTATAATATTTAACAGTAGCAAATAATGGAGGAATTGATATGGCTGGTACTGGTAATATGGATAATGTTAACGAACTGATGCGGGTTAGGCTCGACAAACTAAAAGCTTTACGCAGCAAAGGGATTGAACCTTATGCCGACCGCTACTTGCGGACACATATGTCCGAAGATATTGTGGAAAACTTTCCGGAATTAGAAGGGCAGGAAGTAGCTGTTGCCGGTAGGTTGATGTCTAAACGCGACCAGGGCAAAGCAGCTTTTATGCATATTCAAGATTTTGCCGGACGGATTCAGATCTATATCCGTCAGGATGTTGTGGGAGAAGAGGCTTTTGATTTAATTACAACTTTTGATATCGGCGATATTATTGGGGTTAAAGGCACAGTTTTCCGGACTAAAAAAGGTGAGATTTCAATACGGGCGCTGGAAGTCGCTTTGCTTTCTAAAGCCTTAAGGCCTTTACCGGAAAAATTCCATGGGCTGACCAATGTTGAGACCCGTTATAGACAAAGATATTTAGATTTAATTATGAATACAGAAGTCCGGGAGACTTTTGTGACCAGAAGCAAAATCATTAAAGCAATGCGGGAATATCTCGAAGGGCAGGGATTTCTGGAAGTTGAGACACCAACATTAATGACTATTCCGGGAGGAGCTGCAGCCAGACCGTTTATTACCCATCATAATGCTTTGGATATTAATCTTTACTTAAGAATTGCTTTGGAACTTCCTTTAAAGAGGTTAATTGTCGGCGGCTTCGAGAAAGTTTTTGAAATAGGGCGTAATTTCCGCAATGAAGGCATTTCTATCAAGCATAATCCGGAATTTACCATGATGGAACTTTATCAGGCTTATGCCAATTACGAAGATATTATGAACCTTATGGAAGATATGGTTGTCTATATTGTCCAGAAGGTCCACAACTCTCTGGAGATTACTTATCAAGGGCAGAAAATAAACTTTGCCAAACCGTGGCGTAGAATCCAAATGCTTGATGCTATTCGAGAGTATACCGGTATTGATTTTAAACAGATTAAGACCGATGACGAAGCCCGGAAGGTTGCAATTGAAAAGGGCCTTGATATAAATAAAGGTGACAGCAAGGGCAAAATTATTAATGCGGTTTTCGAGGAATTTGTGGAACCTCAGCTTATTCAACCTACTTTTGTCATCGGCCACCCGGTGGAAATTTCTCCCCTCGCTAAGCGCAATGCTCAAAACCCGGAATATACGGATAGATTTGAGGCTTTTATCTATGGGTGGGAGATGGGCAACGCTTTTTCAGAATTAAATGATCCTATTGATCAAAGAGATAGATTCGAAAAACAAATGCTGGAGAGAGAAAAAGGCGACGAAGAAGCGCATATGATGGACGAAGACTTTATCCAGGCTTTAGAGTATGGTTTGCCGCCAACCGGAGGCTTGGGAGTAGGCATTGACAGGCTAGTCATGCTGTTAACGGATTCGCCCTCCATTCGGGATGTTATACTCTTCCCTACTATGAAGCCCCGAGAAGATTAAAGAATTGAGAATTAAGAATAATTTTTGATATTTTTGCATATTTTAAAAAAAATGATTATCCTTTAGATATTCGAAGTATTCTCAACCAAATAGCAATATAATCTCCACTAATTATGTTTAAAGCAGATTAAACCTGCTTGAAAGGATAATCTATCTTTGGTATATTACTAATCGCGCCAACAAAAAGAAGACAAAAAGCGACAGGAAGAAAATGAGGAAAAAATTGGCAGTTGACTTTGAAGAAAAAACTTGCTAAGATATAATTCCGTCGCCAAGAGGCGCACAGGTCATTGAAAACTGAACAACAAGATAAAAAAAGCCTGACTCGTCAAATGATATGAGATAAGAGGAGCAGAATCAAAGCTCTGTAATAGGTCGATTGCTGATGTCATCCGTGGCGGCAGCTCCAT
This sequence comes from Peptococcaceae bacterium, assembly GCA_012839895.1. GTDB lineage: Bacteria > Bacillota > Desulfitobacteriia > Desulfitobacteriales > Syntrophobotulaceae > DUML01. The sequence goes on along the minus strand of DUML01000013.1, from coordinate 154 downwards.
GTCATCCGTGACATTGCTGCACTAGGTCATCCTGACCTTTGCAATCGACACTAGCGAAAACCATGGTTTTCGTACTGTTCCGTGGTTTTTACGGAGAGTTTGATCCTGGCTCAGGACGAACGCTGGCGGCGTGCCTAACACATGCAAGTCGAAC
>DUML01000117.1 GCA_012839895.1 Peptococcaceae bacterium | reverse complement strand
TTAAGTCGATGCCCCCTTTTAAAATGTGACAGGAAATTATATTTACTATAAATCCCATATTTTACTTTTAGAGGATAAGTCTTTTGAGTTTAAATTATTGTAAAAAGTTTTATGCAACGTTATTGACAATTGATATTAAAAATTTCATACCTTTTACTTTTTTCCTCAAAAAAGAGAGTATCACAAAATTACTTTTAAGAAGTATTATTACCTTTTATCGAATGTTGTGAACCGCCAACAACAAAAAAACTAAATATATATACTTAATCTACAATATAAGATATAATATAAAATAAAAATTTCACTATTTAAACATTTCAAATCTATCAATTATTGCCAATCCAGGAGGAAAATTGATGATAACCATTAAGGATGTCCTTAATTCCGATGTTTTTAAAAAATACAAAATTCTAGCCGGGGAGAATGGCCTGTCCCGGGAAGTCACGACTATTACCGTTGCCGAAGTTCCAGATGCCGCCAATTGGTTAAGAGGAGGCGAACTGGTCTGCACAACGGCTTTTTTTATCAGCAATAAAGATTTGGAACAAAAAGAGTGGATTGAGAGCCTGATCTTAAACGGCGCCTCGGCTTTAGCTATTAAGACCAGCCGCTTTCTTGGGGTCCTGCCTGAAAGTATTATTGAATGCGCCAACAGCTATAAATTCCCTATCATTGAACTTGATCATGAAATAACTTGGCCGGTTATTATTGAATCATTTATGGATTATTTAACAAACCAGCGCATTAAAATAATGCAGCTTATTGAAGACGTCCAGAGGGATTTAATTAATCTTGTTCTGGAGAATAACACCATCCAAACCATTGTGAATAAAATCTCGGCCTTAGTTGAAAATACCATTATCATTGAGGATGCCAAGCTAAACCTGATCGCATTGGGTAATGTCGAAGGTAGCTTGCAGCCCGACCTGGATTCCCCTCTTCTTAAAGCCAGAATCAATGATGCTTTTAGGCAAAAGGTGATAAAATCCGGCTTTTATAAAGAAATAAAAAGCGGTGCCAAAAAAGAGCACCTTGAAATCAATCTAAACGTACCCGAGAAAAAGAACGTTAGAAATTATATGATTCCCATATTCTCCAATAAAACAATTTACGGTTTTATTTCCCTACTGGAAAGCCATCGGGCATATTCGTCCAAAGATCTAATCGTCTTAAAAAACTCCTCAACTGCCATAGCCCTTCAACTGATGAAACAGTACTTAAACCAGCAAACCTATCGAAAAAAGAACTTGGCTCTCATTGAAGATATTATCCACGGGCGGATCCATACCCAAATCGTCTTCGAATATGATTTTCTTAATATCAATTTAACAGACCCCATGATTGCCATCCTAGTGGACTATGTTGAACCTGATCATGAAAACAATTATTTTTGGGAACGTTCGGAAGACCTTATAACCATAATTATTAAAAAGCATTTAAACAAACATTTTCAGCAAGTGATTATGGGTAATAACGGCTCCCTCTTTACAATCTTAGTCTCCTTTAAGCCCAATCAGGTTAAGCATGTACCGGCACTGGTTAAACAAGCTATGCTTACTGCCCTCAAGGAATTAGATAAACAATTCGGAGAGGACAAATTCTTGATAGGTATTGGCGGGGCTTTTCCCCAGCCGGAAATGACGGGGAAAAGCTTCAAACAAGCCAATACTGCTTTATCTGTGGTGAAAAAAACCAGCGGCCGGAGAGGCAATTTGCTGCTTTTTGAAGAAATCGGCATCCACCGGATTCTGTCCCTGATTCAAGATACCGCCAAAATCAGAGATTTCTGCGACGATTTTCTCCTGAAACTAAAACAGTACGATGAAGAAAATGAAAACGTTCTGCTAAACACCCTGCACGAATACCTTTTATGTGATTGCAATATTAAGAAAACAGCGGAGAAATTGTTTGTTCACCCTAATACCATAACCTACCGGATGAAGAAGATAAAACAACTTATCAAACATGACCTGGATATCCCGGAATTTAAAATGGCTTATTTATTCGCTTTAGAAGCCGAAGACCTTCTCAAGCAGGGAGTTATCGATAACAAGAAATAATTATCTCAAAATAAGCACACTTCCAATCAATTACAGAGGCGGACCACTGGTACACCGTTCTTTAATAATTTTTGACATAGCCAAAAGATAATTTATTTATTTTTTAGTCAGCTTTTTGTAATGGCTTGGTTTCCGGTCATAAACAAGGTGCGTACCGGGTACCACTGATTTTAAGCGGGCATTGCAGACGTTACAATAAGCGCCTGTGGCATGCGTCGACCTGCAAAGCAATGTTGAAGCAATGATACTTCCTGAAGGGTCAACAATAAAACTGGCACTATCTGAGGAATTTCCCAGGATATCGGAATAAACCGCCAAAATAAAAATCCTGTTCTCTCCCGCCCTGGTTCGAGCCAAAGGAGCAGCCTTAACAAAGCTCATACCATGTTGCCAGATAACAATATCAGCTCCCTTAAGCATTAAAGATCGGGCAGCTTCCGGCAGGAGCATTTCTTTTTCGTGCAGAAAGCCTATATTGCCAAAGGGTAAATTCTTAACAAGAGGGAAATTATTCTCAGGATTTGCAATATCCTTTTGGGGAATTGAATCAAGAGTGCAATAGCTTGCTAAGACTCCTGTATTGCTTATTAAGCGGGATCTTGTTTGGCCGTGGGCTGAATCGGCCATTACAATAAACTGTTTGTCCGCCAGTAGACTTTGATATGAAGCAAGTTCTTCTTCGCCGGTTACTGCCGGTAAGACAATCATATCAGGTTCCAGTTCCAAAAGGCGTTTAATATGCTTTATCCTGCCATCCCGGCAATGCTCAGCATTGCCAAAGCTGCTGACTGTGACGTAGGGCGTTAAACCTTCGGGAATAACAGCTTCTGTCAGCAAATTATAAATAGGAAGCTCTTTTGTTTCGGCAGTTAAAATAGAATATAACTCCGGGCACCTGGGGGGCAGTTCCTCATCAGAAATGCACAGAATCTCTCCCTTTTCATCAGTTGGGATTTCTACGGAAACGATCATATTCTGATCAGAAGGAGCCTGTGCCACACAAGTTCCGTCCGGGCTGTAAACTGCCGACCGACCGGCATAGGTAACGATATCCGCTTCCACACCCCATTTATCGGATACAGCCAACCAGACCTTATTTTCACGGGCTCTGGTTGAAAGCATATAGTCGCTTTGGGCATTGCTTAGTTGAGAAAGCACCGGTCCGGTTGCCGTCAGGTTGGCCAGGTCTATGATCAACCTGACATCTTCCAGGGCTACGCTGCGCATTAGTTCCGGTAAGCGGGCATCCGCACAGATAACAAGCCCAACCTTGCCGAATTCCGTATCGGCAGTGACAACTTCTTCCCCTGGAGTAAACCACCTGCTGTCAAAATGCCAGAGATTGCTTTTAACTTTTCTGGCAATTTCCTCCCCTTGAGGGTTAATCAGACTGGCCTGGTTTTTATTCTCCGAGGCGTAGCCAAAAGCTATATAAGTATTGGTACTCTTACAAATTTCTTTGACCTCAGCCAAAATCAGTTCGATTGATTCCTCAAAATCCGGTTTTTCAGTAGGTGCTAAAAAGTAAGCAGGGTAAACACATTCCGGAACAATAAGCAAATCATGGTCTTTGGCGGCTTCGAGGATTAACTTTTTTATTTCAGCCCAGGCTTTGGCGGAGTCTTGCCAATCTTGAGCTTCCACTTGTAAACAGGCTAATCTCATAATTACTCCTCCTTTACCAGAAGACATTTCCACTATAAGAACATCTTAAATTTAGGTAATTATCATTTTGACAATAACTTTACCCCGAAGTTAAAGCCTTGAAACCTAATTAAATGTTCCGGTTAAACTGCATTTTCCGGCCAGAACAGAATTTATGCCCCGTCTAACAGACGCTACCGCCCTGTCAAGCAATTTTCTTTCTTCAGGCAATAAGTCAAGGTCCAGCACCCTTTCAACCCCTTGTATACCAAGGACTACCGGGACATTCAGCACCAAATCCCTATAACCGAATTCACCTTCCAAGTAAACAATACAGGGCATTACACGGCGCTGGTCCTGCAGAATTGACTCTATCATTTCAGTTAAAGCCGCAGCGGGTGCATAATAAGCGCTTCCATTACCTAATAAATTAACGATTTCCGCACCGGCATGACGTGTCCGCTTTACAATTTTTTCGATTTTATCCTCACTTAACAATTGTTGAAGGGGTATGCCATTGACGGAGCAGTAACGGACAAGGGGTACCATATCATCGCCATGAACACCAAGGACAAATCCTGTTACATCCATAGGGGATATATTTAATTCACTGGCTACAAAATAGCGAAAACGTGCCGTATCAAGGACACCGGATTGACCGATGACCCTATTGCGGGTAAATCCTGACTCTTTCAAAGCAATGTAGGTCATAATATCAACAGGATTGCTTAAAATAATCAGAATGCTCTCCGGCGAATAATTTACAACTTGCCGGACTGCGTTGGCGACAATTTCGGCGTTAATATCGCATAGCTCTTCCCGGGACATGCCTGGTTTGCGAGCAAGGCCGGCAGTTATAACGATAATATCCGAATCAGCCGTATCTTCGTAATTGGAAGTACCGGTAACTTTTACGCTGGAACGGATCAAGGGGCTGGCTTCCATTATATCCAGAGCCTTACCTTTCGTTGGATTCTCTTTTGCCTCAGTATCCAGTAAAACAATATTGCCTAACCCCTTCATAGCAAGCATAAAAGCTGTTGTTGTACCGGTGAACCCCGCTCCGATCACTGATATTTTTTTTGCCATCCTAAATCGCCCTCCTGATATTTGTTATATGACCTTAGCAAACAAACAGGAATGTTATTGTACCCGCTTTATATATTGTCCATTTCCCGGTTTTCCTAACAATTTACCATCAGCCATAATAATTTGACCTCTTAATATAGTCATGACAGGTTTGCCGATGCATTCAAAACCGGTGAACGGCGACCATTTAGCCTTGGATTGGATGGAAGCTTCTTCAATAACCCATTTCTTTTTCATGTCTACCAAGACAAGATCCGCATCCGCTCCTACGCGAATGCTTCCTTTACGCGGATATAGACCGAGAGTTTTAGCCGGATTCTCGGCATACATTTGCACAAATCTTTCCAAAGAAAGTTTATTTTTATTAACCGCCGTTAACATAACCGCACTTGTGGTATCAATTCCGGGCAATCCAAAGGGTGATGTCCAGATTGTTCCCCTAATCTTTTGCTCTTTGGTTGCAGGAGCATGATCCGAAGCCAGAATATCCAGCTCTCCAATACTTACTAGTTCCATCAATTCTTCAGATTCCTGGGCCGAACGGGCGGGAGGCGTGAATTTGCCAAATGGGCCTCTTTCGGCTAAGGTTTTTTCCTCAAGGTACAGATATTGCGGGCAGATCTCCGCCAGGACGTTGGCGCCGTTAGCCTTGGCCTGTTGAACGATCCGAACGATGTTGGGATGACTCAAATGGGCAATCGTGACATGGGCTCCGGTCTCTTTGGCAATAAAACAGACATCTGCTACCGAAACGGCTTCAGCAGCCTTGGAACGCCAATCTTGAATAACACGGCCATCCATGCGGTTATTGGCCTTAAGAATTTTTTCATTTTTGGCAGTTACTGATTCGTCTTCACAATGGATCAACACTTTTCCGCCAAAGGAAGCAATTCTGGCAAAAGCTCCATATAGGCTGGCATTATCATGCCCGGGGACCCCATGGGTTGTGCAAGTAAACATTTTAAAATAAGAGATGCCTTCCTGCCAAAGCTTCTCCAGCTCCTCATATTCACCCGGCCAAATATGAGCCGCTAAACCGAAATCCACAAGGGCTCTTTTTTCCACATATTCCTTCTTATTATGGAAATCGGCAACTGAACGAATCGGGTGACTATGAGTATGCTCAATTACAGTTGTGACCCCGGCCATGGCAGCCGCAGTTGTCCCATGAATGAAATCTTCACGTTCTGTATCCCCGGGATCCATAAAATGCACATGTTGGTCTATAAATCCTGGCATCACTAAAAACCCTTTGGCATCAACGGTTTCCTTGGCATTTCCCAGAGGCGAAGAACTTATTGCTTCAATTTTTCCGTTTTTTATTGTTATACAACCGTCAATCTGTCCTTGTTCTGTTACCATTCTGGCGTTGACAATTTGAACGTCATACATAAAGTTACACTCCTAGCTGCAAATTTTAAGTAAATACCTTGCTCTAAACGTATCCTTGGACCGTTACATTGAGTCCCATAATAATTTTACGGGTCACATAAATAACCAAAAGACAATAACAGTTTGAACAATATTGTGTATTGTCTATAGATAGTTCAATCAAGCCTGGTCCAAAGTCTTCCCCCCGGGGTCTGACCCCGGTATATGCTAAATAATGGTTAATCCACGGGGATGTTTAGTCATGCGTTTTGCTCCCTCAGCAGTCACTACGAAATTGTCGCCGATCTGAACAGAAGCTCCTTTAGCTTTCACTGTGGGATGAATGGCCAGGTACATATTCTCTTTCAGTACCATGTTATCAAAGGCATCGAAATAAGGACGTTCCACAAGTCCGTAACCTTGGCCATGGCCGCACAAACGGTTTTCGGGCGCAAATCCGTTTTTGGTAAGCCATTCGTTACAGGCCTCAAAAACCTCTTTACCCTTAATGCCCGGTTTACAAATGCTTGCAACATAATCCTGCAGCTCTATCCCCGCCGCCATAACTTCCAGCATTTCCGGAGCAGGTTCACCTACATTGAAATAGCGGTGCAGATCGGCATAATAACCTTCCTTTGTCGGAACCTCAAACAAGACGTTTAAGGCATCTCCCTGCTCAATGATCTTGTTCTGATAATGGAGGGCAAACATCGGACCTGCCAAACGGGAGGAACAAACAAAAATATTCGAAAGATATTCATCCGCGCCCATTAACATGGCAAGGCGATAAAGGTCCGCACCAAACTCACGTTCCAAGCGTCCCGCGTAAACAAGGGCCGGAATTGCATAAGCCGCTGCATCATGCATGTCGCAGGCCGCCTGTAAAAAGGCCAATTCTTCTTCCGATTTGACGGCAACCAGATAATCAAACTCATCTGTGACATCCACTGTCTCAACTCCAGGAAGGCCTTTTAGCAGGTTATTGTAGAATCCGACTGTTATAAGGTTCATGCCGATAAACCCAAGCTTCCGGCAACCTTTTTTCCGAATAACCTCCAACGCTTTTTCTGCAGCAAAAGAATCCGCATAGCAGGCATTATTGAAAACAGGGATAGCGATATTATTGGTGAGACCGACTTCCCAGGGTATGGCTTTGCCGCCTGCTGCTCCGTGACTGATCATTGTCATTTCCCCGTCTTTATCGAAAAGCAGGTAGGTGTAATGGAGTGAGCGCACTTCGGCAAACCAGCGAACATATTGGCAGAGCACCCAGTCATTGCATTGCGTAACAAGATAATCCAACCCGCGTTCTTCCATGAATTTCTTAGCCAAATCCCAACGACGCTGCATTTCTTCCTTAGAAGGTCTGCCCTGATAGCGAACGTTATGCTCAATTTTAACCATTTCATCCTTCTCCTTTGTCTTAGATTGATAAGCTGTTCTTTCAGATTTTTACAATTTCCATTGCTTTGAATACTGCTTCAGCCGCCTCAAAAGTACCAGCATTACCGCCTAAATCTTTAGTTCTGGGTCCGCCGGCGGAGAGATTATATTCCACAGCTTTCTCAATAAGTTTAGCGCCCAGGCGCAAATTATCATCCCCACGGTCATTGCCAATAGTGTCTAAGAGCAGGCCGGCAGTTAAGATACTGGCTAAAGGATTGGCAAACCCTTTACCCACTGCCCGCGGGAATGTGCCATGATTGGGACGGAACTGCGGAGTAACCCCGCCCACGTCTGCCGTGGGAGTAACACCCATGCCACCGGTAATATAAGCTCCGATATCGCCGATAATATCACCAATCATATTCTCACAGGCAATGACATCAAACCTGTCCGGGTCCTTAATCAGATGCTCAGCCAGGGCATCCACCTGGGTAAATTGCAATTCAATGTCCGGATAATTGGCGCTTACCTCCGTGAAAATCTTGCGATAGAAGTCAAAACAGGTAACGTTTCCATGCTTATTACCCAAAGTCACCATCTTTTTCCCATCCTGACGGCGTCCATTACGAGCCCGGGCCAGCCTGAAACAGGTATCTGCAAATTTTTCCGTAGTCCTACGGGTTACTACGATGGTATCATAAGCAGCATCCTCACCAATCATATGGCCCGGCCGAATATAAAATCCCTCGGCAAGCTGGCGGACAAGAAGGACATCAATTTCTTCCTTGTTTTTTAAGGGACAGTCAATGCCTTTTAAAAGCCTTAGCGGGCGCAAGCCGATGCTGTTACCCATCCCACTGCGCAGAAATTGCAGGACCTGCATGCCGGTCTTATAACCCGGATATTCAGTCTTGGACATCTCTACATCATAGTGACCTGCCGAGCCACAGAACATGGCATCAGCCTTGGCTATTTCTTCGCCTAAGTTATCCTCACACATTTTCCCGGTTTTAACTGCGTATTCAACACCTGCATCGTAGTACTGAAAATCCAATTTAAATCCGCCGAGTATTTCCTCCGCCTTTTTCATCGCTTTGACACCCAGCGGGATTACATCTTTGCCAATTCCGTCTAAAGGGATTACCGCTATGTTATATTTTTTCATCCTGCTTTCCCCCTAATTTGTTTCTAAGACCTGATATTAAAAGTGCGCAATAATTAATGCTTACCTGACTAAAAAAGTTTGAGCAGATTGGGCAGCCACAAAGCTACTCCCGGTACATAGGTGAAAATCAACAAGCTAATAATACTGACGATAACAAATGGCATTAGTGACCTAACCATCGTTATATAGCTCACATTAAACTTACTTACCCCGGCGAAGATGTGGATACCAAAGGGAGGGGTATTGGTTCCAATAGCTGTATTCATAACAATCAGTAAACCGAAGAGAGCCGGATCCATCCCCATTTTTTGGATAACCGGGAAAAGGATTGGAACCATAATAACCATCGCTGAGAAACCATCAATAAACATACCTAAAATGATAAAAGTCAAGGTAATAATTAGTAAAATCATAGAATCAGATAGATTTAAAAGCATATAGCCGACAGTTTGCGGAATTTGGGCAATGGTCATCACCCAGGACATGATTGTCCCTGCCGCAATCAAAATTAAAATCATAGTGCTGGTTTTAGCGGATTGAAAAGCTATTTCATAAATTTCTTTAAGCTTAAAGGAACGATAAACAAAAACCTCGACGATTAAGGCGTAGACGGTAGCTAGAGCGGCAGCTTCGGTGGGCGTTACAAATCCACCGTAAATACCTCCTAAGATAATTATTGGAGCTAAAATAGTCCATATAGAATCTTTTAAAGCCGCTACGAAAGTCTTCATATCAAATTTACCTGTTACCGGTATTTTATTTTTAATAGCATAATAAATGCCATAAAGAGCTAGAATAACTCCAAAAACAATACCTACACTAAGTCCGACCAAAAATACGTCCTTGACGGAAGTTCCGGTAATTGTAGCATATAAGATCATGGCAACTCCGGGGGGAATCAATGAAGATAAACTGCTGCTGACGCTGATAATTCCATAAGAAAATTCGTCATCATATTTTCCCTGCCGTAAAGCAATCAGGAAAACACCACCAAGGGCTAGCATTGAGGCTGTACCTGAGCCTGAGATAGCTCCAAAGACAAGAGAGGCAAGAACTACGGTTATAGCTACCCCGCCTTTTAAATGACTAACCATGGCCTGAGTTAAATTTACAATTTTATCACCCATAACCCCTCTGGCAATAATATCGGCCAGAAATACAAATAAAGGAAGAGCTAACAACGTAAAGGAATTAACCCCTGAAATCATCCTTTGAACAACAATAGTCAGTTCCACTCCTGTTCCAAAAAACAGAAGAGCTAAGGTTGCTGGCATAGTAAGAGCAATAAATACGGGAAAACCGAGAAATAATAAACCAACCATAAATACGACTAGAAAAATACCTGTTGTCAATTTATTTCCCCTCCGACTGCTTTTCTTGAATTGATAACGACAATTTTTAGAGCATTAATAGCCATCAGGAGTACACCAACCGGGAAACTCAAATAAACCCAGGCCATAGAGAGACTAACATTGATCATAGTTTGGCCGGTTCTATACACATCCAAAGTCATATTCAATCCGATATAGGCCAAATAAAACAGGAAAATACTTACGACAGTGTAAATAAACATATCCAAATATAAAATGGCTTTTTGGGAAAGAAATCGCGCAATCAAATCCATTGTTACATGCCCTGCCTTTCTCATCAGGGTACTCGCTCCGATAAATACCACCCAAACCATGATATATTGCGATATCTCCGATGCCCAAGGAATTGTTGATCCTTTAACAAAGCTATACATAATATTTATAAATAATAGCGAAGTTACTAAAATCAAACCTATGGATACTAAGGCTTTTTCAATCTTAGTTTGGGTTTGGTCTATTAAAGTAAGAACTGTATACTTGGAAGAATCTTTCTGAATATCACCCATTTATAGTCAAATCCTCCCTTTTTGTTTTGAGGGTTGGGAAGCTCCCAACCCTCTAGTGTTTGTTTATTATAGGTTTGCAATAGCCTTTTTAATATCTTCCAGGATTTTCTTTCCTCGTTCTCCAGACAACTTCACGTATTCTTCTTCCATTAAGCCGGTTTGTTCTTTAAGTTTATTGACTAAATCATCCGAAGGTTGATAAAATTTTACATTTGTCATTTCAGCTCTGGCTTTTTCTGTCGTTGCTTCCACAACAGCGGCTGATTCAGGTGCAGCCATTACTGCAGCATCGGCGACAATCTTCTGAAGATCTTCCGGGAGGCCATCATACCAGTTTTTGTTAACCATTATCAAACTGGTTAAGGCAAAATGTCTTGTTTCAGTCATGTTCTCACATACTTCATAGAACTTATTCTCGTACATTTGGGAAATAGGAATATCCAAGGAATTGATACGTCCTGTTTGTAAGGATGTATAAACTTCACCAAAGGCAATTACACTCGGAGGAGCGCCTAAATTTGTATAGTATTGCTTGGCAAGAGCTCCACCAATAACGCGCAGTTTCATTTCCGGCAATTGATCTGCTTTAGTCACAGCATTCTTTGATGAAATTGTTGAATAGCCTTCAAACATTGGAGCCAAAGCCTTGAATCCTTTTTCATCACCAGTGGCCATAAAGGCTTTAAAGGCGTCGGTTTTATAAAGTTCTAAGAGCTTGTCCAGTTCAGTGGGGAACAGGTAAGGAATATCAGGCAAAGTAAAGATCGGTTGGAAATCGGTTACAGAGGTTGTTGGGAAAATAACCATCTCAATAGAGCCTGTTTGTAAGCCCTCCATTTGTTCTTTGGAAGAACCTAGCTGTGAGGTCGGGTAAATCTGGACTTCTATTCTGCCTTTACTTTCTTTTTCAATATATTCCTTCATTTTTAGGGACACGGCATGGCGCGGACTTTGTTCCACCTGGGTATGTCCAATTTTCATAATTATTGGTTTTACATCTTCCCCGGTATTATTATTCGATTGTGAAGCACAGCCGGTGAAAACAAGGCTTAACACTAAAATAAGAGCCAGTATTAATCCCATCCCTTTTTTCATAAACGATAACCTCCTAAAATAGTTTTTGATGCTGATTGGAAACACTAAAAACCAACTGCAACGCAAAACTTAAATATTCTGCAATTGTATCGCAGAAAAAGCACCGACCTCCTTATCCTAATTCATTTAAATGAGTAAACCAATCATTTTATAAGGACCATAACCCTCTAAAATTTTGGATTCTAAACTTGTCACAAAGAATAAGAATGGACTAGATAATCCAACCCGCGGGCATCTATCGTCAAAAGATTATCTTAATGAAATGATATTTTTTATAAAATATTAAATTTATGAAATACTAAAATAAAATATAATAAATATTTCAGTTTTAATACATTTCGACATTTTGCGTGTTTTTATTATACACTATTTACTATCAGATTTAATTATGCCCGGTAAACAAATATGAGCGGAATTGTTTGTTAACCAAATATAACCGTTCCTTTTCTGTATGTTTAATTGCACAGAAAAACGGCCTCTCTTCGCTTAAATCTTCCGAATGGGGCCGTTTTATTTTTATCCGTTATATCTAAAAGATTTCCGTTCATTATATGGTCTCTTAATCTCTTTTTGAGCTCATCCAATATCTTGAGTTTGACAGCTGACCTTCTGTAAACCCTTTAAAAATGGGCATTTTTGTTTTAAATTTTGCGCAGATTTGCACTACAAATAACCCCCTTACAGAACCAACTCTTCCGGAGTAGAAACATTCTTAGGATGTTTCATGCGCAAAACCCGAAGGATTTTACTGCTGAGATCTGTTCCTTTTGTCTTAATTAAGAGTTTATGACCTTCGAGTTCAACCTCAGCAAAATTAAGTGAATTTAGGGCTTCCCGAATCTTTTCCGGTGATGCGCCTTCTACATTAGCACGCGCCAGCTTAAACTCTAGATTTCTCTCTAAGAGAAAGGCCAGAAAGCAGACAACGAAGTGACCTTTTATCCTTGACTCCGTCCAGTGAAACACCGGCCGAACCTCCAATGTGCTTTTCATGATTTTGAAGGACTCTTCAATCTTCCACAGGGTATGGTAAGCTTCAAGGATTTCAGTTGCCGCAAGCTCGGTTTCATTGGTTTGTATGGCATAGTATCCGTCAAAACGTTCATTTTTGGCAATGGCTTCCATGTCCAGCAGCCATGTTTCTTGACCGCTGTTTTTAAGGTACTTTTTCCCGCCACGCTTGTTTATTGCTTTGATTCTGCTCGGCTCTTCCAGAAGAGCATAGGCTTTGTCAATTAAGCGTAAACGATCTGCAAGGTCTTTTTTCGCTCTTTTATCTGAGTATGTAATGACCAATTTTTCTTTAAGGGCAACCTTTTTCCCGTCTTCTCCTGTAACATGGTTTATATAGTCCACAACTTTGTAACGCACTTTTCCGTCTTTTTCTGAGGTAAATTCATTGTATCCATCCGGTTCAAAGATGAGATCTTCAATCTTTTTACCCAGCTTTCTAATCCGAGAAGCAAAAATGTAGCTGTAGCCCCTGTCTGTGATTTGTTTAAGGTTAACCTTACTGTTTATGCCGCGGTCTGCAACGATGATAACCC
>DUML01000116.1 GCA_012839895.1 Peptococcaceae bacterium | reverse complement strand
TGGTTATGAACCTGGAGCACAGACTCCGGATTCTTATACTTTATTTTATAAAAGGCTATTTCAGACTGATCAGACTAGCTTAATTGATAAAGATCAAATCTGTTCAGCAATCCCTACAATAGCTTCAATTTCCTGCACATGCTTAAGCATGTCGCGGACTTGTTGATTTGTTTCTGCATAATCACTAAAAGAACGTTCAACGAGAGAAATTGCTTCTTTAATCTTTTGCATACCTGCGGTAGCGGTTTCCAATGCCTGTTGGGCAAAAGAGGCGGCACTGCTTGTTGTTACGGCTATTTGTTCCCCGGAGGCACTCATTTCTTCCGCTTGGGCGGCCATGTTATTAATGTCGGTTGACTGCTTATCAATTATCTTAATCATTTCCATTATCGAAGTGATACTGGTGATTTTCCCCACCCGGGCATTGACATCCATTAGAGCTTGGTGGGCGGATTCACTGCGCATTTTCTCCCCTTCGCGTAGAGTTTTTAGCAAAGGGTACAAAGGGCTGTCGGCAGGAATATCCACAGTTTTCAGAACACTGGGGACACTTGCTAAAGCGGTGATTAGAGTTGTTAATTCTTTCTCTTTAATAACCAAGGTTTTTTCCTTCCCCTGAATATTGAGACTATCTTTTGTAGTCCAAAACATTATTCGTTACGCACCTCTCTTTTTCAAGGATGAAGAGAACCGGCTATATTCCAACAGGTAATCTATCTAATTGCGGCAAATTTTTGCTATTTTTGTAAATAATACATGCAATTCTTGAAATATTACTTATATTACTCTATAAATAGATATTCTGTCAAATATTGCTTTTTTCCTTTTGCCTGTTTTTAAAATCTTGGCTTTTTTTGTTTCGCTGCTATTTTCGTCCGGATTAATTTGAATTTGTTATTTAGGACAGCTACAATAAATTTTGTAGCATAATTTTTTGTAACTAAAATATTTTTTAAATTTTCAAAGGACATATTTAGCTGAAAAGGTTTGAACTGAACAAAGCCTTGGCTAAAATAGTAAAGTTAATTACAGGAGGAGGAAGATTAATCATGAAATATAAGGTAAATAAAAAACAGAACAACAGTAAAATGTGCTTTGTCTGCGGATTAGCAAATGATTACGGTTTACAAGCCTCCTTTTATGAGCTTGACAATGGTGAGCTTGTGGCAATTTTTAAACCTTTGGAAGAGCACCAAAGTTATCCTGGAAGGTTACACGGCGGGGTCGCTTCTGCTATTCTGGATGAAACTATCGGTCGGGCCATTAACCTCAAGGAAGAGGGGACTTGGGGCGTAACCGTAGAGCTAAGCTTGCGCTACAAGAAACCTGTTCCTTTAGATAAGGAGCTAAAAGCCGTGGGTAGGATTACAAGAGACAGTAAATGGCTTTTTGAAGGCACCGGCGAAATACTCCTCCCCAACGGAGAGGTTGCGGTTACGGCCAAGGGAAAATATATGAAACTTCCCATTGGAAAAATTTCTTCTGAATTTAATTTGGAGGACGACTGGAAACTTTGTCCTCAGGAAAATGATCCTAAAGAAGTAGAGTACTAATTCAACAAACTGAATCAAAGGGAGCTTTAAATAAATAAGGAAAAAAAGAATTATAAAATACGGAAGATATATCAATTATCGTTAGAAAGAAATTGAAGAAAGATAATTGAAGATGGGATTAAAGACAAGATTGAAATAGAATTATAACTAGAATTAAAAAATAATAAAAAGATAGTCGAAGATCATTAAAATATTAGAGATGAATAAAGACAAAAGTAATTAAGGTCAGAATTATTAATAAAAAAGAATAAAAAAGAGGGCTTTCCTATTAACTTAACAACAAGGGAGTTAAAAAGGAAAGCCCTACATTATTCATCACTATAATTATTTATTAAACTTTAATTCTAGAGCTCCCGCCTAGCCGTAAGGTTCCAAGTTTCATGACCCTGCTCTCGCAAGGTGGGAACCTGAATGTTTTTTCCGCCTTCCTTCTTTGCTTGTGAAGCCAGATCAAGGCTTGGCGTACTCAAAACAATTACTTCGGTTCCCTAAATTATAATAGGATCAAAACTTTAGAAAACTCACGCGCAAGGTAGGTTAGTGTTATTATAGCATTTAGCTTTTAAGTGTAAAGACAAAGAAAATACCATATTTGCCTTCAGTTGGATTAGTTTTTTAAAGACCTATGAAAATATTATCAGTTAGAAAACCTGCTACGACGAAGTTCACTAAACCTATCACTGCGGGCCCGGTCGTGCCGTCGCTCACTATACTTTTCTCTGGAGGTTTGCTTGCTCCTGAGGAGTGATTCTGCAGTTAAGTGGACAGGGGTTGTATCCGGTTCCAATAGCAAAAGAACTTTTGGCTCTAATAAGAAAGCAGTAAAGCAATATTTTCTATATGTTCTCCAATACGGAAAATGGAGTTTTCCAGATCAAGAATAATGTTTTTATTTTCGGCAAGACCGTTGACATTTTTTGATATTATTTTAACTTTCAGGTCATTATGCAATGAGCATATTTCCTTTCTATCAGTCGTAATTTCTTCAATTATAGTCTTGTCACGTTGTTCGAATCCCCTTAGGAGTTTTAGGAATATATTAGATGTAACAGTATAAAGATCATATAAAGAGTCAATATCTTCTTCAGTAAAGGGGATATTGCTCGTGTTAATTTTACTAATTTTCCGGGCAAGCATAATGTGCCTGTCCGCAATTTGTTCCCATTCCTTTGCTATTAATTGAATGTTCTGGGCTTGGATAATTTGTTCCTGACTAAGTTCTTGGTTCAATAAATTTGCTATAAATTTACTTAATTCTATATAATGCCAGTCGATTTTATTCTCCGTATCTTCTATCACCTTAATCCAGTCACTATTTCGACTGAGTAGAAGACGGGGAATGATTTCAAACATTAGCTCCAATATCTCCTGCCCCATCCAGCGGACCTCTCTGAAGGCCTGATTAAGGGCTACTGCGGGGACATTCAGAGATCCTGAATCAATATACTTTAGTTTTAAGGCTGCGTCCGGTTCAGCCTTGGCTTTAATGAATTTAATAAGGGCCATAGCTATGAATTTGTTGATTGGTAAAAAGAGGATAGCCATCAAAATTGTAGAGAATAAATAGGCATTGGCAACTTGCCCGGGCAAATCATTTGAAAAGAATTTTACTACTTGAGCAAATTCGGAAAAGAAGGGTAACATCAAGATTGTAGTCACTATCCTAATGAGGGTATTGGCTATGGCAACTCTTTTGGCGTCAATCTTTTCAGCTCCCAGGGACGAAATCAAAGTTGTTAAAGTGCCACCGATGTGAGCCCCCATTACGAGGGCAATAATTGATTCCAGGGAGAGTAGTCCATGCACTGACAAAGATATCATAATTGCCAGAAATATAGAACTGCTCTGCATTAAAGCAGTCAGAACGCAACCCGCTACTATTCCCAGAATCGGGATAGAACCGAATTGATGAAGTAAGTCGTAAATTTCGGGCATGTCTTTTAAGGGAGCAAAGGCATTAGACATAAATGTCATTCCAACAAACATAAGACCGAAACTTATCAGACATTGCCCAATGGTTTTAAACTTATTTCTTTTCAGTATAAAATACAGTATAAATCCGCAGAAGATCAAACCTTGGGCAATACCGAAAATAGGAAGGGAAATTAACTTAATAACGATATAGGTTCCAAGGGATGCCCCCAGTGAAACATTAAGCCCCTGACTTAAGGACATAAACCCGGCGTCCACAAATTCCACAACCATTACGGTTGATGTAGCACTGCTTTGTAGGGCTAAGGTCATTACAATCCCGAATAAAGTGGCAAGCCAGGTTTTTTTTGTTAAGGTAAATAAAATATTTCTTATTTTATTAGCTGCCAATTTCTGGAGGGAATCAGATAATGTGTTTATAGCATAAAAGAATAGTCCCAGACCACCCAAAAATTGTATTAACATAGCCAGAATATTCATAAAAATCCCTCTAAGAGTTTTTCTTCTATTATTTTAGTACAATGCAAATTTAATTGATAGATCACTTGGCAGAAAATTCTGTATACTTTTTGGCTTATTGTCTTTCAAATAACTTTATCCGCCATTTGATTCTTATTTCCTCATTTATTGTTTTCCTGTAGCAGACGAGAAGATCAATAAATAAGCCCACCCTTTTTGGGGCAGGCTTATTTGTGTTTCCGAATACAACCACACAAGAATAAATACAAAGAAAGTTCAAATTTACCCGAAGCTTCATGGCTGATGTCCCGCCAAATGCAGATCGCCAAATGGTTTATCTGTTGGAATAGCGGGTGCTGTATATATTCTCGCGTTTGCGGTTCGAGCCAATGTGCTCGAACCTGTCTCTGCGTCCTGGGTCAAACCTGTCGCGGCGGGGCTCATTAATTCTATCCCGGCGCGGCTGTTCATAGCGGCGCTCACTAAACCTGTCCCGGCGAGGCTGCCTGCCTCTCAGCGGTGATTCCTCAGTTAGTTGAATAGGCGTTGTGTTTGGTTCTTTGGTCAGTAGTTTGAGAGCAGCCGACAAGACAGTAAGAGAATCGTAAGTTTCTAAAAGTTGTTCCGCAATTTCTTTGTATTTGCTGATATCATTTTCTTCCACAGTTTTAATAATTTTATCTATGGTCAAGCGTTGCTGGCCGGCCAAAGCATCGCTTAAGGTCGGTAAAGGTTTGCGGGAAATCCTTCTTTTGGTCACTTGTTCAATTAGCCTTAAATGGCCTATTTCTCTGGGTGTGACCAGGGTAATGGCTAAACCCGTTTTTCCGGCCCGCCCGGTGCGCCCAATACGGTGGACGTAGCTTTCCGGATCTTGAGGGATATCAAAATTATAGACATGGGTAACTCCGCTGATATCCAATCCCCGGGCGGCAACATCAGTCGCCACCAGGATATCGGTCAGCCCTTCTTTAAAGTGCCTCATGACGGTATCACGTCTGGCTTGGGTCAAGTCGCCGTGGATACCTTCCGCCGAGTAGCCCCTTTTACTCAAAGCTTCGAATAATTCTTCAACTCGTCTTTTGGTCCGGCCAAAAACTATGGCCAGTTCAGGCGAATGAATATCTAACAATCGGCAAAGGATATCAAACTTTTGCTTTTCCTGGACTTCGACATAATATTGTTCGATCTGGGGGACTGTCATTTCCTTGGCTTGAATTCCTACAAACTCAGGGTTTTGCAAAAAGCGCTGAGCCAGTTCTTGGATGGGCTTGGGCATGGTAGCGGAAAAAAGCATAGTTTGGCGCTGGGGAGGGACCTCTAGTAGGATGCTTTCGATATCTTCTATAAACCCCATGCTCAGCATCTCATCCGCTTCATCCAGGACAGCAATCTCAATATTTTGCAGGCGGATTGTCTTACGCCGCATATGATCCATCAAACGACCCGGGGTACCGACAATAATTTGCGGACGGTTTTTCAAGGCTCGGATTTGGCGTTCAATATCCTGGCCGCCATATACCGGTAAAGCCCGGATACCTTTAAAGTGGCCGATCCTATTTAATTCCTCGGCTACCTGAATAGCCAGTTCTCTGGTCGGGGTGACAACCAGCCCTTTAATATTTCCCCCTTCCGGTGTTAATCTCTCAATCATGGGAATGCCAAAAGCTGCAGTTTTCCCGGTCCCGGTTTGGGCTTGGCCAATAAGATCCCGGCCTGCCAAAGCAAGAGGAATTGCTTTTTCCTGGATAGGTGTCATTTCTTCAAAACCCATTTCAGAAATGGCTTTAAGAAGAGGTTCGCTAAGGCCTATTTCATTAAAAGCGGACATTGCTTAAAGTCTCCTTTTTTGTTAGTTTTCAACTGGTAATTGAATAAAATATCAGTAACTAGCTATAGCTTTAGCTTGTTTTGAGATATTTATAACCCTCGAAGCATCATTTGCTACTTCTGCTGGGGGGATTTTTGCATTCCTTCTAGGGAAAGGGCATATAGATAAATTGATGGGGGGTGTAGAAATGTTTACAAAGCATTGGATGTTAAGAGAAGTGGCTCATTGCAAAGAAGGTTGCAGTAGAAAGTCCTGGGCATGACCTTAAAAGGCCCAAACCAAAGTGGGAAGGTTCCCGGACAGCTTAAAGGCTGGCTGGGATTCCAACCCCCTTGGTTTTTAAATCTCTCAAGCAAGTTTTATAGTAAGTTTATTTTTACTAAGGTTTTTAATTTTTTAATTTAATCAATGCTTTTTAATTAAGTTTTTTAGTTTCCCCGGTTAGGATAGGATTGCGGCGACAACTATTTAGCTATGGAAGACCTGGGAAGGCTTTGCTTTTTAAATCTTCCGGCTAAAAGAACCCCGGCGACAATTAATACTATTAAAGAGTATTTCCAAAGCGGTGAGGCAAAAATGTTGTGGAGGAAAGGTTCCTCGGTTATCATTTTACCGGCAGTATAGGCTATAATACCCGCCCCGATGTCGATAATAATGGGGAAACGGTCCATAAGCTTAATAATGAGTGTGCTGCCAAATACCATGATGGGGATACTGATAATTAAACCTAAAACAACCATCAAATAACTTCCGTGGGAAGCACCGGCTACAGCGAGGACATTATCCAGACCCATAACGGCATCGGCAACAATGATGGTGACAACAGCGGCGAGCAAAGAATCTTTAGCTTCAATATTTTCATGGTCATCTTTTTTCGTTAATAATTTATAAGCAATCCATATTAAGAGGAGGCCTCCTCCGAGCATAAGCCCTTGAATCTGCAGGAGCCAAACGACAGCGAGAGTAGCCAAGATACGGAGAACAATCGCTCCGGCAGTTCCCAAAACAATCCCTTTAAGTTGGACATTCTTAGGCAGATTGCGGCAGGCCAAACCAATAACGATAGCATTGTCACCGGCGAGTACCAAGTCAATCATCACGATAGAAAATAGTGCTGTGAAAAATTGGGCGATAGACAGTCCGAGAATTTCCATGTTTCTTTCCTTTCCTTTCTGTTATGTAATGGCTTGATAAAGAAAAATAAAAAGACCTTACCAAACGGCGAAGGTCTTGCTAACAACTAAAGTGTTTTCTAAAGTTGCCTTAAAGCCGGGATTTGGTCCGGAATGACGACTTTAAGATTAAGCTACTCCCCTTGACACAAGATAAGTATACCCAGGAACAGAAATTAAGGCAAGATAAAATGTTAAAGATTAAAAAATAAAAATGCTCTAATTATTCAAAATATTTATAGTTTACAATTTCAGGCTGAATTTGCTTTGCGGATTTTTATTTTATATTTAAAATATTTATTATATTTTTATTAATATTTATTCTTTTTATATTTTGGAATCTTTATATTTTAGAATCTCTATCTAAATATTCTCTAAGATATTTATCTAAAATATTTATTTAAAATTTTTATTTTAGTATAAAAGATGGATTAAATTTTCACTTAAAAAGATAGATTAAAACCAAATAGCAAATTCTAATTAATGGGCAATTTTTTCTCTGCTTTGGCTTTATTTCTTAAAACGCTTAAATATTCTTCAGCTTCCTCTCTAGTGAAGAATACTTCCACCCGGTCATCGGCAATTTCCGCGTCGTCCCAGGTCAAGTATTTACCGTGGGGCAGCTTGGCAATACTCCAGGAGACATCCTTGTCCCGAAAAACAGTGGTACTGTTGTCAACCATTTCTTCATAGTCAACAAACCCGAATGATTTAGCAAAATGGTCTTTGTTCATGCTTATGCTCCCTTGTATTCATTTTTCAAGAACAAATAAATAACTCTTATATGGACAAAGCAAGGCTTTATTATTACATGCTTATTATTTGCCCTTTTGCCTTAATTATTCACATTGTTCTTGCAAGGCTGCAAAATCCTTAATTTTAATGGCTGTGCTGTGAAAATCAATGAGGCCTTCATCGCGCATCTTGCCAAGCTCCCGGGAGAGGGAAGGGCGGCTGACATTAATGAAGTCTGCCAACTCGTTACGATTGAGGTCTAACTGGAAAGTGGTACGCCCGTTTTTATTGTACTCCTCCAAAAGATAACTGCAGATTTTGCCCCGCAGGCTTTTAATAGAGAGGTATTCCACTTTCCTGTTGAGCATCAGGGCTCTCTTAGCTAAAACTTTGAGCATATTCATAATTAGCTTTTTATGGGAGGAGCAAACCTTATCACAGCAGCCTACTATTTTATCTTGGGAAAAAAACATTACAGTACAATTAGTTTTAGCTATAACCGTCAACGGCCAAAATTTTTGCCCGGAATAAGCGGCCATTTCCCCAAACATCTCACCCGGGCCTAAAAGACCGATGATAACCCTGCCGCCGGAAGCGGTTTCCTTGGTTAAAGCCACTGTCCCTTGAAGGATAATCCCGATCTCGGTAAAGGTATCACCGGCCAGGGTAAGATAGTCGTCTTTACGATACTCATTTACTTTGAGGTTCATACATTGCAGAACACCAAGCAACTGCTCAGTAGGTATATCTTCAAAAAGCGCGCATTTTGTAATCGAATCAAGCCATTTTTGGAACAATTCCCACTCCTCCTTACATAGCTTGATTAAATACTAATATAAATTTATTATACTATGAATTTTATAATAATTAAAAGAAAAGCTGTGGCCTTTCCCAACATAATGGTATTAGGCCACAAGCCTTTCAAGTTACCAAGGCGGCTTCCGCCGAAACAAGGTGTTGTCTTAAAAAAGGGTTGGAAGCAAAAAGCTTTGGCTAAACAAAAAGCTACTGGAGGAATTCCCCGCGGGGGGTCCGGATTATCCTTTGAATTTTTTCTTCTGTCCCATCTTGGGCATTGATATAGATTAAGAAATCTTCGTCATTAATATTGCCGCGGAATTCATAACAAAAAGCTTCTTCCCAGCCGGGTAAGGAAATTACCGCCAGGCGGCTTTCTTTAATTACAAAATTTGAACGTAGTTTTTTCTTAGCTTCAGCCGGAGTGAGCTTGGGTTTTAAGGTCCGGTCATGATGATAAAGCCAGTAGGGAGTAGAGTCATAGGCTGTTATTTGGCCATTATCCCGGCCGACAGTGAGTCTTATTTTGTCGGGATAAATTCTTACATCCTGTTCTTCGCTGACTGCCTCTAACAGAATGTAAGCGCCGAAATCTTCAGTTGAAGTTTTGACAAACTCATTCCACCCTAAAGCTTTAAGGGTTTTCATAGCCTGTGCTACTGTTTGCTCTACTGATAATTTTTGCAACCCCAAGGGGCGCTCGTCCCGGAATAGGGTCACTACTCCTCCTTTTTTACAGACATCTACCGTAACCCCTTCAAACTCAAAGATATATCCGCCCAAAGGACCACTGGAGGTACCTGCGGCTTGGGGCTTTGGATTATCATAGCCGATGGTTTTGAGGAAGTCGGTGGCTATATCTTTGGCTTCTTCTTCAGTTACCGTTGTTTTTGGCAATCCCAGGGGTTCCGGGACAGTGTGGGTGTCCGTCTGGCCGCTGTAAGTAAAAGGCGGCAGTTTTTGCAGGGAAGCATCCAATTGTTCCAGGCTTGACCTGACCGATGTCGGCTTATTTGGCTCTTCTTCCCCTTGAGCAGCCGTAGGTACTACAGAAGGGCTACGGAAGTTCCAGGAAGCTTGACCCGAGGGCTTATCCAACCAGGCAATATTTTCCGTATTAAGATCCACATAAAATTCTTGAACGTCACGGTTAATTGTGAGCAGGCGGTCGTGCATCATGGCCAAGGTTTGTTCCTCATCGTTATTAAGATCCTCACCTTTGGCGATTTTTTGAGTTAAAATACTGGTTAATTCCCCGATTTGGTTGAGAAATTGATCCACATAGGCTAAACCGTACTCTTTGGCCGGCAGAAGAGAAAGGTCTTTAAGAGCGGTATTGCTTTGCTGGGAAGACTGGCTTAAGTAATATATTTGCTGGGTTGGAGTCCCGGCCGCCCGGCTTTTGGCCAGGTTTGTTTCCAGAGAGTCTAGCTGTGTTACAAAGTCGGCCAGGGAACGCCGATACTGGTTTTCGGTAGCGATTTTTAGCTCTTCAGCTCGCCGGTATTCACTCACTCCCCAGAGAAGGGAAAGGGTGAGAAACACACCTAAGGCCCTTAACCAAAATTTCGAAGTCATTATTTAACCTCCCTAACGGCAAAAAATATGGTTGCCGATTTTAACTATTTGTGGGCGGGACCAAATATATTTATTGGTTGTCTTGGCGGGGTTAAAAAAGAAAAGGGCTCCGTAGGAAGGATCAGTACCGTTTAAAGCTTCATAAGTAGCTTGAATTGCCGAAGAAACCGGATTTTTCCATATTTCTCCATTGGCAACCGGTGAAAAAGCTCCAGGTTGATAAATCACATCGGGGATGGTATTAGGGAATTGAGAGCTTTTAATTCGGTTCAAAACTACTGCGGCAACTGCTACCTGGCCGCGGTAGGGCTCTCCCTTGGCTTCGGCACTGACTAATCTGGCTAGCAAATCAATATCCGAACTTTTATAGCCTACGGACTTTCCGCCGGTAGTAACACTTTGCCCTGTTAACCTTTTCAATTCGCTAATTGTCCGGGGTCCTGCTATGCCGTCCACAGCCAAGCCGTGTTCTTTTTGAAACAAGCGGACCCCGGCTTCGGTCTGACGACCATAGATACCGTCGATTGGCCCTACAACATAGCCCAGCATCTGCAACCTTTTTTGCAGTTCTGTAACTTCGGGCCCCCTTGAGCCTCTGGCTAAGATTCGGTCACCGAGTGCAGCATTGCTGACCGAAGAGGTACAAATTGTCAGGATAATTAATACTGTTGTCAAGACAATCCAGGGGCGAAAGCGGGAAAGCATGCTATCACCTCTTGCTCTTTTTTCCATTAGTTTGTCTTAGGAAGGCCAACTTTATCCAAGAATTACAATAGTACAGGAGAGACTGCAATTAAAAAATACAAAAAATTACAAAAACGTTCAGAAAACAAATGTTTAATGCTATAATTAATGTAGGATGTCAGACAATTAAGATGATTGAATTCAAAGCCGGTTGGCGGTTGTGGTGCTTAAGCCAAGCTGAGTTTTTAGGATAGAAAGGATGATAATTATGGAAATAAAACCTATTAAGAGTCGCAGAACAACTGAAATAATTCTTGAACAAATTAAGACCTTCATTATCCAAGGGCATCTTAATCCCGGAGATAAATTGCCGACGGAAATGGAGTTAGCCGATAAATTTCAAGTTAGCCGGACTTCGGTGCGAGAGGCGCTTTCAGCTTTGAGCCTGACTGGAATTTTGGAGATACGCCAGGGTGAAGGTATTTTCGTTAAGAAATCCCCATCCAATGCGGTTATAGAACCTTTGAGTTTTATTTTCTTGCTGGAAAAAAACCAATTACAAAACATATTGGAAGTGCGTAAAGCTTTAGAAATCGAAGCAGCCGATTTGGCTGCTCAGAGAAGAGACCAGGAAGATTTGGAAGCAATGCTTTCCTTGATTGAAAAAATGGAAAAAGATTTACCTGAAGCTAAAAACAGCGAAAATATTGATCTATCTTTTCATTTATCCATTGCGAAAGCCAGCAAAAACCCTCTCTTAGACCGTTTAATGAATACCGTGCAGGAAATTATTAGCCAGACTTTGCACGTTACCCGGGCGCTTTGGCTCCATTCAGGCTCAACCGAAAGGTTGTTTGAAGAGCATAAAGAAATCTACTTGGCTATAGCGGCTGAAGATAACGCTAAAGCTCGTCAGCTAATGTATGAACACCTTGTGAAAATAGAAAAAGAGCTAAAAAAGCTGCGGGAAATCGAGGTTTAGTTCAAAAGAAAATCTTATCGAAAAGGAAAAAATTCTCATCAATTATTAAAAAATTGCGTTTTTTCTGACAAATTATTACGTAAATATATTTACAAATTAACGGTCTTAAAGATATAATATGAACTAGAATTATTCATCTTATGTCTGATGGTCAGGCCACTAGATCGCGTTTTTTATGGGCGCTGGGGAAATGTTTCTTTGCTGGAAGAGACTTGGCAGCAGGAGTGCCCTAAGGATTATAATCCAAATATTGGGAGGATGGTAAACTTATGTTCAACCAAGAAGTTCTTAATGAACTAATCAAGGCATTGGGTAAGGATAAGGTTTTGAGTGACAGAGAGGACCTCATTGCCTATTCTTACGATGCAACAGCTGCGGTTCCTCGGCAGGAACCGGATGTTGTCGTAACCCCTACCTCGACGGAAGACGTAGTAGAGGTTGTGAAAATTGCCAACCGTTACAAGCTGCCTATTTATCCTCGGGGCTCTGGCACTAACTTGAGCGGCGGAGCAATCCCCTTACAGAAAGGGATTGTCTTAACTACCTGGAAGATGAACAAAATTCTGGAGCTGGATACCGATAACCTGGTTGCCACCGTCCAGCCGGGTGTTGTCATCCAGGCTTTAAATGATGAGGCCATGAAACATGGTTTAATGTATCCGCCGGATCCCGGAACAGTTTCTACAGCCACCATGGGTGGATCGGTTTCTGAATGTTCCGGAGGATTAAAAGGTTTGAAATACGGTGTTACCAAACATTACGTTATGGGGCTGGAAGTTGTGCTTGGCTCCGGCGAGGTCATTAAATGGGGCGGCAAGACCGTTAAAAACGTTTCCGGTTATGACCTCACGGCACTTTTCACCGGAGCAGAAGGGACCTTAGGTATTATTACTAAAATTTTAGTGAAGTTGACTCCCATCCCTGAAGCTAAAAAGAGCCTTTTGGCTGTTTTTGATGACTTGGATAAAGCCGGCAATGCTATTTCCGATATTATCCGGCATAAAGTTATTCCGGCTACTCTGGAAATTTTAGATAAGGTTACCATTGGAACTGTTGAAAACTTTACCCATGCCGGGCTGCCCACTGACGCTGAAGCAGTTCTCCTTATCGAAGTTGACGGTTATAAGGAAGTTGTGGAAAGAGAAGCGCCTATCGTAGAAAAGGTCTGCAGGGACAATGGAGCTGTCGATATTAAGGTAGCCAAGACAGATGAAGAAAGGGACAAAATATGGTTTGCCCGGCGTAATGCTTTGCCCTCCCTAGCCCAGGTCAAACCGGCTCTCGTCTTGGAGGATGCCACCGTGCCTCGGAGCAAAATTCCGGATATTATCAAAGAAATTCGTAAAATTGCCGAGAAGTATAACTTGTTAATTGGGACTTACGGCCATGCCGGTGACGGCAATTTGCATCCAACTATTGTTATCGATCCCCGTGATGAAGATGAAGTACAAAGAATGCATAAAGCTGTTGATGAAATATTCCATGCCGCCATTGGATTGGGTGGTACCTTGTCCGGTGAACACGGTATTGGGATTGGTAAAGTAAGGTATTTGCCGTTAGAATTCGGGGAAGCTGGAGTGCGAGTTATCCGCCGCATTAAGGAAGCCCTTGATCCCAATTATGTCTTGAATCCTGGGAAAATGGTGCTAAGGGAGGAGTAAAATATGTCAATTTATACTTCCCTAGATGCGGTTAGTGAATATGTTCTCAACTGTACCAAATGCGGGAATTGCCAGGCGGTTTGTCCTATCTTCAAGGAAATGCTTTATGAAGTAGCTGTTGCCCGCGGAAAAAACAGTCTGGTTGAAGTTCTCCTAGATGGTAAAGCGGAATTAACGGAAGGGATGGCTGAACGTTTTTCTCTCTGTACAACCTGTATGGCCTGTGTGGCTAACTGCCCGAATGCCGTACCTTCCGATAAAATTGTCCTGGCTGCCCGGGCGGAAGCAGTTCGGAGGCGGGGCCTGCACCCAATCAAGAAGGTTATTTTCAGAACCTTAAAGCTGCAGCGCTTGTTTGATTTTGGCATGAAGGTCGGCAGCAAATTCCAGGGTGTAGCCCTGAAGAGGATTGAAGGCAAACACTATGGTGCCAGGATGCGTTTCAATATTGGTTTGGGTAAGGAAAAAGTCTTTCCTAACCTAGCGGCCAAACCTTTCCGCTCTCAATATCCTACGGTGATAAAAGTCGATAAACCTAAGATGAGAGTGGCCTTCTTTACCGGCTGTATGATCAATTACTTCTATACCGATATGGGTAAGGCAGTGGTAGATGTCCTAAAAGTTAACGATGTTGAAGTGGTTATCCCGCCGGATCAAGGCTGCTGCGGAATCCCGGCTTCTGTTAATGGTGATGTTCCCAGTGCCAAAGCCCTGGCTAAGCGCAACCTCAAGGCTTTTGAAGAAATGGGCGCCGATGCGGTGATAGTATCCTGTTCATCTGGCGGGACTGCCTGGAAACATGTTTACAGCGAGCTCTTGGAAGATGAGCCTGAATATAAGAAATTGGCTGACAAATGGGCCGCTAAAGCCTATGATATTAACGAGTTCCTGGTCAAAGTAGTGCCCTTTAAAAAAGAAGGCCTGGGTAGAGTGGAAAGAAAAGTCACTTATCACGACCCCTGCCACCTGAACCGGGGACAGAAGATTAACAAGGAACCGCGGGAAATTTTAAAGAGCATCCCAGGCATAGAGCTGGTGGAAATGAAAGATCCAGGCCGTTGTTGTGGTATGGCCGGATCCTTCAGTATTGTTCATCCTGATCTGTCCGAAAAAATCGGGTCTAAGAAAATCGCCGATATTGCCGGTACCAAAACTGATACGGTTGCTACGGCCTGCCCGGCCTGCAGGCTGCAGCTTCACAGCGGAGTGGTTAATGCCGGCTTAGATCATGAAGTTGTCCATGTTATGCAGCTTCTGGCCGAGTCTTATGCTAAAGGTTCCATGGCGGCAGCCGCCAAATAAATTCTTAAATAAATCTCATAGTTTACAAGTTTTAATTTAAATTTAGAGAAAAATATATTTGAGGTAAACCTGAGCTGTTGAAAGAAGAGGTTGTGACTAAAAGTCACAGCCTCTTCTTCATTTGAGTTGTGTCATTTTATTAACTGAAATGATGCTTTGTTAACTGAAATAATGGCCTTGACTTTTTCCCGTTTTTATTGGTTTGAGCATATAATAGGGGGAATAAATAGCTGCGGCAAAGGCATCCTTGAGATCATTAAATTAAGGAAATAGAGGAAATTGGCCTTCTATGTAGAATGATGACAGCAGCAGAACGTCTTTGGCAGAAGGCTTTTAGAATATAGCTTGATTTTCCTGGTAAATTATTTTTTAATGGGGTGAAGCCATGCTCATCATTGGTTTGAACGGTAGTCCTAACAAAAAAGGCAATACTAAGCTCCTTTTGGAGAAAGTACTCGCTACCACGAGTGGCTTGGGCGCTGAAACAAAGATCCTGGAAATACCGGAGATCATAAAAAGCGCTAAAGACCCTTTTTGCAGGGCTTGCTCCAGCCCGTGTTCCGGACAGTGTTTTCGGGATACGGATTTGGAAGCGGCTTATGAATTGCTTAAAAAAGCGGATGGGATTATTATTGGCAGTCCGGTTTATTTCGGCAGCGTTTCCGGCCAGCTCAAAGCCTTTTTTGACAAAACCCGCAAATTGAGGGGGGAGAAAGGCCTTTATAATACTGTCGCCGCCGGGGTAACTGTTGGTGGTTCGAAATACGGCGGACAAGAGACTACATTAAAAGCTTTGCACGATATTATGTTAGTCCATGGGATGATTATTATCGGAGACGGGTATTATGCCGATGATTGCGGTCATCACGGTATTTGTGCGGAAAAGCCGGCAGCTGAAGATTCTTTTGCTTTGCGGCGGGCTGAAGTTTTAGCTAAAAGGATAGTGGAAGTCTGTACGGCTACCAGGGCTTTAAGGAGCTTCCGTAACAACTAAAGAATCAATCATTTTTTGGATTACAGGACTTAACCCTTCCGGAAAGTCTTTGGTGTCAGTGAAAAAAGAAAGGCGTACTACTGTGGTGTTCTCCAGCCTTAGCCAGTATTCGCGGCCGCTTATCCAGCTTTCGCCGAAATCAGCCGTCCATTCAGCTTTAAAACCGTCTTTCAGGTTTTGTCCTATGCCGCTCAACTCATAATAAATGAAATCAAAAGGACTTAGAGCTTTGCTGTCTTTAAGGAAAGACTCTAAGTCTCCGATTTGCCAGAGCTGAAGATAACCTCGGAAAGCCAAAGGTTCATTTGAAAAATAGATATTGAATTGCATTTCCTGGCCTTGGTCGGGAGTAACTATTAATTCCGTATTTTCCGGAACTTCGAGCCTTACCGAGTAATTGACCAGCCGGTACTCTTTAAGATTCCAGGAGGAAGACATAGCAGGGAAAGCATACTGCGAATAACCCTTGGCTTTAGCCGCAATAACCGGGCCTTCCAACCAGAGGTACTGGATGAGGAGAGCGGTGATAATGAAGAACATTGCACTTTTTATTGATATTGTCCTTGGCGCTTTCGGTCTGAAAGTCTTCACGGCCTATCCCTCCTTTGTTAAAATAAATATCTTCAAAAACCAGATAGTATTCCCAATTTTTTAAGGTTAGAAAGTATTCTTAAATCTTTAAAAGTGGGAGAGTATTCCTGAACTAAAGGACAAGCTGTTATTATCTACAGAAAGATTAAACTAGAAAAGTAACTAATGTCCTTGAATTAAAAACATTATTCCTTTATAATCTTGGTAAAATAATCTAGCCTCTAAATAAAAGTTAAGGAGGATTAATCAATGACTAAGTATGAATGTCTTCTCTGTGGCTATATTTATGATCCGGCCGAAGGAGATCCGGATTCCGGCATTGCCCCTGGAACACCTTTTGAAGACCTTCCGGATGACTGGGTTTGCCCGGTTTGCGGGGCCGGTAAAGACCAGTTTGAAGCTGTAGACTAAAAATTTTGCTTAATTTTGCGATGCCATGGAGGGCAAGGAGTGGCGACTCGCAATAAAAAAGCATGAAGCTAAATTTGGAGCGCTTCATGCTTTTTACTTTTGTTTTGATAGATAATAAGTTTATTGTTAAGGAAGGTGCTTATTTCAAGAAACTATAGCTGACATAAATGACTATAGCAATAATGGAGAGAAGCGCTACAGCCATAATTTTGCCGAAATTTTTTCTGGTTTTGGCCGATTTGGCCTCTTTGGCCAATAAATATGCGGTAACAAAAACTATACAGATAATTAAAATAATGGCTGCAGCCAGCATAACATACCCTCCCGAAAAAGCGCGAAGTTGTTACCTATAATATAATCAATTGGACGAAATTTGTTAATAGGTTAAATTTGGATTTGCGAGCATGTTTCAATAAAAAGTATTATTTCCGCGCCAATATATATAGGGTTGGCTTTTAAAGCTGCCAGTTTTTGTTCCAACTGTCCGCGCATCATTGCTTTAGCCGGGTCGGTCCTGGGCAGCTTTAAATATTCCAAGGCTTTTAGGCCGGTCTCTCCTGCCAGAGCAAGTTTTTCCAGCCAAGGGTTGATTTCCTGGACGAGGGCTTTATTAGGTACTGTTTGCTCAATTTGCAGGGGCAATTGAGCAAGCAGGCGGAGTTCCTCTTTTAGCTTTTCTTCTGAATTTGAAGTCCGCTCCGGGTTATATTCCAGCCAAAAAGATTCGGCAAGGGAAGAAAAACCCGATTTACTCCAATTATCCGTTAGAATACTGGCTGCCGAATAAGTACAAAACTTCCAGAGGGCTTGGTACTCACCTTGGGGAGCTTGAGCAGCGGTCTGAACGGCCTTAAGCCAAGCCTCTTCCGGGCTGTAAGCAAGGGGATGCCAGAGGTATTCGCCTATGGTGGCTAAAGGGATCTTCGATGCTTCCGGCTGGATCATGGGGTTGGCTATAATCCCCTCGGTGTGCTTGCTTAAGTCCGGGGAGCGGTGCTCCACAGGCCCCAGAAGCAGGCGTGGTTTTTGGTCTACGGCATAGGTATAATCATTGACCGGATAATTATCCCAGATCAAAGGCCGGCGGCCCAGCAATGTTTCCACTTGTTTGACTTCCTCAGTGGTAATCTCTTTGGCCAAAACCCAGGAGCCGGTCCAGATAACTTTAATTTCCGGGTGGAGGTTTGCTCTTAATTCTTGCCAATAGGCATTATCTTTTAAGCCATAGTAAGCAGTGGGGGCAAACCAGAGCTGAAAATCAGGATTGTCCTTTCGTCCTTCCCGCAGGAGTTTGTTAGCCAGGTCGATGTGGGCTTTTGGGTAATTATCGCCGTAAACGGCTTTGTCTTCGTTTTTAAGGAAGCGTTCCACGTCATCAAAAGAAAGCATAAAAGTATTGACTCCGGCGGAACTCACCTGGCGGATTTTAGCTAAAAGCTTGGCGAAGTCTGCTTCGGAGGTGAAAGTAAGGGAATTATCGATCGTGTTCTGAGTAAGCTTTTGGCCTGACAAGGGCTGAGGAATTCCGGGGGATAGGGAGTAGACAAAATTAATATTTTTATCTTTGCTATTGGCTACCAGCTCCCTAAGTTCCGCAAATTCGGCGGTAGGATATAGCTCCCACCAGTTAGTACGCTGGTAGGGGTCGTCTTTCGGAGCATAGACATAAGTGTTAAAATGATTGGCTTCCATAAAAGAAAGCATATCTTTCCTTTGGGCAAAGGTCCAGGGAGTGCCGTAGAAGCCTTCAACAATCCCGCGGATGGCAAAGGCATCTTCGGGGGGCTGCTCCAGTTCTGAACCGGAAGTATGGCTTTGCTGCGCATCTTCGCCGGGCTGAAGTCCCCCCGGCAAGATATTTTCCAGATCCCCGTCATTAGCCAAGAAGAGCCCTGTTAAGGCCCCCGCGATAGCTATTAGTAAGAAGATAAGGATTAGTTTTTTCATCGGATTGTCCTTTCCGGCAGCAATCAGAGTTTTCATTGATTAGCAAATAAGTGCTTTATTGTCAAGAAAGCTTTTAAGAACTAACTCCGAGTAATAGTTCTATTATATTTGACTGTTGGATCGTTCAGAACCTGATGTTCTAAAACCGTGGATAATTTACCATCGCTGTCAAAAACTTAATTAATTGCCGACTTCTGTGGTTAGCAAGGGCTTAAATAATAAATAAAAACTTATCTCTTCCTTTTCCTACTGGTTTCCAGCAGGAGCTTGTATTTCAACTCCGTTTCCCGGAGTTTTTTTTGCAGGGTTTCCCTGGTCACTCCCTCCGGACAAGTACTAAGCTTCTCTTTGAGTCCGGCTATTTCTTTAAGGAGTTGAGCCTCTTGCGGCAAAACCCCGGAGTTTTTAAGTACGGTATAGGCGGCTCGCTTCTCCGGCGGGATAGCGGCCAGGTATTCGAGATTGATCGGCTGGCCTTGTCCGGGCAGATTCTCAAATTCACCATTTTTAATTGCTTCTTCAATTTTGCTTAAGGCAATTTTGGCGAAAATGTCGTACATGGTAATCTCCGGTTAGGCATATTCTTAAACCTATTATACCGCAAACAATTACCTAGTAAACAATTCCCTATCCTTATAAAAAACCATAACCATAAAGCCCCCGCCCTGTAAAATTGCTGGGAATTACGGGATTTTCCTGGGTTTGGCAAAGCTTAGCGACTGATGCCTTGCCCCGGCCTCAAGCAGAGTATGGAGTTAAGTAAAATGTCCAAGTTGAGATCCGGCATTGAAGTCTTTACGGGCTGATGCGTACTGCTGTACCTACCGGGATAAGACCGGCCAGTTCTTTGATATCTTTGTTATACATCCGGATACAGCCATTAGAGATTGCTTTGCCGATGGAAGCAGGATTATTGGTGCCATGGATGCCGTAATGAGGCCGACTTAAGCCCAGCCAAAAAGCTCCGTAGGCGCCTCCCGGTTGCCGTGCTTTATTGACGATGGTAAAGGTTCCCGTTGGGGTTGGCGTTTGTTTTTTGCCAATGGCAACCGGATAATTCCTGATTAAGCTTCCGTCTTTGAGGAGGGAGAGCTGTCTTTTGCTTAAGGAGATGACCAGCGAATAAGCCATAGCGTTTCACCCTTTAGCAGGTTCTTTTAGGTTTCTTCTATATTTTATTGAGAGATTAGCAAACTGTTAAAAAAGTGATGCAAATAAAAAATATTTAGTGCTAACGGCTTAGTAATGTTTTTTTGCAGCTCCGGCAGGAGATACCTCTCCTTACGGAGAATAGGCCCTGGGAAGAGGTGATCTCATGAAAAAATTACCGGCAATACTTGTCCTGGTTGTTCTGCTCAGCGCCTTGCCCCAAACGGCCTTGGCCAATTCTGCGCCGGTCTTCTGGCAGGGTTATCCATCATCCCAGCTTATGATGATAGACGATGATTCTCCTGTTATGGTCGAAGCTGAAGATTTAGTTTTTGATTTTCGTGATAAATCGGGCCTAAGCTATGCCCTAAGCGGGAAAGTCAAAGCGACTTACCAAATGCATAATCCTACCAATTCCGCTCAAACAGTCCGGATGGCTTTTCCTTTGATCGAAGCCCTTAATAATCTGCGTCCGCAAGAGCTTGTCATTAGTGCGGATGGTGAAAAGCTTCCCTACCAAATCTATCTTGGGGAAGAAGTAAAAAGCGGCGGTGGCTTCAAGCCGGTGGAACAAATAAGCCTTAATTTTGCCGATATTGTCAAGACCATTACCGCTGAGCCCTATACCCCTGAGAATTTTGCTCTTACGCAAAAAGGCAAACTTTATACCCTTAAAGCGCAGCCGACAAGCGCAGAGCGGCTCAATCTGGCTGTTGACTTTAGCTTTAACCCGGAGCGTACCAAAATACTTACTACCGGCTTCAGCCGTTTCGAGCGGGACGGAGATAAAGTGCGCATTGCGGAATGGTATGATGAGCAGCAGACTTTGGAAATCTATGTTTTGGGTGAGGATATTGAACTCACTGTTAAAGGCTATACTGACGGCGGGTTACAAGAGCAGACAGATTTGTTTACCGCTGAGATCCTGACGCAGGAAGTGGAAGTCCAAGCTTATCTGCTGGATTATCTGCCGAAGGCCGGGGCTAGCCTAAACGGTGCAGGTTCTGCGGAAGAAAACGCCTGGGAAACTATCACAGGCCTCCTGGCACCTAACCAATTAGCTAATCTCTATGCCCGGGCTCTGGATGAAGTCTTTAACTGGAATCTAGGCTACGCATCTGAGCATGAACTTCTGTCTAAGGAGTATGCCAAACGGATTTTGACCTTGGTTTACACTGTGGAATTTCCTGCCCGCAGCACGCAAGAAGTTAGCGTCAGTTATGTCACGTCGGGGACAATGGATAAGACCCAAACCGTTAACCCTCTTTATTCTTTTGTCTATCTCCTAAACCCTGCACAGAACTGGCCTTCCTTTGAGAATTTAAAGATCACACTTTTAACGCCGGAGGCAGCCCCCTATGTCGTCAAGAGCAGTATTGATTTTGTCCCCGCTGAGGGACAGGCCGGTGAGGAGAAGGTCGATAAGGAGCAGGTCGTTGGAGGGCGGATCTATACGGCCTCCTTAGAGGGTTTGCCCGCTGAAGACTTAACCTTTACCCTTTATGCCAAGGAGAAGATTACTTTCCGGGATAAGCTGCAGGGCAGAATTGGGAATACATTGGGTTATTTTGCTCCCCTGGCCTTAGGGGTAGCTGTAGTCTTTTTGATGGGCCTAATTATGGGGGTTGCTTTTAAAAAAAATAAAGCAAAATATAGAAGATAAGAATAACGAAAATAAAAGCTCTTAGAGAATAAAAGCTCTTACGCACGGCAGTAAGGGCTTTTTTAGGCACTTAACTATAAAGGTAATGGCAGTCCCATGAAGTGGCTGCTAGAGCCTTTGAGAATGTTAAAAAGAAAAAGCCCCATCCTTTATTGGACGAGGTGACTTTTGGATCGTTGGAAGATGGCTTGTGTTCAAATGATGCATGTTCTTTAAATCTTTAGTTGGTTATAAATTAGTTGGTTATAAATTCTTTACTTGGCTAGCATGATTTTTTCCAGTTCTAAGGGGCTAACAGGTGAGCTGCCTTTATAAGCTCTCATATTTCCGCCGGATATTTCGTCGATTAAGGCAATATGTTGGTCGTCACCCACTCGGCCAAATTCAAACTTTATATCGTATAGCTCAAGCCCTTTTTTAGCCAGCTCATTTTTGACGATATTGCCTATTTTCTTGGTCAGATCCCGCAATATGCCATATTCTTCTTTGGATAGGATGCCTAGCATATCCAAAGCGTCATCCGTGATTAAAGGATCGTTCCTGCTATCATCTTTCAGGGTTACCTCTACTAAAGCATCCAAGGGCTGACCATCTTCGGCATATAGGCCATAACGGCGGAGGAAACTGCCCACGGCGCGATAACGGCAGATGACTTCCAAGCCTTTGCCGAAAGGGGCAGCTTTTTGCACAGTCATTGTTAGTTCGTCGGGGTTAGCGGCAATAAAATGGGTGGGTATCCCTTGCTCATTGATTTTTTCAAAGAAGAATTTCGTCAGTTGAAGTCCGGCTTTACCGGAACCTTCCATCGTAAGGCCAATTTGATTGGCACCGGGATCAAATACCCCATTTTCTCCGGTTACATCGTCTTTAAATTTTAATACATAATTGCCGTTTTCCAATTCAAAGACATCTTTGGTTTTCCCTTTATAAACAAGCTTGATAGTAATCACTCCCATAATAATGTAATTTGTTGTATTATCTGCCCTAATAATAACATTTGAAAATATCCTGAGTCAAAAGGGTAAAATGACAAAACTATCCTTTTGGGGATCTTAGTGAGAATGCGGATAATGCCCTTTACGAAGCTAAAACAACTCGTAATAAAATAGTGATAAACTATGAGTGAAGGAGGGGTTAACCTAGTTATATTTAATATCGTCTATCCCGTTTTTACTACTTGTTTTTCTTGTTTTTTCTGTAGTTAAGTTAAATAAGAGAATTTATGAGTTGGAAGAAAGGATAGCTACCTGCTATGGCTCGATCCTTAGTGACCTCCATAGGAGGATCGAAGAGTTGGAGCAGGCAAAAAAGTATAACGGATAAAACAGCCTAACGAAAGGCTGGATGGTAAATTCCGTAAGCTGGGTTTGAGGATCTTGAAAAAGTTGTCTTTATTATTTGGATAAGCAAATAAAATCATTCCGGAATTCTACTAATAAAAGTCTAAATGTCTTAGGGGCTTTAATGTTTAACGGAGGGTAGCAGGATAGAGAATTTACATATTTATAATCTTGGTAGCAATATTTTCGCAGAAAGCCCCGTCATGCTCGACAAATAGGGTAGGACGATACTTGAATAACAGTATTTCGATCTGTATGAGGGACAACACATTTATATATTTTGCGGTTCATCCCAAATATAAAAATGGGCTTGGTCGCAAAGATTTTTGGCAATTAAAATTCTTTTCTTTTGGCCTGCGTTGAACTCCGAGATAACTTTTGCAAATTGGGTTCTTGGGAAATCTGGCCTCCACAGCGAAGTCAGCCTGGTTACTATGCATTAATGAAGTATCCTGGTACTTCGTCACGGTCAATCAAAGTAAACTCATCCAAATCCTATCGGAGATAATTGATTATGAACTCGTTTTTAGGGTTTTTACTTTAGTATTTTCTTAGCAAGAGAAACTACACCTCTTTTAACTCCAATTCTTGTATATTATCTAGTAATAAAAAGTATAACTCTTTGAGCAAAAAGCATTGAGAGGCGAGGCCCTCTGAGTTTATCGTTTGAATACACACAACAGTATATAGAAGAGTAAAATCTGTTGCCCTGTTAGGTTTGGGATTGAATGAACCCTGATTTTTTGTTATAATACTATTTGAAAGTTATGTACTTCCAAAATAATAATTCTCCATAACCCAAAATTTATAATTGATTTCAAACCTATGAATAGTCTAATAAAAGGTTTTGGTGTGTTATAATAGATTTAGATTCGTTGCTGATAACAGCTATGCTGACACCGACGTCGGAAGATTAACTAATCATTTAGCAAAGGAAGATCTATATTACCCGCTATTTCGAAGGTAAAATGAAAGATGCCTCCTTTGCGTGTTGACCTATAGAGTGCTGATAAGCAATCATGATTAGCATTAAAACATGATAAACGATCAAACAAGTAAGCTTCCTGCTACTTTGATAGCTTAGCGCAATGCTTAAAATCGGGGAATTAAAGATGGAAAAACGTTTAACTCTTCAAAAAGAAGTATATACATATGCGTTAATTATTGGATTTATACCGTTATTTATCACAATTTGGCTTCTTCAATTATCTGTAAACCAGACATTGGAAAAAAGGATTGAAAGCGAAGCTATAGATATAGCTACCCAAGTATCCAAAAATGCTAGCGTTATTAACACTTTTTCACAAATTTTACCTGACAGGAATTTATTACAGACAATTGCTAACGATTTAAGGGAAAGAAAGGGTGCACATGTAGTCTTTTTAGATATGTATGGGAAAGCATTAATTGATCCGTATCCCCCAAATTATGGGTTACAGATCATTGGTAAGGAAAAAGGAAGAGCGCTTAAAGGAGAGACATACACAACAATTTTAGAAGGGGATACTGGTCGTGCGATAAGAGCTTTTGCACCTATTATGAATACTTCCGATAGACAAAAAGGTGTTGTTGTTGTAGCTTTCTTGGAACCAGATATTAAAACCATATTATCTCAATTCTATAATTCCATTGCAAAAGCTGTACCAATAGCTATTATACTTATTATTACATTATCAACAATGTTGTCTCGTAGTATTAAGAGAAGAATATTTGGAATGGAACCTATTGAGATAGCTACCCTTCTATTGGAAAAAGAAAGCCTATTACATTCTGTTACAGAAGCTATCATAGCAACTGATAAGGACTATAATATAAAAATCGCTAATGAAGCGGCTCTTTCGCTTTTTCCCAATAATACAAATATAATTGGCGAAAACCTTATGCAACTGATTCCAGAATACAAATTTGATAATATTATTAAAAATAAGCAACCGGAGTATAACAGGCAGTTGTTAATTAACGGGGAAATCTTTTTAGCAAATACTTCTCCGATGATTATGAATAATAAACACCTCGGAATTGTAATAACGCTAAGAAATAGAACTGAGGTTAAAGACTTAGCAGAAGAACTGACTGGTGTAAAAAGAATAGTTGACGCTTTACGTGCTAAAACACATGATTTTTCAAATAAACTTCATGTTATTTATGGTCTTTTGGAACATGGTCATTATAGAGAAGCAGAGAGGTATGTTGACCGTTTAGCACAAGAGAAAAGCCTTATCAATTCCGTAGTAAATAATATACAAATTACTTCTGTAAGAGAGTTGTTATTAGGAAAAGCTAGTGAGTCAGAGGAAAAAAAAGTTAACCTAATTATTGATTCAGAAAGTTTCTTATTTGAACTCCCGGAAGTTTTCGATGAAAATTCTATGATAATCGTACTCGGTAACCTTATTGATAATGCTTTTGAGGCAGTTGAAAAACATCCGGAGAATTCAAGCGTTTTTGTCTCAATCAAACAGGATGAAAAGAAGATCGAACTAATAGTTAGGGATAATGGCTATCCAATTCCGAAGGAAAATATCGAAAAAATATTTGAAGCAGGATTTACGACTAAACCGAATGGTTCGGGTTTTGGTCTATACAATGTTAAAACTCAAGTTAATCTGGCAAAGGGAACTATATCTTTGACATCTGACGACTATGAAACTACATTTATTGTTACAATCCCATTCCCAATATTCAAGAAGAAAGCGGGAGAGAAGTGTGAATAAAATTAAAGTATTAATTATTGAAGATGATCCAATGGTAGCAGAGTTTAATAAAAGCTATGTTAAACAAATTGGTCATCCTTTTACAGTAATTGGTTCTTGCTTTACTGAAGAACAGGCTTTAGAAATAGTAAAAACGAATACACCAGATCTAATACTACTTGATATCTATTTGCCTAATGGTAATGAGATAAATCTGTTAAAAACAATACGAAAACA
Source organism: Peptococcaceae bacterium (assembly GCA_012839895.1). Classification (GTDB taxonomy): domain Bacteria; phylum Bacillota; class Desulfitobacteriia; order Desulfitobacteriales; family Syntrophobotulaceae; genus DUML01. The sequence continues at coordinate 4,578 of DUML01000116.1, read as the reverse complement.
CAATTTCCTTCTAGACGTAATAATTATTACAGCAGCAAAGGATTCGGCAACTGTTCAGGAAGCCTTACGTTATGGAGCAGTGGATTTCCTAATTAAACCTTTTGGTTTTAAAAGATTCAAACAATCTCTTTTGAATTATAGCCGGCTAAAAAAAATAATAGATTCTGAAGAACAAATAAAGCAAATTGATTTAGATTCTCGTTTTGAGCTTTTGGAAATAAATAATAATTCTTTTCTTCCAAAGGGAGTTCACCTTCCGACTTTGAAGTTAATAAACGATTATTTATACGAGCAAACATCACCAAAATCTTGCAAGGAAATTTCGGAGGAACTATCTATGTCAAGAATTACGACGTGGAGATATTTGGAATATTTAGTAAAAGAAGGCATGGTTTCTGTCTCTTTAGAATATGGTATTGGGAGACCAACTAAAATGTACAAATTAAAATAAAACTAATAATGGTAATTTCAGATCACATTGGTAAATGATAAATCTTTATACCGCTCTAAATATAGGTTCTATAATAAATGTTGGGGTAACCAGCAGGAAAAAAATAAGGCATAACCGAAAACCTACAAGAGTAAATAGACCCACCACGATCATTTACAGGAGGTTTTGGTTATGCTTGATTCTCATTATATCCAAACTTTGCTCGGAATCAAAGATGCATTTATAACAAAAGTTGAAGATTTGAGTGGATTTATTCACATTCGCTAAGCCAGATCTGGAATAACTCATTGAGTTTTTCTAAGGTTTTGGGTTTTTCCAAAGCTGATTCCCTTAAGAAAGAATCAACTGTTTGGTTAAACTTTTCAACTTTGCCGGTCGCTTCGGGCGAGTAAGGCCTAGAATAAAGAAGTCCTTATCCCTAGTTTGGAACAGGTCCGGGCCATCCATTTAGTTCGATACTGCTTGCCGTTGACGGAAACAATCCTCAACGATTGCTTGATCTAAGGTAGGATAAAACTCACTATGCAAAACGAACCTGGTCGCATCGTCCAAAAAGGTGACCAGAAAAACTTGTTTCTTGGTGCCGCCCGGGCCAATCGGCAGATATGGACCGTATTTTATGTCGGAATGAATTAGTTGATTGCGGTAGCGTTGCTGAAATCTTCTGGCTGCAACACCATTATCCGTATACATCTGCATTTGCCGGCTACTGTAACCCCGCCCAGAGAGTTTCTCCTGCAAGGTAGAACGCTTGATTTCACCAGGTTTTGCTTTGCCTTCCCATTCCAAGATTTGAATGATTTGGGCAACACTACGGCTGGGTACTTCCCGGCGTAAGAGTATAGCTTGTTCCAATAATTCCGCAGAAATTGCTTTGGACTCACAGCTTCCTTTACCTTTAGGCTTTAAACCCATAAATCCTTTTTCCCGGTACTGGGCTAAGTATCGTCTGAGGGTTCTTTCAGATATGCCGTATTCTTGGCAAATACGTACTTTTCTTTCCCGGGCTAAAGCCGAATCTAGGCCCTTTTCCAGTAAGGGTAGGATAAGCTCTACACGTTTTTCGGCAATTTCCTCCGCTCTCTTTTGATCTCTCATTGCAAAACACTTCCTCTCTAGGCTTTTCTTACAAGTCTAGCTTAAGTGTCTGCGGACAAGAAGACTTAAGCGGGTATGTACCCAAAGATTTGCATTGACAAGGGAACGGACAATTCTTTTAAGCCAACCTGGTCCATTTCCAACATAATGCCCGATTCTTTGGCGGACAGACTGATTCAGGACGGACGGCTCTTTCACAGGTTCCTGTCCCAAACGGATAGCTATTGATCTTAAAGATCCCAGGAGATGAGGCAGCAGGCTATGAAACCATCTCTTTAAGCGATACAACGTGACTTCATCTGCGGCTAAATCCGGCGGCGACGGCGTTTCAGTAAGAACCTGCTCAATGCTTAAGGAAGAGTAGCGTTTGTAAGGAACCAAACAGTCTGGCAGTTCATGATGGATTCTTTTGCACGCTTTACAACGAAGCCTTCGAATAATTAAGATTCTCGTCTCTTCACCGGTAACCTTAAACTTACGCTTACGGCTTCCAATGACCTTAAGATCGCTGTCGCAACAAGGACAAGGAATTAATTCTGTACACCGAACATAAAAAAACCGGTTTGAGGATTTTCAATTAACTCGTAATTTGTTACAATGACCATACAATGACCAAGGGATGTCTTTGGTGGTCTGCTGGTAACAGATCACGCTGAGCAGAGACATCCTTTTTCCTTTTCTTGATATGGTCATTATATCCAGCAAGTTCAGGACAGGCAATACCGTCAGCTTCCGGTTATTTTGGGCTAGCAGAAACAGTAAAAGTAATTGTTATCGACATGTGGAAACCGTATCTCGATACAGCCAAAACATACTTTAAGAATGCAGTAGTGGTTATTGACCGTTTTCATTATGTGCGTCAGGCTTTATGGGCATTTGACAATATACGCCGGGATGAGCAGCGCAAGTTTTCCAAGGAACGAAGAAAATACTTTAAGCGGAGTAAAAAGCTACTCTGGGTAAGGTTTCGTAAATTAAGTGAGGAAAACCGTCAGGCAGTAGAAGTGATGTTAAGTCTTTCTCCCCGCCTCAAGGAAGCCTATCTTCTGAAAGAAAAGTTCTTAGAATTCATTGATTCAAAAAGTAATGAAGAAGCCAGGAGAAAGCTTAATGATTGGTACATTTATGTTTCAGTAAGTAATCTACCGGATTTTAATTACTGTTTAAAAACCATAAGAAGGTGGCAAGAGGAAATATTAAATTCTTATTGAATATTACGGGTAAAACTGAACAGTTAGTCCGGCAAGATTGAACAGTCCTTCCGTTCGAAACTGGACACCTTTTCCGGCAAAGTTGAACACAATTCTTAGACCCTTCTGTTAAATTGAATTTATGCATCTAAAAAAGGTGTAAATAAATTCTAGGAGGGTCATTAGAATGACCAGTTACAAAGAGATTCTCAGGCTGTATGGCCTTGGAATCAAGAACACCCACATAGCATCTGCTTGCAGATGCTCACGTACTACAGTAATCAGCGTACTGCAAAGAGCAAAGGAGCAAGGGCTAAGTCCACAGGCCGCGTCGGAAATGTCCGACAAAGAGTTGTCACGACTGCTGTTTCCGGCAGAGAGCGCCAAGCCAGCGTATAAAATGCCAGATTGTGAGTATCTCCATCGGGAGATGGCCAAAAGTGGTGTAACCTTAACCCTTCTCTGGCTCGAATACTGTGACCAATGCCGTGAATCCGGTCAAATCCCCTACAAATCAACCCAGTTTTACAAATATTACAGTGATTATGTGAGAAGCACCAAGGCTACCATGCACATCAACCGGAAGCCGGGCGAAATCATGGAGGTAGACTGGGCGGGGCAGAACGCTGGGATTATTGACACAGATACCGGAAAAATTATTCCTGCCTATGTGTTTGTAGCAGCTTTGCCTTACAGCGGTTATGCTTATGTGGAAGCATTTCTTTCCCAAAATCAAGAGAGCTGGATTACTGCCCATATTAACGCCTATCGTTTTTTTGGCGGAGTCACTCGTATTTTGGTCTCGGATAATTTGAAAACTGGGGTAGAGAAAGTGACCAAGGGCGAAACGCTAATCAACAAGACCTATCAGGAAATGGTTGAGCACTACGGCACGGCGGTAATACCATGCCGAATCTCAACCTCCTGTATATCCGTCTTCCACCGAGTATGGTCTCACTCGTGGAGCTGATTACTACCGCAGGAGGAATGGAAAATGCCAAACGACACCACAGTTACGAAGTTGCATGAAATGAAGCTCAGTATTATGGCTCAATCTTTCCGCCAGCAGCTTAAGGGTACTGAATTTGCAGAACTTTCATTTGAAGAACGTTTTGGCCTTTTAGTGGATGCCGAATGGACATCCCGTAAAAACAACCGGCTATCCCGATTGATCAAAAACGCCGGATTTGCTTTCAATGGTGCTTGTATTACCGAGAAGGGAATTGCTGAAACGCTATTTTATGATTTAGTACAGCAGTGCCGAGATGAAGGTATTATTATTGGCAGTACAATTGCGATTGACAGTACAGCTATTGATGCTTATGAGGCGAAACAACCTAAATCAAAAAGCCAAGAAACTGGTAATGCTACATGGGGAGCTAAATATGATACCTTCAGAAATAAGATTACTTGGTTTGGTTATAAAATTCATCTAGCTGTTGATACCGATAGTGAATTACCTGTAGCGCTTGAAGTTACCCCTGCAAATGTCAACGATGGAGATATGGGGCCTGTTCTTGTTGAGAAGGTAGCTTCTCAGGCTCCCAAAGGAAAGTTAGCTTATATTCTCGAAGATGCAGGTTATGATCAACTCAAGAATTATGGGGTGGCGAAGGCTCACGGTGCTCAGGCTATTATCCCCTTAAACCCAAGAAATGCAAAAGAACCGCCAGGGTTCTATAATAAATGTTGGGGTAACCAGCAGGAAAAAATTGGTTCTAAAATAAATGTTGGGGTGGCAGGAAAAAGAAAAGCATTTGGTCGAATACGTTAGTCGCCAAACCAACCCTCCAAGGAGGTCGTATTCGCCAAATGCATAATCAGTTTATCAAAAATTTT
>DUML01000012.1 GCA_012839895.1 Peptococcaceae bacterium | reverse complement strand
TGATTCCCGCCAAAGTCTTTCATAATATCAAACTGTCACTTACCATTAAGAGTTCTGTATGGTTTTTGCAAACAACTATTGACAATAACGGTACAACCAAGTCAAAGATTTTAAAGTGATTCAATTGTTCCTTTTTTTTAGACAAATATTTGAGCTGTCGAGAAGTTGCAATAAAAATAGAAAAAACTCTAAATTTAAAGAATCAAAAAAATTCAAATAAGTTGTAAGATTGCAAAAATTTCATTAGAATTGTAGCAACTGGTTCTATTAAATGATTGGTATACCAAAAGAAAGCTAACCAATCAGGTTATCAGACCAGTAGACCAAAATAGAAAGGGGGATGGCTGGAGAAATTGTAAAGGAGGTGATATAAAGAGATAGCCCTGATATTTTCTATGCTCTTAGGTACTCATAATCCATTTTAGGGAGGTACAATAATGAGTATTTTAATGCAAGGCTTTTTGGCCTTATTACCGATTTTGGTAGTGGCTATTTTCCTTGTCGGTATGAGATGGCCTGCGTCTAAAGCAATGCCCTTATCTTACATTACTGCCGTAATTGTTGCATATTTTGTTTGGAAATTACCTGTTATTAGGATTGTGGGAGCAACAGTCAATGGTATTGTTACCGCAGTCAGCTTGCTCTACATTATTTATGGTTCCGTTCTTGTGCTTTATACTATTATGGAAAGTGGCGGCTTGCACCAGATCCGCCAAAGCTTGATTGGGGTTTCTCCGGACAGACGTGTCCAAGTAATTATTGTAGCCTGGCTGTTCGGTTCCTTTATTGAAGGTTCTTCCGGTTTCGGTACGCCGGCGGCAGTTGCTTGCCCGCTCATGCTCGGTTTGGGCTTCCCGGCTTTTGCTTCGGTTATCGCCGGTATGATTATCCAGAGCACACCGGTTTCCTTCGGTGCAGTAGGTACTCCCATGCGGGTTGGCGCCGGTACTGGATTGGCAGCCGGTAAAGACCAATTGGTTAATGAGTTTGCTGCCCAAATTGGCATACCAATTATTGACTCCGCTGGTAATTTTGATTCTATCGCTTATTATGATCATTTTATTGCCGTCTTTGCCCATAAGGTTGCCATTTTACACTTTGTGGGTGGCTTATTGACACCGCTTCTGCTCTGTGGTTTTATGACCAGAATCTTTGGTAAAAATAAATCCTGGTCGGAAGGTTTTGCCATTTGGCCCTTTGCTTTGTTTGGCGCCCTGGCCTTCACGATTCCTTACGTTTTGATTAATCACTTTATTAGCTATGAGCTTACCTCTATGCTGGGGGCTCTCACCGGCCTAGTCATTGTGGTATTTGCGGCTAAAAATAAATTCCTTACACCTAAAGAAGAAGATACCTGGGATTTCCTTGACAAAAAAGACTGGGATCCCTCCTGGACAGGCAACCTGGAGGTTCATTACGTCGAGAAGCCCGGCGGTATGTCCGCACTTATGGCCTGGATGCCTTATATCTATGTAGCAGGTCTTATTCTCTTCACCCGCCTTGTAGAACCTGTAAAAGTCTTCCTCAATTCTATTGTTATTTCCTTACCTCCCATTGGCGGAGTTGGGTCCAGCTGGGGAATCGCTTATTCGCCTGGAACCATCTTCATTATAGTATCCTTATTAACCTTCTTTACCCATGGTATGAAGCCCGAAGCTTATGCCAAGGCTTGGAAACAAGCTACCAAAGTAATTGTCAGCGCCAGTGTCGCCCTTATCTTCACTGTGCCAATGGTTCAAGTCTTAATTAATTCCGACGGCGGAGCAGCCGGCTATATGAAGATGCCTTATGCTTTAGCCGAAGCTACCTACCAGTTGACCGGCGGACTGTGGCCTCTCTTCGCTCCCATTATCGGCGGCTTGGGTGCTTTCGTGGCCGGTTCCAATACAGTTTCCAACATGACGTTTGCTCTCTTCCAATTCAAGACTGCCCAGCTTATTGTGGAAGGTAATCCTGCTTTAGCTTCTAAGGCTTTGGATTGGCCCATTTGGATTGTGGCTCTGCAAGCTATCGGTGGTGCTGCAGGTAATACCATTTGTATCCATAACGTAGTTGCGGCTTCCGCTGTGGTTGGCTTTGTAGGACGAGAAGGTGACACCATCCGCAAGACATTCCTGTTCTTCTTGTATTACGCCTTTATCCCGGGCGCTGTCGGCTATTCCTATCTCTATTGGGATGCTCACGGACCGTTTAACCTTGGTACCATTATTCTTATCGTCTTCTATGCTGCGGTTATCTATATGTTGGCAACTAATAATAAACGGTTGCAAAAACTGAAAGGTTCTATATCAGCGAAATAAAACCTTTGGGTAACTAATTTTAGGGAAGGGTTTCGACCCTTCCCCCCTTTTCACCGAAAGTCCCTTGCTGCTAAGAGTTATTTGCTGGTTAAGTTTGTTATCTAGATGGAGTTGATTAGGTGAACGTGGAATTAAAGCCAATCAAAACTAAAAAAAAATATGAAGAAATTGTTAACCAAATTAAGCAGCTTGTAATTGAGGGGCAGATTAAACCTGGTGATAAATTGCCTTCCGAACGCCATTTAGTGGAAAGTTTTAAGGTTAGCCGGGCTTCTATTCGAGAAGCTCTCAGTGCCTTGGAAATAATGGGGGTTTTGGAAGTTAGAACCGGGGAAGGGGCTTATATTCGCCAGCTGCAAGACAATTCCATGGCGGTATCTTTGACCTGGGTACTCGGCATGGGGAAAGCTTCGGTCTCAGAATTACTTGAATTCCGGCGCATGATTGAAGTCCAAGGGGTTGGTTATGCGGCTGAAAGAGCGACGGAAGAAGAATTGGCGGAGCTTGAAGTCGCACTTAATGCTCTAAAAAGTAAAATCTACACTTCCGGTTTAAAGGCGGAGATAGACGAATATTTCTTTCATTATAAAATTGCCAAAGCAACTCAAAATAAGATTATTATTCAACTAATGGATACAGTTACTGATCACCTCCAGCATTTAATTAATACAAGAAGTGCCAGGTTGAATGAAGGTAATTATACTCCGGATATTTTATTCGAAGAACATCTCGGTATTTACTTGGCTCTGAAAAAAAGAGATATCAGAGAAGCTAGAGAACAAATGTTACATCATTTACAGAGAGTGGAAGCGGAAATATTAAAATTCTATAACTAAGCTTTGTAATAATGTTTGGCAAAGAAAGTTTTGATATTTATAAATCATTTTTTGTTAATAATTAATGCTAAATATTCAAATGGAGTTAGGTTTAATATCAAGAATATTTAAGTCTATTCTAGATAAGGGTAGGCTTTTATTTTTTTGCTGTCTTTAGGATTAGCTACCATTTGAACTGACAAAATTTTGTAATTTCTAAATAGTTTTGAATTTCTTCCAAAGCTAAATTATAATTTACTTAATCATAGTATTTGGCTAATTCGATTAATCCTAGGTGAATGCAAATAATTTGTTATATTTTTGTATAATAATAAGATCTGAAAAGGAGGGGTGAGAAAAGGATGCTCTTTAGGACCAAACAAATTCTTTTTCACCCGGGAAACTGTTTGAACCGCAAAAAACCATATCCACGGGAATGCAGGCAATGTTTGGTTTTTTGCCCCCATGGCGCTCTTAGTGAGACTAAGGAGATTAATCCTGAGAAATGTACCGAGTGCGGAGTTTGTATGGCGGTTTGCCCCAGTGACGGGCTGGTAGACAGGGATATGTCCAGGTTGGGCAGATACCTTTTTGAAAGTGAAAGAGTTGTACTAAATTGCCCGCTGGCCGAACCCTTGGGTTATGAAATAGCCTGTCTCGGCATGCTGGATAGGGATGCTTGGACAACTTTAATTCTCTTGTCCGAATTAAAAGAATTTAAGATTTTAACCGGTGATTGCGGGCATTGTGACGACCGGCCTGCCTGTGCCGCGAGTGTAGCAGTTTTAAAAGAATTGCTCCAAGTTTGGACTGAGCAGCCGCTATTGAAAATTGAAATATTACCTGTTAAAGAGGATTCATTAAAGCCCGGTGAAAAAAACAGCTCTCATCACAAAGAAAAAATAGCCATAAGGCAATTGAACCTCCGCCAGCAAGGTAAGGAAAAATTAAAGGCGATCCTACCGAGCCTGGAAGCAGAGGAGACTTATGATATTCCCAAAACCAGGGAATGGTTTGCCGAGGCTTTAGCTCTTAACCCCGGAAAAAAGGTTCCTTATAAAGCTATTAGAGTAAATGATGATTGTACAGGTTGTGGGGTATGTTCAAAGATCTGTCCGCAGAGAGCCTTAAACCAAAGCCAAAAAGAGGGTAAAATCCGTTTAGTTTATGAACCCATGAAATGTGTCCAATGTTCCCGTTGTGTGGATATTTGTGGCCCCAAAGCCATGAGATTTGAGTATGTGGATTTTTCTTACAAATTCCTGACAGGCAAGATTTTGATTAACGAGACCCTAACTAGGCATTGCACCAAGTGCGGCAAGCAAATTTTTCACAAAAACGAACCCCAGTTATGTCTGGCTTGTGCTTCCAAAGATCCCAGCCTCAAAGGTGTTCTTTATTAATTCTGTTTCAGAAGGTATCTTTATGAATAAGAATAGGATCATCGTAATTGGCGGCGGAGCGGCCGGAATGATGGCTGCCGGGCAGGCTGCCGCCCAGGGCGCTGAAGTGGTTCTCTTGGAAAAAAAGAATAGGCTTGGCAGTAAAATTGCAATCTCCGGTAAAGGCAGATGTAATGTGACTAATGCGGGGGATATTGCTGATTTTATTCGTTATTATCCAGGTAATGGTAAGTTCCTCTATGCTGCTTTAAAAGAATTTAATAATCAGGATTTAATCAATTTCTTTGCTTCCTATGGGGTGAAAACCAAGGTTGAGCGGGGTGGCAGAGTATTTCCTGAAACTGATGATGCAGAAGCTATAGTCACAGCACTGCGGAAGTTTCTAGAGGAAACCGGGGTTAAGGTATTCCTCAACCGAAAAGTTAAAGAACTAATTATTAATGAAAAGAAAGAAGTTATAGGTATAACTGAGGCAGAAAAAAATGAGGCTTGGTCTGGGAGGGCGGTTATTGTTGCCACTGGCGGTGCATCTTATCCGGGGACGGGTTCTACCGGTGATGGTTATGTCATGGCGGAAAAGGTAGGGCATAAAATAATTAAGCCCTTACCCGCACTTGTCCCTCTCCGAACTTTGGAACAATGGCCAAAAGACTTGCAAGGATTGACCTTGAAAAATGTGGAAGCATCTATATGGGTAGAAGGTAAAAAGCAAGCAAAAGAATTTGGTGAGCTTTTATTTACCCATTTTGGAGTTTCCGGCCCAATAATCCTGACCTTAAGCCGGATTGCTTCCCAGGCTTTAAACCTTGGGCAAAAAGTAGAAATCAAAATTAATTTGAAACCGGCTTTAAGCAGAGAACAGTTGGATTTAAGGCTGCAGAGAGATTTTGCTAAGTACAAAAATAAGCAGTTTAAGAATGCCTTGGGTGATCTTCTCCCTAAAAGTATGATTCCGGTAATTGTAGAACTGTCCGGCATCGAGCCTGAAAAAGCTGTTAATGAAATAACAAGAGCCGAGCGGCAAAAATTAGGTCACCTCCTGCAGGAAATGTCCTTGACGGTGACCAACACGTTAGGGATAGAAACGGCAATTGTTACATCAGGCGGCGTTGATGTTAAAGAAATTAACCCTGCTACTATGGAATCACGGTTAATAAATGGTTTGTTCTGGGCGGGAGAAGTAATTGACATCGATGGTATTACCGGTGGCTATAATTTGCAAGCAGCTTTCTCTACCGGTTATAAAGCAGGACGAGCGGCCGCTAAGTATATTAAACAGTTTCTTGAGAAATAACACGGTCTGCCAAACCTTTTCAGCGCATACATATTATTGAGGTGAAGAATGATATGTCTCTGAAAAGGTTTATTTATGGTCCTTACGAAAAACGGAGGAGGACAGTAAAACGGCGAGTTCCCTTTGCAAAAGTCCTGGAAAAGAATTTACTGAGAGTAATGGTACTTTGTGCGGTCTTACTGGCTGTTTTTCAACTTAAATCCTTTACAAATCCGGTAGATTTTTATCTAAAAGTTATGGGAGACTTGGATTCCCCGGCCTTTAAATACGAAGAATACATTAGCGGCGGGAAAAGTGAAAAAGGGCAAGGTAAAACTATAAGTCTTTATTTGCAGTCCGAACCGGCGAGTCCTGTTATAGTCAAACAAAATGAGAAAAATTTGGGTACAATTGGCCGAGGACTTACTATAGAAGCAGAGCCAGGCACTGTCTATTTGGATGCCAGCCACCTGGCTTACCCAGTTACTGTAGAAATAATTTTAAATGATAAAAGTTATTACCTGGAACTAGACAGGGATATAAAGAGTTTTGAAATCGGATTTGCGCCCAAAGCATTTTAAGTTTTGCTTTGGTTTTTTTTTATATATAATGAATTTGTATAATAATTTTTACTCATTGCAATAGTCAGAACAGCACTAATTGCTTTTATTATTTATTGTATAGAACAGTATATTGAACATTTAGTTTTGTTAGACAGCTCGATAGGGTATATTTATTTTTATGGGGGATTAAGAAATGAGTTCTGAAAGCAAAACCGTAGCTTTGGCGGCTTTAAGGATGGCTATGAGCCAAACCAGAGAAGAGGAAAACGCTCTTAAACAGCAATTTGCTAATAATGGTATTAAAGCGGTTGCGGTTGATTATGGCGGTGATTACCTGGCATCTATTAAAAAAATGGTGGAACGTGCAATTGTAGCATCCAAAAGGGAAGGGGTTATTAAGGATACTCATGGGGATGAAGGGGCTGTTGCCGGCGCTACCAGGGAGGCTTTAAATCAAGTCATGGCTAAAGCTGCCGGGTTGAACGTTGGCGGAAAAATCGGCATTGCCCATCGGGGTGACCATCTCAGTGTGGCGGTTTTTTTTGGCGTCGGCTTATTGCATTTAGATGAAGTAGCAGTTGGCCTAGGACATAGAGTCGCCCCTAAATGTTGAAACTAACTATGAAAAGTATTTTGGATTGAATTAATTGGAGGTTAAGTCACAGTGGAAACTGATACATCAGGATTCGGACCTTATAAACTGGTGAGCCGGGAATACAAGCCTGAGGATACTTTGATTTCAGTGGGCAAGAGTATAATAGGGAGTCCACAATTTCATGTTATTGCCGGGCCTTGTGCAGTAGAAAGCAGAGCGCAATTATTAGAGACTGCTTGGGCGGTAAAAGAGGCGGGAGCTACTTTTTTGAGGGGAGGGGCGTTTAAACCGCGAAGCTCTCCTTATTCATTTCAAGGTTTGGGCGAAGAGGGCTTGAAACTGTTGGCAGAAGCAAGGGAAGAAACAGGTTTACCCGTAGTCACCGAAGTAATGGATGTTCGAGATGTGGAGTTGGTGGCTTCCTATGTGGACATCATTCAAATCGGAGCCAGGAATATGCAGAATTATTTTCTTCTGAAAGAAGTATCCAGGCTGGAGAAACCAATTATTCTTAAGAGAGGTCAATCGGCAACTTTGGAAGAATGGCTTTTGGCAGCGGAATACGTATTGGACGGTGGGAATTGGCAGGTAATATTATGTGAAAGAGGTATTCGGACTTTTGAGAAATACACCAGAAATACCCTGGATTTAAATGCTGTTCCAGCCTTGAAAAACATTTCACACTTGCCTGTTTTTGTTGATCCCAGCCATGGAACCGGCAGATGGGAACTGGTAACCCCTATGGCTAAAGCTGCTTTGGCTGCAGGAGCAGACGGAATCATTGTCGAGGTTCATCCCTGCCCGGTTAAGGCCTTTTCTGATGGCGAACAATCCTTAACGATTAAAAAATTTGGTAAAATGATGACTGAGCTTAAAAAAATGGCTAAAGTTCTTGACAGAGTAATGCCAATAGAATAAGGTTTAAAATATACTTTAATTATCATTGAATAAAATTAAAATTATCATTTATCATTGAATGAAAATAATCATTGAATAAAGAGAAAATTTGGAAGAAAGTCAATAGATAATGCAGAAAGACAATTTAGCTAATTTTAAGTAAGAGGAGATAATGAGAGTTAAAGGATTTATATATGGTTTACGTCAATCAGTTACTATTGGAATTGGCTATGCACCGGTAGCTTTAACCTTTGGCATTCTTTCATTAAAAAGCGGCTTAAATATTCTGGAAACAGGGCTTATGTCCATGTTGGTTTTTGCCGGTGCCTCGCAGTTTATAACTATTCAACTGATTGGGCAGGGGGCTACTATTTGGGTTATTGGGATTACCACTCTTATAGTTAACCTTAGGCATATTTTAATGAGTTTTTCTATGATTCGCTTTTTTCCCGGTATTTCTCTTGGCAAGCTTTCTCTCTTGGCCCAGGGAATTACCGACGAAACTTTTGTTCTCAATTCCAAGTTGCTGGAAGAAATACCTACTCCGGAGGAACGTAGTAATGTAGCCTTAGGAGTAAACATAGGAGCTTTTGTTTCCTGGGTGTTTTTTTCCTTTTTGGGTGCTTGGTTTGGAAACCGTTTAAATATTAATTTTTCCGGCTTTGATTTTGCTCTCCTGGCGCTGTTTATTGTTCTAACAATAGGGACAGTAAATCGCCAAAATATTACTACATATATAATAGCCGGCCTCTTAGCGGTAATATTTAAAATAATTATTCCTGGGAAAATATACCTCCTTCTTAGTGTCGCTTTAGCTGCGGCTATCGGGGCTTTTCTCCAGCAAAAGCAACTTAAGCAGAATAAATGTCAGGGAGAGAATAGCTGAGTGGGACAAGAGATTTTAGCCATTATTGTCATAATGACTGCAGTTACTTATGGGGCACGGGTGTTGCCTTTCCTGTTGTTTCGAAATAAAAGAATTAGCGGAGTACTAAAATCGTTTATTGAGCTTGTTCCGGTAGCTTTGTTGGCCGCTTTGGTTATCCCGGAATTAATACTTACTCCAACAAATGAGTTTACTTTTATTAATCCTTTTTTGCTTACCGGGATATGTACCTTTATATTTGCCAGACGAGTGTCTAACCTTTTTCTTGTAGTACTTTTCGGTATGGTGGTTTACTGGGGATTTGATAAAATAATATAAGCTCCTGGCGGAGCTTATATTATTTCTAAGCATCTGGTTCATGGGAGGTCATGTAATCGTCGTCGAAATCGTATTTTCTCCTGGAAAAAGTTCCGATATTTTGAATACGATTTACGAGATCTTTACCATATTTTTTATAGGAGAAACCAAGTAAAAATCCCCCTAACAGGGCAGAACTAATCATCATCCAGTTATTGTTATGGGATTTTCTGGAAAACATTTAATTATCAGCCTCCTTTTTCTATAGCGTTTGCCAATGAAATATGAATAGTCTGTTTGTTTTAAGTTTATTATGGTATAAAGAGGTTAAAAATAAACAAGGATAATTTTGCATATGCAAGGAGGGCGAAAAGAGTGTCCGAGGATAAAACAAAAAATGATAGTTTAGAAGAAGCCGCTCTTCAGGCTTATGTCCAGACAGAAGACCTTGATGCGGCTCTAGTTATCTCCCGTAAAGAGAGTGAAACTAAAGAAGAAAATAATAACCTTGAAGATAACCATGAAGATAATTTCCAAAATGATATAAAACAAATTAAACCGAAATTGGATAAAAGAGTGCTGTTTCAAGTCTGTACCGGTATTTTTGTTGTTTTTGGTTTAATGCTCTTTATTAATAGGTTCATTTTTCAAATTGCTACCGAATTAAAAACTGCCTATTATTTGTCAATTGTTGCTCTTAATATCTTGTTTGTAATTCTTATTCTTAGCGTAAAAACCAGTAACAAAATAACTTGGCTTGAGCTTGGTTGGAAAAAAACAGAAGTCAAGAGAGGAGTAATTAATGTTCTAAAAATTTGGGGATTAATTTGGCTAATTGATTTTATTTATATGCTGATCATTGTTTCAATGGGAATTATTCCCGAGGGGAATGAACTTGTTTATCTTTTGGAGAAACCAACGGTTCCTACTTTAATCATTAACATTATTTTAATTGCGGTAGTTGCCCCGTTCATTGAGGAAACACTTTTCAGAGGTCTTTTATTCGGGAGCTTAAGAACTTATTTTGGCTGCTGGACGGCAATTACTATCAGCGCAGCTTTCTTCTCTGCCTTGCATTTCCAGTTAATCGGCTTTGTCCCAAGATTTCTTCTCGGTTTAGGGCTGGGCTATCTTTATGTTAAGCATGATTCAATTTATCCCGCTGTTGGGTTACATGCCCTCAATAATTTTCTTGCTGTATTAATGGTTTCTTTGTTATCATAAATTTCTCTTTATACCGACCCTTATAGATGGACCTGAGTCAATATTTTGGACAGAAAAAAGTTAACTCGTTAAGCTGACATGCGTATTAGGTCTTCCACTTCTTGAGGTGTTCGATAACCTATTTGACCATGAATTCGTTTGCGATTGTACCAGCCCTCGATATATTGGAATAGGGCAAGCTTTGCAGATTCGTAGTCAAGATACTTCACTTGGTGCACTTCTTCCTTCTTCAAGATGGCATGGAATGACTCCATGCAGGCAT
>DUML01000115.1 GCA_012839895.1 Peptococcaceae bacterium | reverse complement strand
TAGACATAAGGGAACCTTCTTTCTTATGTAGTATTTATTGTGGGCACTTTAAATTCTACAAGAAGTTGGTTCCCTTTTCTAGTATTAACTAGAGAACCGGGTTTACACAAAATATTTTATACTACCAATTTTTCAGGAGGTAAGGAAATAAAATATATATTATAATTATAGTAATATTTACAACATGGAGAATGTAAATTTTGGAGGAGCAATGTTCAGTAAATTTCTAGTTAAGACTTTTATCCCCAATCATACGCAAACGGATTGCCCGGAAGTTCGAAAAAAATATGGCTATTTAAGCGGTACGGTAGGAATTGTGGTCAATGTCCTGCTGTTTGGCTTAAAACTGGCAACCGGTCTAATAATTAATAGTATTGCCTTAATTGGAGATGCCTTGAACAATTTGAGCGACGCTGCTTCATCTCTTGTCACCCTGGCAGGTTTTAAACTGGCCGGAAAACCGGCCGACAAGGAGCATCCTTTTGGCCACGGAAGAATTGAATATATAGCCGGGCTAATTGTTTCTTTTTTGATTATTCTGGTAGGTTATGAATTGTTAAAGTCTTCTGTCGAACGCATAATTCATCCTGTTCCGGTCAATTTCAGCCTGCCTGTATTATTTACCATTGTTGTAGCCATACTGCTGAAAGGCTGGCTCTTTTTCTTAAACAGGATGATTGGTAAGAGAATTAATTCCCATGCCCTCTTGGCTGCCGGTATAGACAGTTTAAGCGATATGGTAGCTACAGGGTGTATTGGCTTGGCGCTTTTAGCGTCTCTTTTTACAGCTTTTCCGCTGGACGGGTATGTAGGTGTGCTTGTTTCTTTGCTTATTTTATATTCAGGAATTTCCCTGACTAAAGAAACAGTTAGCCCTTTGCTGGGAGAAGTGCCGGAAAAAGAATTAATCGCTAAAATTAGTCAGACTATTCGCAGATACGAGAAGGTACTGGGCATCCATGACTTGATAGTTCATACTTACGGCCCGGGGCATTATATGGCTTCAATTCATGTAGAGGTTTCATCCAAAGAAGATATAATGGAAATACATGAATACATTGACAGGATAGAACACCAAATACAAGAAGAGTTGGGGATACTCCTGACTATACATATGGACCCCTTAAACCTTGATTCCCGGGAATTAAGGCAAATCCAGGAGGAAATGAAACCAATACTGCATAATTTCCCTATTGTGATTGGAATGCATGATTTCCGTATCGTAGGCAAAGGGGAGAGAAAAAACCTGCTCTTCGATGTTGTTGTTGCCGATAAAACTAATAAAGAAGAGGAAGCAAAACTTGCCCAGGCCATTAATCGCCAAGTGCAAGAAATACACCCCTATTACAATTGTATTATTAATTTTGATTATAATGATATGCTAATTGAAAGAGGCACAATTGACTGAATAAGGGAGAATGAGGTGGGGAGAAAAAAAGATGGTGAAATTTAAAAAACAAAAATTTTTGGCTTCTTTGCTGGCGGTAATATTATTCTTATCCTTTAATTCCGGCTTCGCTCTGGCAGGACAAGATGGGGAAGGTCAAAAGGAACAGGTTTATTCCAATCCGCCCCTAGAAGAAATAGCCTCCAAACTGGAGACTATTGCCAGGGCTAAGGGAATTCCCAGCGTTATCCTTAAAGCCGTTGCTTTTGTTGAATCCGGTTGGAGGCAATTCGATAAGAATGGCAATGTGCTTATCGGTAAATCCCAATCAAATCCCAGCCTTGGAATTATGCAGATAACAACTTATGATGCCTCTGATCCGGTGTTGGTGGAAAAACTAAAATATGACATAGATTTTAATATTTCTTATGGGGCGGATTTATTAAACGAGAAGTGGAAGATGGTCCCTACCATAGGCGATGGGGACAGGAATAAACTTGAGAATTGGTACTTTGCCCTTTGGGCTTACAACAGCTGGAGTATTAAAAATAACCCTAATAATGCCAAAGCTCAGGGGCTGGTGGCTTATCAAGATGCTGTAATTAAAAAAGCGGCGACTGAATATTTACCGGGAGGGGTCGTAACTCCTGTCCAAATCACCCCCATCCCGCCGGAACTAATACCTAGCGATACTGTCCCCCGGAAAGATCAAGTTTGGGAAACGCCTCTTCCCTATACACTTGGCGATTTAAATGTAGGAACCGGTGAAAGCGTAAGTAGAGGCGCGGACCAAGGGTCAGTAACCAGGGTGTACGGCCCAAACAGGGTTGAGACGGCAAATCAGATTGCTTTAAAAGGATGGCCGAACGGGGCTAAGACCGTAATCCTGACCAGGGACGACGATTTTCCCGATGCCTTGGCAGGGGTACCTTTGGCTAAAATGTACAACGCTCCTATTCTGGTAACAAATCCCCAGGAATTATATCCCTCGGTACGAGATGTCTTAACTACTCTTAAACCCTCAAGAATCATCATTCTTGGAGGAGAGAGCGCTGTCAGCCAAGCTGTTGAGATGCAGGTAAATCAGGCCTTATCCTGGGAAATTAATCTCCGGCGGATAGCCGGAGAAGACAGGTTTGAGACAGCAAGCCGCATAGCCCGGGAGTTTCCTGTCTCTGGGAAAGTAGCTCTGGCGACGGGAATGGACTTCCCGGATGCTTTAAGCCTGGCCTCAGCCGCTGCTGCCGAAGGGATACCGTTACTCCTTGTCTCGCCGCATAATATGCCTGAGGTTACAAGGGAAACCCTTCAGGAACTAGCCCCAAGGGAAATCTATCTTGCCGGCGGGGAAGCGGCCATCAGCAATGCCGTAGCGGAAGAAGCCGCCCAGGCTGTAGGGATTACGATTGACAATATCCAAAGGTTTGCCGGCAAAGACCGCTATGACACTTCCTTACTGATTGCCAGGGAATTCTATCCTTGGACGGAAGAACTCTTCCTGGCTACGGGCCGTGATTATGTCGAGCCTTTAGCTTCGGGGGCTTTAGCAGCTTGCAGGAACTCTTGCCTTTTACTCGTCCCGCCTAACGATTTTACAGATCCGGAGGCAGTGGAGAATTATTTGCAGGCTTTGCCTTCAACTACTTACGTCCAAGTGGTAGGCGGGGAAAGTATAATTTCCGAGGAAATCGTTAACAAAGTTAAAACCTTCTTAAGGCAAAACACACCAGGGCAATAATTGATTCGTTTACTCAGGGTTTGCCAGGGCAAGGCCGGCGGCAGGGAAGGGCTCCAGGGCTCTGGGTAGAATGCCCATAGCATAGGCAATGAGGAGACCATAATTGGTTATAAAGACTCCTTCTTCACGAGCTTTCTCTATACGGTATTGCATTTCCCGGCGATTGAGCATACAACCGCCGCAGTGGACGATTACCGCATATTCGGAAAGATTCTTAGGGTAGTGGGCTCCGGACGCCCAGGCAAATAGAATCTCTTTTCCCGCGATCTGGCTTATCCAGCGCGGGATTTTTACTTTGCCGATATCCTCTTCCTGCCGGTGATGGGTGCAGCCTTCTACAATCAATACTTTATCTTCCTCTTTCAGCCGTTCCAGGCGTTTGATGCCCCGGACCATTTCCACCAGGTCTCCCTTTTGCCTGGCAAATAAAATGGAGAAGGAAGTCAGGGGAATTTCCGGAGGGGTGTCTGAGGCTACTTTGTGAAAGGCCTGGGAATCGGTAATTACCATAGCCGGACGTTTTTTCAGGCTTTCGAGGGTCAGTTTTAGTTCATTTTCTTTTGTTACCAGAGCTATGGCGTTACAGTCGATAATAGCCCGGATGGTTTGCTGTTGCGGTAGGATTAGCCGTCCTTTAGGCGCCGACTTGTCAATGGGAGTTACCAGTACAACAATATCCCCGGTTTTAATTAAATCTCCCACCAAAGGCGGTTCAATATCTTCCCGGTTGGCATTGGCGATAATTTGCTGTTTTAATTCGTCGATTCCTATATCGTTAACGGCGCTTGTGCAGACTAAAGGTATATTAACCGCCTGTCGCACCTGTTCCAGCACTTTAGTATCATGTAGTCTTTTATCCCATTTGTTTAGGACACAAATACAGGGAATTTTCCGGCGCTTAAGTTCTTCAATAAAATCAGTTTCAAAACCGGTGATACCACGCTCCATATCGGCTACCACAAGCGCCAGGTTGCATTTGCGCAATACTTCATAAGTTTTTTCAATTCTTAGCATTCCCAGTTCGCCTATATCATCCAGGCCGGCGGTATCAAAAAGTACTACCGGGCCAAGGGGCAATAGCTCCATAGCCTTAGAAACAGGGTCTGTGGTTGTTCCTGCCACTTCGGATGTGACGGCAATATTTTGTCCGGTTAGAGCGTTGAGCAGAGAGGATTTTCCTACGTTGCGCCTGCCGAAAATTCCGATAGTAAAGCGGTTGGCCAGAGGCGTAGCATTGAGATTGTCCATAGCTTATTCTCCTTCTTGGAAATCGATATAATCCCCCCGGGAAAAATCAGGCGTAAAACCTAAACTTTTGAGATGTTGGGCGAGCTCCGTCAGGTTTTCAGCTGCTCCCCAGCCTGTGCATAGTTTGTTGTCATAAAGAGAATAATCCGAGCGGTGTTTTAAAGGTGTAAGGTTGAGCATCAGGACATTGGCGCCTGCCTGGAGGCCTTTTTGGCGCCCAAGGGGATCAACAGTTCCCAGAGCCGTGGTAGCGGGCAGCAGGGTTTTCGGCAGCATGATCCTGAGAAGGGACAATAAGACCAAAGTACGGGAGGAAGTGGGCTGATAATAGTTGGCAAACCTTGTCTCATGGTGAGGGATAAAAGGGCCGATCCCGATCATATGGGGTTGAAGCTCCCTTAAGAATATGAAATCTTCGGCCAAGGTTTCAAAAGTTTGGTCGGGGGAATCGACCATAAAGCCGGCGCCAACCTGAAAGCCAATCTCTTTTAAGTTATATAAACATTTTAGGCGGTTTTTTAGGCTTAATTCCGGCGGATGCAGTTGGCTATAGTGATATTCATTGGCAGTTTCATGGCGCAAAAGATAACGGTCGGCTCCGGCCTCAAAAAGAGATTTATAGGAATCATAGCTGCGTTCTCCGATGGATAAAGTTACGGCACAGTCGGGGAAGAGTTCTTTAATTTTAGAAATAAGGCCGCACAGCCTGTCATCGGTGTAATAGGCGTCTTCGCCGCTTTGCAGCACAAAGGTACGAAAACCCATTTCATAGCCTTTTTGACAACACTCAAGGATTTCAGCCGGCGTTAAACGATATCTTTTGGCTTTGGAATTGCTGCGGCGCAGGCCGCAATAAAAACAATCATTCCGGCAATAGCTGGAAAACTCAATCAGCCCTCGGAAAAAGATTTTCGAGCCGTAATGTTTGGCACCCAGTTCCCGGGCCAATTGGGCTAACTCCGCTTTCTCTTCTCCGGTGGCTTCCCGGCAGTAATAGCCAAGTAGATCGGCCAATTCTTTCTTGTTGGCTTTATTCAGCCAGGCAGATAAATCTTTGTTTTCACCGCCTGTGAACTTATTAGCAGAAAGAAAATCATCGTTCTTTAAAAGTGTTACTTCTTTCCTGTTTTTGCTCATGTTTTTCCTCTAGGAGAGATGTTCTATAAAATAACAAATGTTTTTAAAAATAGTAGTTCTGAAATAGATATTTCTAAAAAATGTTTCTAAAAAAGATGTTTCTATAAGCGCAGATCCCGTTCGCCTAATTCAATTCTTTGTAAGTTCCGGACAATGGTATTATAGACCGGTTTGTCCTTAAACTGCTCCAGGTGCTGTTTTAAGACCTCTTCGCCTCTAAGTCTTGTTTCTTCTGACGCATAGTCCAGTAAGTATTCCTTGAAAGTCAAAATGGCGTTTGGCAGGCAATAATTGTGAACAAACCTGGATTTGGCCACTTTCATAAAATGTTCGCCTGTGCGGCCGGAACGGTAGCAAGCGGTGCAAAAAGACGGGATATAGTCCATGTCACAGATTTCTTTTATCACATCATCTAAAGTACGGGAGTCGCCGATGGTGAACTGTTCCTTATCGGGCAACTGGTTGGCTTTTTGGGACTTAGCATAACCGCCTACACCGATCCGGGTTCCGCCGTCAATCTGTGTAATACCCAGGGGGATGACTTCTTTCCGCACTTCTTCCGATTCCCGGGCGGTGCAAATCAGCCCGGTATAGGGGACGGAGAGGCGCAACACGGCAACAAGCTTTTTAAAGTCGCTGTCGCTTACGGCGTATTTAGGATTCTGGGAATAGGGGGTGCCGGTGGCCGGGGTAATCCTTGGAATGGAAATTGTATGGGGCCCTACGCCGTTAAAAGTCTCTTCCAAATGAATCGTATGGTATAAAAGGCCCATAACTTCAAAACGCCAGTCGTACAGTCCGAATAAGACTCCGATTCCGTTGTCGTCCACCCCTGCCTGCTGGGCTCTGTCCATACAGTAAAGTCTCCACCGGTAATGTCCTTTAATTGTGCCCTTCGGATGCACTTCCCGGTAAGTTTGATGGTGGTAGGTTTCTTGGAAAACCTGGAAGGTGCCAATTCCTACAGCTTTCAATTTTTGCAATTCTTCAACGCTAAGGGGCGCACAGTTGATATTTGCCCGGCGGATTTCACCATGTTCTGTTTTGACACTATATACTTTTTTGACTGTTTCGCATATAAAATCTATGTCAGTAGTGGGGGATTCCCCATAGACAAGCACAGTCCTCTTCTGTCCCTCTTCAATCATAATTCGGACTTCCTGTTCGATTTCGTCCATTGAGAGGGTTTTACGATGAATCGCCGAGTTGCTGCGGCGGAAACCACAATAGACGCAATTGTTGGCACACTCATCGCTGATATAAAGGGGGGCAAAAAATACGATGCGGTCCCCATACACTTCTTTTTTTAGTTGTTGGGCCAGTTCATACATTTCCTGGATAGTAGTCTCATCCTTATTTTGGATAAGGATAGCCGTTTCTTCAGGCTCCAGCCGCACACATTGTTCGGCTTTTTTTAATACCAGCCGCACATCTTCCCGGGAAGGATTTTCCCATTTATTTAGCTGGTCCCAAATCTTCATGTCATCAATAAAATCATGGTCAAGGCGGTCATATTCAGCAAATTCTTTTTGGTACTTTTGGAGAAAATTCATCTTCATGCGCTTCCCTTCTTAATCTTTGGTTATTTTTAAATATTTTTTAAATATTTTCATATCTTGTTTAGAGTCGTTGGAAGTATTTAGTCAAGTTGCCTAAAGTATCTTGTCAAGTTGCCTTTGTTGCCAAAAAAGTATATTGTTTAGTTGCTTTTAAAGTTTTTGTCTAGTTGCCGTTAAAGTATTTTGTTTAGATGCCTTAAGGTATCTTGTTTAGTTGTTTTTGAAGTATTTTGGTTTGTTGCTTTTAAGTATCTTGTTTGGTTGCTTTGAAATATCAGCCTAGCTGCGTTAAGATATATCTTGCTTGTTTACTTTTTGATTTTGTTATTTGTTTGTTATTTGCTTTTTGTTACCATGGATTTTACCGTTGCACCGGAGACCCTGCCCAGTTTGCCGGTCAAAGCGCTGATTTCGTCATTGCTGCCGTCTACAATGAGGGTTATGACCGAAACCCCTCTTTCCCTGTAGGGGATTCCCATCCTGCCGACAATAAGCTCGGCATGCTCATGGAGGATAGCGTTGACACGTTCGGCGCAGGAAAGATCTTCAATAACAATACCGATAATCCCAATCCTTTTGTCCATTTGGTTTTCGCCTCCTTTTTTCAGCAAAGGTTTTATTTCAGTAATCAAAAACTCCCTTTCCGCCAAAGGCGAAAAGGGAGCAAAACGACAAAGCAAAATGACAAAATAAATAACCACACATGCCGGATGCGCGCCTTTCCGCTCAGAAACACTTTGCGGTCAGGTAAAAATCAAGCCCTGTATCCCCAGGCAAGCCAGCTTGCGAGCAGATACATTGCAATTAAGATGTATTAAATTGTGTATAAACTAGATTGGGCACCGAATAAGTTTTGTATGAATTAGATTTATGTATGGCTAATATGCTTGAAGGTTTGGTGCTAGTTATTTTTCTCACAAATATTGTATTACAATAGTAACCGGATGTCAAAAGATATTGACAATTTTACAATACATTTGCTTTACAATACATTTATTAATATAGTTTAATCATTCGTAGATTTAAATTAAGCAATAATAAATCAGGGCCTTTATTTATACCCAGAGGATACTTCATTCAATATATATTACGTTTTTAAAATTAAAATTTATGAACTTCGGGATCAGATGTAAAGGAGTAAAAGGTGCAAGTTGCGTCTTTTAAATAAAAAACAGTGCATTTGCCGTCATCAGCGGCATACATATCTTTCAGTATGGGGTTAGCATCGAGAAATTGCTGTCTTATTTCCAACCTGTCATCCTCGACTACAGTTGCTGAAATGCGCAGCCAGCGGCCTTCCTTGCCAACTGTGCAGATAGCAATTTTAGGGTTCTTAATCATTTGTTGGTAGACCTTCTTAGTGTTTGCGGTCTGGATATAAAGCTTGCCTTCGATAATGGCAACTACACCAAAGGGGCGGACTTGCGGCTCGTCACCGTCCACAGTCGCCAGATAGAATGTATGATTCTCTTTTAGAAATTCATAAACTTCTTTCACTTAAAACACACCGCCTTTACAATTATTTAGCCGTTCTTAAAACTTATTATAATACCGATTGGAGAGTGATGGGAAATTAGAAATATGGTTAAAATTGTTTGAAATATCACGTTAAATGTGATTTTTTAGATATATTTCTGGAAATGTCCCGGCTTATTTTTCTCCCAAGTGGTGATACTAATACAAAATCGATTAACGGGAGGTGGTTGCCATGACAACAGCAAAGATACCCAATAGATTGATTTCTGAAAAATCCCCATACCTGTTACAGCATGCCTATAACCCTGTTGACTGGTACCCTTGGGGACAGGAAGCCTTTGCTAAGGCAAAACAGGAAAACAAACCTGTTTTTCTTTCTATTGGGTATTCGTAGCTGGTGTGTTAAAGCGACTTGTCATTGGTGTCACGTTATGGAACGGGAATCCTTTGAAGACCAAGATGTTGCGGAGATTTTGAACAGGTATTTTGTTTCCGTTAAAGTGGACAGGGAAGAAAGGCCGGACATTGACCATATGTATATGGCTTACTGCCAGGCTATGACCGGTTCCGGGGGGTGGCCTCTTACCATAATTATGACCCCGGATAAGCAGCCTTTTTTTGCCGGAACATACTTTCCCAAACACAGCCACTATGGCCGCCCGGGAATGATGGAGCTTTTAACCCAAATAGCTGAGCTTTGGCAAAATGAAAAAGATAAAGTTCTAGAAACTGCTGCCAAACTTTATGAAGCTGTCGCCAATCACTATCAGGAAAAGAAAATAAGCCCTGGCTATACCCGGCAAAGGGGTATCCAGGTATCAGCCCTGGGGGATAAAGAAAGTGTTTATGACTGGGGAAAAGCTGTCATCCGCAAAGGCTATGCGCTTTTAGAGCGGAATTTTGATCGCCACTATGGTGGCTTTGGCAGCGCTCCCAAGTTTCCTTCTCCTCATAATCTGGGTTTTCTCCTCCGCTTCCATTTAGAAGAACCTGACATGCAAGCTTTTTCCATGGCGGAAAAAACTTTAATAGCTATGGCTGACGGCGGCATCTACGACCATATAGGCTTTGGCTTTGCCCGCTACAGCACCGACAGATACTGGTTAGTTCCTCATTTTGAGAAAATGCTTTACGATAACGCCGGGTTGGCCTTGGTGTACCTGGAAGCTTACCAGTTAACGAAAAAAGAAAGTTTTGTCAGGATAGCCCGGGAAATATTCCAGTATATTTTAAGAGATATGACTTCCCCCGAAGGTGGTTTTTACAGTGCCGAAGATGCAGATTCGGAGGGAGTGGAAGGAAAATTTTATATTTGGGATGAGTTGGAAATAAAAGTGATCCTTCAACGGGAGATTCGCGCAATAATTGAAGGAAACAGTGACCTAAAAGGGCTAGACCCCAAAGTAAAAGAGCTGTTAGGGAAACACCCGGAAAAGATTCCCGATCTCTTCTGTGAAGCCTACGGTATCACTGAGGACGGCCATTATGAAGGCAAAAACATCCCTAATAGGATCTTTGGAATCTGGGGAGACATAGCGGAGAGGAATGGGCTGACTTTAGCCGAAATGGATGAATTGCTAGGCCTTTGTCGGCAAATATTGTTTAAGGAACGGGAAAAACGTGTCCACCCGGCCAAAGATGATAAGATTCTGGTTTCCTGGAATGGTTTGATGATTGCCGCTTTAGCTAAAGGAGCGCAAGTCTTCTTTGCTGAGGAAAAGTTTCGCAGGGAGAGAGATGCTCTCCTCCAGGCAGCTGAGAAGGCGGTAGGTTTTATCCTGGCTAAGATGTTTAACCCCAAGGGCAGGCTCCTGGCTCGCTACAGGGCAGGAGAAGCCGATTATCTTGCTTACCTTGATGATTATGCTTTCTTCATTTATGGTTTACTGGAGCTTTATACAGCCTGCGGCAAACCGGAATATCTGGCTGAAGCGCTTAAACTGCAGGATGAACAGGAACGGCTTTTTAAGGATGAAACCAACGGGGGCTACTATTTTACCGGCAATGACGCCGAGGAACTGTTATTCAGACCCAAGGAAATATATGACGGGGCCATGCCTTCGGGAAATTCCATTACTGCCTATAACCTGGCCAAGCTCTGGAAACTGACCGGTGACAAGAAATGGCAAGAGCTGGCTGAAGAGCAGTTTGCGGCTTTTCAAACTGTTGTAAATGAATATCCCGCAGGCTATACCGCTTTCCTGCAGGCCATCCAGTTTTACCTGGCGGAGTCGGACGAACTGGTGCTTTCCGGTGAGCTTCATACTCCGGAGTTAGCTAAGATGCAAGCAGTAATTTTTGAGGATTTCCGGCCCTATACGGTTATTGCTTATAACGAAGGGACTTTGGCCAATATTGTACCCCGGATGAAGGATTATCCTATCCCGCAAAAACAGGTAAAGGCTTATCTCTGCCGGAATTTTGCCTGCCGGGAACCGGTGGATAAAGCGGAAGAATTAAGAGCTTTACTTAATGAGCCCTAGAAAAGAGCGATTATATAGCAAAAAGCTTGTAAGAGCAAGGTTAAACCCCTAGAGTGTAAGTAACTTTAGGGGTTTTCTTATGCATATTGCGTATACAAAGTATATAGTATATCCCCCTAAGTCTGGGGGATAGTTTATTTTCTTGCAAATATTTTCTTGCTAATTTTTAGCTATTTCCCAAGAATCTAGAGTGTGGTGCAATTTTTCAAACAATAAGCCTCCCACAAACCAAACCGGAGCAAAACTAAGGGTAATCAAGCCATCAATGGCCAGTGGGTCAGTGTACTTCCACGGGTAAACACCAAGAATGCTTACAAGGATTAGGCCGCTTAAGTATTCAATCCCCCAAATCAACATTAACCAAAAAAAACCTCGCAAGGGCCACCTCCATTCAGCTATTCTGTCATGCAGGGGTTCGAGAAAAACAGCCATTCCATAGATAAAAAACATCCAGAGGTTGGTGAAACCCATCAGGCGAAGGTCTCCTTGGACCAAGGAGGACAGACCAGTCCAGATTATTTCCAAACACCAGCCAATCAAGCCGTAAAGCAAAAATCTTTTCAGCATATCTATAGTTTGCTGCAAGCAATAATTTTTATTAATAGTAAAATATGTTTGGAAAGTATAAGAAAGCCGGTATAGTAATTTGGAATAGTTCTGGTATAGTTCTTGTATAGTTATAGTATTTATGCTGGGCAGTAATTAAAGGTAAGTGCCTGAAAAAGCGTCTAAAACGTAATTTCGAAACGTTACTGTTATAGGGATTAATAATGTTAAAGGATTAGAATTAATTATGGAATGTATTTATGGATTAATTAGGGAATGTTATTAAGAATTAATTTTTATGGAGAGTAGAAAATGAAGATTAAAAGGGCAGCAAAAAGAAAATGGGTTCTAAAGCTTTTGTTCTTGATGCTCGGGCCGTTAGGTCTCGCTCTAGCCTGGGGAACGGCTGCTATCCCGGCAGGGATAGAATACTTTTATTCTTTGAGATTTTCCAAGTCGCTGGCAAGCTTTCTAAGTTTAACGAGCGGAATTTTTCCTTTTTCCCTGGCAGAAGTTTTGGTGGTATTATTAGTCCTATTGCTTTTGATAGGAATAATATCCGTGACTGTAAAATCTCTTATCTCTTTGCTAAAAATTTGGCACCCCAGGAGTAGAAAAAGCCTGGGAAAAGAACGCCCCCGTTTCCGGCAAAAAACAGTAGGCTTTCTGGCTTATACATATAGGGCCATAGTCCTCTTGGGTGTTATCTATTTTTCTTTTATACTGATTTGGGGACTTAATTATAATCGCTTGTCTTTCGCGGAAATTGCCGGCTTAGAAGTTCAGGAATCTTCAGTGGAAGAATTGGCGGAGCTAAGCGGGAGGCTAATCGCCAGGGCCAATGAACTGCGTTTAAGCTTGCCCGAAGACAGCCGGGGAGTTTTCCAGCTTGAAGGTGGGTTTGAGGCTGTAAGGACACTGGCTCCTCTGGCTTTGGCTAAAGCCGGGGAAATTTACCCGGAACTTAAGGGAAACTTTGGCCGGCCGAAACCTGTATTCTTATCCGAGTTAATGTCTTATACCGGCATCACCGGGATTTATTTTCCTTTTACCGGAGAGGCCAATGTCAATGTGGATATTCCGGATAGCCAATTGCCGGCCACAACCTGTCACGAGCTCGCGCACCAAAGAGGGTTTGCCCGGGAAGACGAAGCAAATTATATCGCCTGGGTGGCTTGCAATTTGAGCGAGGAGCCTGCTTTTCAGTATTCGGGCGTCCAAATGGCTTTAATTTACGCGATGAATGCACTATATGAGCATGCCCCGGAAAAAGCCCTTGAGTTACAGCAGCAGTATTCGCCGCAAGTGGCCAGGGATTTAAAACATATATCCGAGTACTGGAAGAAATACGAAGGGAAAGCGGAGGAAGTTGTTTCGGATATTAACGATGCTTATCTCAAAAGCAACCGCCAAGCGGAAGGGGTGCAAAGTTACGGAAGGATGGTGGATCTACTCCTGGCGGAACAAAAAGCGGATAGAGAAAAAAGGATGCTTCCTTAAAGCTAGTTAATATTTAATAGACTTAAAAATAACGGATTCAGAAAATTTTTCACTCCAGAAAATTGATAGACTTAAAAATTATTTAAGGCAAGGTATAAAGCTCAGATAACGCCCCAACAACCTTAATCCCTTCTCTGCGAATAAACCCTGGGGCAAGGTTTCCTTCCCGGGTATATTG
Organism: Peptococcaceae bacterium; assembly: GCA_012839895.1. Classification (GTDB taxonomy): domain Bacteria; phylum Bacillota; class Desulfitobacteriia; order Desulfitobacteriales; family Syntrophobotulaceae; genus DUML01. The sequence goes on along the minus strand of DUML01000115.1, from coordinate 16,517 downwards.
GAGGGCTTTGGAGATCATCTCCAGGCTTAAGGGGGCGATATTCTCTAATTTTTGACAATCTTCCAAGGAATAAAAGCCTGCTTGCATCACTTCGCCGGGGTCAAACTTTAATTCTCCGCCCAGGAGTCGGAGAAGGAAAACAATATAGATGTCATGCTTCATACCAGGAACATCTTCCGGACGGTCTCTCACAGCCAAGACACTGACGGGTTCGGTTATAAGGCCTGTCTCCTCTAAGACTTCCCGGACTACTGCTTTTTCCATCTTTTCATTTTGATCTACATACCCTCCGGGGATAGTCCATCTGCCTTTGCCGGGGTTATGGGCCCGCTGTACCAAAAGGCCGCGTTCGCCTTGAAGAAGGACTCCGCCCACTCCTAAGGAGTATTCGCCCCAATGGATAAAAGGGCAAGCAGGGCAAGTCTTTCTGGGTTTGTTATCTATCAGGGTTATTTCCAATTTTGCGCCACAATAGGGGCAAAAATTAAATTCACAGTAGGTTGGTTGCATAAAGTATTCCTTCTTTCTGTAAAAATAATCCAAAAACCTTGGCAATTGCGAATAATTTCAATCTATTTTATCATAACATAAAAAAACCGTGGAGAGCAGCGTAAACGGATGGTAGAAACGCTAAAATAATTGGCTAAACTATATTTTATACTATTAAAAGTTTCTATATTATAAGGATATTAAGAATTCTCTATATTAAAGGTATTAAAGGATTCTCTATTTCTGTGTAGAACTAATTAATATTCCTGGATTCGAAATAGTATTATTCGACTCCTTGGATTATTTTAAGTTAAAGATATTTTGAGGGGTTAATAAAATAAAGGTTGCGATTTTTCGCCTATGGGGGAAGTAGTAGATGAAAAAGGACAAAGAGATTTGGCTGGAACCAGAGGAAATTCAACAATTACTGGAAGGCGGACTGTACTGGAAAGATATTGAACCCAAACTATATGGACAAGATGCCGGCTCTGTTAAAAGACAGCCGGCGATAGCCGAGGAGCCAAATTTGGAGGAGATAGAAACAGTACCGGATCAAGACGTTAGGGCAATCCTGTTTGGAGAAAAGCCCTTGCCGGAAAAAACTTTGACTGAAGCTGAAACGGCGGCAGCCTCGGAAGAGAATAATAAAGAGAAAGAGAATAAGATAGAAGATATCAGACCTTATTACCCCAAGGAGGAAGGGCCGGCTGAGGAGGAAACCAAAGTTTTTCCCGGACCTGCTGCAGAGATTTTCACCGGCGCTACTGCCGAAAATGAACTGAAAGATTTAATTCTCAGGGACGAGGAGGAAGAGGAAGAAGAAGGAACCCCATTCGGCGGTTTGAAACTGATTCTTTTACTGATAGTTGTTGCAGTTTTGACTTTTGGTTTTTGGTTTTACTTTCTCAATAGATAAAATGAAAACTCTAAATAATAACATGAATAACCTGAATAAATAACCTAAATAGCATAAATAAATAAGCTAACCTGATTAAAAAAATAACCCAATAGCCAAGAACGGCTGCCTTGCAAAATAAGCAGAGGCAAGCCGTTTTTTTAGCGGGTTATTTCTCTTCGCTATAATAAGTTGGATTTGTCTAGATTAAAGAATTTATAAATTTTTTTGCCGTAAATGTATAAAAGTAGTTTTCAAAAAGGTCAAAAAAGGTTAGAATAAAGTAAAGGTCAAAAAAGGTCACAAGGTCAAATATAGTCAATAAAAGGATAAGGGATGAGAACCATGAGTAATTTAGCAGATCGTATTGAAGCTTATTTAAAAAGGATCTTAGGCGAGACAGAGGAAGGATATATTGTTCTTCAAAGAGGCACTCTCGCTGACTACTTCTCTTGTGCTCCTTCCCAAATCAACTATGTTTTAACTACCAGATTTACGGCCGAAAAAGGTTATTTAGTGGAAAGCCGGCGGGGCGGCGGAGGATATCTGAGGATTATAAAGCTCGGACTTGACCCGGAAGGCAAGTTCCAGAGATTAATGGCCGAACTGATTGGAGAAGAACTTTCCCAGGAAAGAGCGTATAATTTAATTGATAGACTGGAAGAAGAAGAAATCTTTACAAAAAAAGAAGCAATCCTCATCAAAAGCATTTTCGCCGACCGGATATTGGCCGATCTTGTACCAAAAGCTTCCGCTCTAAGAGCGCGAATGATGAAAGAAATTTTGGCCAATATGTGCCGGGATGACATTAATATTTAGCTTCAATCTCTTTCGAGGAGGAATTTCCATGCTATGTCAAAATTGTCATGCGCGAGAAGCGACAGTTCATTTTACCAAAATAGTTAACGGGCAAGCGACCCAGATGCATTTTTGTTCCGAATGCGCGCAAAAGGTTCAAGGTTTTAGTTTTGGGTTCAGCCTTCATCCTGTAATGGTATCAGACTTCCTTCAGGCTATATTTGGAGTTAATCCCGCCGGCCAAGCCGGGCAGCCTTGTAATGTTTTGCAACAAGAAAAGTGTCCGGGCTGCGGCAAAACCTTTGCTCAGATTCAGCGAACGGGGAAAATGGGCTGCAGCCGGTGTTATGAAAAATTTGAGCCTCAAATGGAGCTGCTCTTGCGCCGGATTCACGGCGGCGGCACCCATGTGGGCAAAACTCCTTTAAGATGTGGAGCGGCATTTCGTACTGAACAGGAGAAAAGCAGGCTGAAAAGTAAATTGCAAGAACTCATTGAACGGGAAGAATTTGAGGAAGCCGCTAAAGTGCGCGACAGGATCAGGGAGCTGGAAAAAATGGCAGGGGGTGGCGAAGTATGAACACCAAAGAACTCCTGTCCAAGGACAGCTACTGGATGAAAAACGGCGATGTCCCTATTGTCCTTAGTACGCGGGTTAGGCTGGCGCGCAATTTGGCTGACAGCACTTTCCCTCCGGATATGAAGGAAACGGAAGCGCTCAAAGTTGAAGAAAAAATCGCCGCCCCTCTTAGAGAATTTGATCTCGAGGGAGAACGTCTCACTTATTTAAACTTGCAAGAGTTGTCAGCCATTGAGAAAAGGGTTCTCATTGAAAAACACCTCATTAGCCCGGCCTTTGCTGATCTTGGCCCAGGGCGGGGTGTGGCGATTTCCGACAGCCATAAATTTTCCATCATGGTTAACGAAGAGGACCATTTGCGGATTCAAGTGTTGCTTCCGGGCTCCAGCCTCTGGGAAGCGCAAAAGTATGCAGGAATAATTGACGATTACCTGGAAGAACGGTTGGACATTGCCTATAATAAAAAATTCGGCTATCTTACCTCATGTCCGACTAATGTGGGAACAGGCTTAAGAATTTCCGCCATGGTCCATTTACCGGCCCTGGTAATGACCAATCAGGCGCAAAAAGTGCTGGGAGCGTTGCCGCCGCTGGGCTTGACTGTCCGGGGCCTATATGGAGAAGGCTCTAGAGCTTCCGGCAATATATTCCAGATATCTAATCAGATTACTTTGGGAAAAACCGAAGAAGATACCATCGCTCATTTGGAAGCTGTTATCCGCCAGCTAACGGAACATGAGTTAAAAGCCCGGGAAGTCCTGAAAAGTGATGCCCCGCTTATCACTCAGGATAAAGTTTGGCGAGCCCGCGGCATCCTGGAAAAGGCCCGCTTGCTTACTGCTGAGGAGACATTCAGCCTCCTTTCCGAAGACCGCTTAGGGATTGACATGGAAATCTTGCCTAAAGTTAAGGCCGATTTTGTCTCTTTACTAATTAATTCCCTGCAAGGGTGTTTACAATATAAGACCAAAAGAGCTTTGGACGGTCATTATTTGAATTTCGAGCGGGCTAACTATTTGCGGCAGATTTATGCCTCGGCTGAAAACGATAAATAAAAGCCGGCAGGATAAAATGCTGACAAGATACGATGCCGGCAGAAATATGGGATTTAACCCCATTTGAGTGGATTGTTTTGTGAGAAGGATAATTTGAACAAAGATTATTATCTTTAAAAATTAACTAATTAGTCTGGAAGACTATATAAGAAAGGAATGATCAAGAAATGGCCGGAAGATTCACACAAAGGGCTGAAAAAGTTTTTCTCTTGGCTGAAAATATTGCTAGACGGATGGGTCATCAAATAGTCGGGACAGAGCATCTCCTCTTAGCCTTGCTTGAAGAAGGAGAGGGGATCGCGGCTAAAGCCTTGAAAGAAATCGGGCTGGAGCCGGAAAAGGTCAGTGCCAAAATAGTACAGATTACCGGGATCAGGCCCCCGATTCAAGGAGAAGTGGGGCTTTCCCCAAGGGTGAAAAGGGTTATTCAATTAGCTACCGAAGAAGCAGTCCGACAAGGGGTGAACTATGTCGGTACAGAACACATTCTTCTTGGACTTGTTATCGAAGGTGAAGGTATTGCAGCCCGGGTACTTGCCGATTTAAAAGTAAGCCCGGAAAAAATTTGGGAACATATCATTCAACTGCTGGGCGGTGAAGTAGAAGGGACCCCCATGCCGGGGAGCGCTGCCGGCAATATCGGAAAAACAAGCCCTCAGAGCAATACCCCGACCTTAAATGAATTTGGCCGTGACTTAACTGTCATGGCAGCTGAAGGGAAATTGGATCCGGTTATAGGCCGGGAAAAAGAAATTGAAAGGGTTATTCAAGTTTTAAGCCGGCGGACCAAAAATAACCCGGTACTTATTGGCGAGCCCGGTGTCGGTAAGACTGCGATAGCCGAAGGGCTGGCCCAGAGAATTGTTACCGGCAAAGTACCGGAAATATTGCTGGGTAAAAGAGTTGTGACCTTGGATTTGTCTTCAATGGTAGCGGGTACAAAATACCGCGGCGAATTTGAAGAGAGAATGAAGAAAGTAATGGAAGAAATAAGGCTGGCTGGTAACGTCATAGTCTTCATTGATGAACTGCATACCCTTATCGGAGCGGGTGCTGCCGAAGGGGCTATTGATGCCGCCAACATTTTAAAACCGGCCCTAGCCCGGGGCGAAATGCAATGCATTGGCGCCACTACCTTGGATGAATACCGCAAGCATGTTGAAAAGGATCCGGCCTTGGAAAGACGTTTTCAGCCCATTCAGGTTGACCAGCCCACTCCGGAAGAAGCCATAGCCATACTTAAAGGCTTACGGGACAGGTATGAAGCCCACCACAGGGTCAAGATCACTGATGAGGCCATTGAAGCCGCTGTCAAACTCTCAGACCGTTATATTTCCGATCGCTTCCTGCCGGATAAAGCGATTGACCTTGTGGATGAAGCGGCTTCCCGGGTCCGCCTGCACAGTTTTACGGCTCCTCCTGATCTGAAAAAACTGGAGGAAGAAGTGGAAAACCTGAAAAAAGAAAAAGAAGAAGCAGTTAAAAGGCAAGATTTTGAAAAAGCGGCAGAGCTCAGGGATGCGGAACAACAAAAAAGACAGGAAGTTTTGCAAATCCGCAGCGCCTGGGAAGCCAACCGTGCCAAAGACGTTATTGTGGTTGGACCTGAAGATATTGCCCAGATAGTATCCAGCTGGACGGGAATACCTGTCAATAAACTGGCCGAAGAAGAAAGCGAAAGGCTCCTTCGCCTGGAACAAATCCTACACGAAAAAGTTGTCGGCCAGAAAGAAGCTGTCAGTGCCGTGGCTCGTTCGGTCCGCCGGGCTCGGGCAGGGCTTAAAGACCCCAAACGCCCCATAGGCTCCTTTATTTTCCTGGGACCGACCGGTGTCGGTAAGACCCAGCTGGCCAGGACCCTGGCCGAGGCCTTATTCGGGGATGAAAACGCCCTCATTAGGATTGATATGTCCGAATATATGGAAAAGCATGCCGTTTCCCGAATGGTAGGTTCTCCTCCGGGCTATGTGGGCCACGATGAAGGAGGCCAGCTTACTGAACTGGTAAGGAGAAAACCCTTCAGTGTCGTCCTCTTTGATGAGATTGAAAAAGCTCATCCGGAAGTATTCAATATCCTGCTTCAAGTCCTGGAAGACGGCAGGCTGACTGATTCCAAAGGAAGAGTAGTTGATTTCCGCAACACGGTTCTCATTATGACTTCCAATGTCGGCGCCTCTTACCTCAAAAGAGAAGGCCTTGGCTTTATGTCTGTCCGTAACGCTGAGAGCGAGCATAAAGCCATGAGCGCCAGGATTATGGAAGAATTAAAGAAAACATTCCGTCCTGAATTTTTAAACAGGATAGACGAGACGGTAGTATTCCATCAACTTCAGGCTGAAGAACTGGTTGAAATCACCAAAATCCTGTTAAAAGATATCGCTAAAAGGCTTAAAGAGCAACAGATTGAGTTAACTGTTACCGATAAAGCTTTAGAGCACTTGGCTGAAGAAGGGAACGATCCTACTTTTGGGGCTCGTCCTTTACGGAGAGCTATTCAAAAACTGATTGAAGATCCTCTATCCGAGAAGATTTTGGAAGGGGAATTTAAGCCCGGTGACCATATTCTGGTAGACCTGGGAGATGACAATACCATCTTTTTCAGCAAAAAAGACAGTTCAGGTAAGGATACCGCGGCTAAAGCAAATTCTAAAAATAAAAAGGCTTCTGAAACTCAAGCCAAAGCAGGAGTTAAAGCAGAGGCCGAAGCGAATACCCCGGAAGCGGAGAAACCAACCCGGAAAAGAAAATCAAGTCAAGAATAGCTGATATGCTAAGATCCTTCGCTTTGCGTGAAGGCGTTTGAAAGCCTTCACGGGGTGACATACGAAAAGTCTGTCATCCTGAGAGCAAAGCCCTTAGGCGCTTAGCTCGAAGGATCCTTAATAGATCCTTTGCATCGCATGAAGGCAAAAGATTCTTCGCTTTGCGTGAAGGCGTTTGAAAGCCTTCACGGGGTGATGTGTGCATTGTCATCCTGAGAGCAAAAGATCCTTCGCTTCGCTCGTAAGATCCTTCACTGCGTTCAGGATGACATATGAAAGTCTGTCATCCTGAAGGAGGAACGACTGAAGGATCTTTCCAAGCCCAAAAGAATAATGGTGACAAAAGGCACGAAGGGATGGAGGAAGAGTTATTGGCCAAGATAAAAACCAAATTTTACTGCCGGGAGTGCGGGCAGGAGAGCACCCGCTGGCTGGGGCGTTGTCCCGGTTGCGGTGAATGGAATACTTTTATTGAAGAACGGATCGAAAAGTCTTCTTGGCAAGAAAGCAAAGGGGCGGCAAGGGCTACCCCTTTGCCGGATATTGAGACCGTGGAAGGACAAAGGCTTGATACCGGCAGCGCCGAACTAAACAGGGTGTTGGGAGGCGGGGTTGTAGCCGGGGCTTTTGTTCTTTTAAGCGGTGAACCTGGTATCGGCAAATCAACTTTATTGCTGCAAATGGCCGGTTATTTAGCCCGCCGGACTGATGTACTTTATGTTTCGGGAGAGGAGTCCGCCAAACAGATTAAACTTCGAGCGGATAGAATGAATATCTCTTCTCCCCGGGTACATATTTTAACTGAAAATTCTTTGGAAACAGTCCGCACAGAAGTTCTAGCCAAAAAGTACCGGGTTTTATTTATTGATTCCATCCAGACTATGGTCTTAGATGAATTGCAGTCCGCTCCGGGTAGCGTCAGCCAAGTCAGGGAAGGCGCCGCTTTTCTCCTTAAGTTGGCTAAAGAGAATGAGATTACTGTTTTTCTAGCCGGTCATGTTACTAAAGAAGGTGCTATTGCCGGGCCTAGGGTTTTGGAACATATGGTGGACACTGTTTTATACTTTGAAGGGGATGGACACCATATTTACCGCCTTTTAAGGGCGGTTAAAAACCGATTTGGCCCGGCCAATGAGATAGGCGTTTTTGAAATGCGAGGAGACGGTCTTGTAGAGGTTCCCAATCCATCCCTTTTATTCATGGGAGACAGTTCTCGCAGCGCCGCCGGTTCGGCTATAGCGGTTACTCTGGAGGGAACCAGGCCTCTATTGGTGGAGATCCAGGCTTTAGTCACAACCTCAGTTTTTGTACCCCCACGACGGACGGTTAACGGGATGGACTATCACCGGCTGCTCATGCTGCTTGCCGTCCTGGATAAAAGAGCGGGTTATTCCTTCAATACCCGGGATGTGTTTGTTAATATTGCCGGAGGGTTGGAAATCAGTGAACCTGCCGCGGATTTGGCAGTTATTGCCTCCGTGATGTCCGGTTTAAAAGAAAAACCTCTGGGCAAAACAGCTTTTATCGGCGAGCTGGGTTTAACAGGCGAAATCCGGGGAGTAGCCCAGATCGAACAACGGGTCAGGGAAGCCGAAAAGTTTGGCTTTGACCGTTGTCTTATACCAAAAGTAAATGCTTCCCGGCTGGGAGCATCAAATATGCAAATCTATCCTGTGGAGACAATCGAAGAAGTGCTGGAGATAATTTTTTAATGAACAATAAAAAATGACTTGCTAATAAAGCAAATCATTTTCCAGGTTTCATTTTTAATCTAAAGATAATCTAAATATATTATTAATCTAAAATATCTAAACAGATTTTAATCCAGTTCTCAGCAAGCTTATCTAAGATTATATATTGTCAAGGTTTTAAGATTGGACTCTTCTCTTTTCAAGATATCTTCAAGGGTAAATCCCAATGTATTGACTAAGGCCGTAATATAAAAAAGCTGTTTCCCTAATTCGGCCTCTATAATATCCCGGCAGTTAGGACAAAGGTTTCCTTGAAGGTGATTAGACAGAATGTGTTTGAGATCGGCGAGAGTGGCATCTTCGGGGATAACATTTTTTTTAGCCTCTACTGAGATACAACCGCAGTTAGTCACAGATTTTACTACGGCGCGGTTTACACGAGCTGAGGCTTCCTGGCCTTTAGAGAGGATATCCAGGATACTTTGATGCTGGATCAGCATGGAATCAACTAGCTCTTGAAATTCATCGAGGGTTGGACTCATCGGCATTTTGCACTCCTTTCCGCCAACTTAATTATAGACAGCTCTTTGCCTACTTGTCAATTTAGTAGAAACAGGAAAAGTGGTTGGAAATATTATATTCTGAGACAATTTGTCGTTTGCTTTGAATGTGCCGGGCTAACTGTTATAATAAAGATATACAAGCTTATGGGTGTAGATTTTTCTTTCATTGGAAAATTTTGTACCTAAAGTATAATTGGGATAGTTATTAGCCAAAATATAGAAAAAGGGAGGTGATTCGATGATTCGCAGATTAGTACGCGGCATCATCACCCTGCTGTTTGGCGCGGCAGGTTTTTATTTGGATAATGTTCTCTTTAAATTCCTGGGTATTACGCACCTAGGAGAATCTTTTGGGTTATCGATTAGTATTTTTTGGACTTATATCATTTCTTTTATTTTATTTTCCATTATTGGCTTCTTACTAGCCCCAGCTTGTATGAAATTTTTCCTGGCACTGGTTAAATGGTTGGAGAGCAGAATAACACGAATGCCTATCCAGGAGTTAATCGGGGGATCATTGGGTGTTATTATTGGCTTATTAATAGCCAGCTTGTTTAGAGGCTCTTTTGCCGAGGTCCCGTTTATTGGTCCGGTTTTGTCTGTAGCTGTCAGCCTTTTCCTTGGCTATGTAGGTTTAATCATAGGTATCAAACGTAAGGACGACATTCTGGGCTTTCTCCCCAAGTTAAGAGGAGATAAGGATAAGGACAAGCTCAAAGCCAAGATAAAACAGACTATCTCCGGTTATAAGGTTCTGGATACCAGTGTCATTATTGACGGCAGGATAGCCGATATTGTCAGAACAGGTTTTCTGGACGGCATTCTTTTAATCCCGGGCTTTGTGCTGGAAGAATTGCGCCATATTGCCGATTCTTCAGACATGTTGAAGCGCAACCGCGGGCGAAGAGGATTGGATATCTTAAACCAAATCTCCAAAAATGAGCATATTAAAGTTGAAATCTATGAACGGGATTTTGACGATATAACCGAAGTGGACAGCAAATTAGTCCGCTTAGCCGGTATTTTGGATGCTCCGATCTTGACCAACGATTATAATTTAAACAAAGTAGCTGAGCTGCAAGGCATTAAAGTCCTTAATATTAATGAGTTAGCCAATGCTGTCAAGCCTGTAGTTCTCCCCGGCGAAGAGATGGACGTCCAGGTAATGAAAGAAGGCAAAGAATCCGGTCAAGGAATAGCTTATTTGGACGACGGGACAATGGTGGTGATTGACGGAGGGCGTAAATATATCGGCCAGCAAACCACTGTCCTGGTAACTACAGTGTTACAAACTGCTGCCGGGAGAATGATTTTTGCTAAACCTAAAGTAGTCTTGGAAAAATCCTCAGAGGAGTTTCCCCATGAGATTAACGCCTTGTGTTAAGATTGGCGCTGTTATCCCTGCCGCCGGGCAGGGTAAACGGATGGGGGGTCAAGGCAATAAGCTCTTGCTTGAACTTGCCGGGACCCCTATTCTGCTTTATACTTTAAAAACTTTCCAAGCTTGCCCTTTAATCCAAGAAATTGTTATTCCGGCAGCCTCTATAGATATCCCGGTGATAGAAGAATTAGTTCAGAGCCAAGGGATAAATAAAGTGGCGGCAATAGTGGCAGGAGGGCAGGAGAGACAGGAATCAGTCCGAAAAGGGATACAATATTTAAGCCCGGAGATTAAGCGGGTTGTGGTCCACGATGGAGCCCGGCCCCTTTTGACCGGGGAAGAATTAATGAGTTTTTTGGAGAATACTGCCGGGGTGGAAGCCGCTGTCATGGCTGTTCCGGTGAAAGATACCATCAAGATAATTAATGAAGAAGGGTGGGTTCTGGAAACCCCTTCTAGGTCGAGCCTTAGGGCGATCCAGACTCCCCAAATTTTTAACAGGGACCTTTTGGAAAAAGTACACAAGCTGGCTGAGGAGGAAGGATTCCAGGGAACGGATGACGCTTCTTTGCTGGAATGGCAAGGCTATAAGGTCCGAATAGCAGAGGGCTCCTATGAAAATATTAAAATCACAACCCCTGAGGACTTGTTATTAGCCGAGGCTCTCATGCGCCGGCGGCAAAAGAAGGGATGAGCTATGAAAATTGGAATCGGCTATGACGTTCATGCCCTGGTGGAGGGGCGTCCTTTGATACTGGGAGGAGTCCGGATTGAACATCCTAAAGGCTTATTGGGGCATTCCGATGCAGATGTTTTGCTCCATGCCATTATGGATGCTCTCCTGGGCGCCTGTGCCCTAGGGGATATTGGCCGGCACTTTCCGGACAGCGAAGAACAGTATAAAGGGATATCAAGCCTTCAATTGCTGGCTCGGGTAGAAGAACTTGTCCGGGGTAAAGGCTATAAGCTGGGGAACCTGGACAGCATAATTATTGCCCAAAAGCCTAAGATTAACCCTTATATCCCTGAAATGCGGGAAAACATCGCAAGGGTGCTTAAGGCCGAAGTGGAGCAGGTTTCCATCAAGGCTACCACTACCGAAGGTTTAGGTTTTGAAGGGCGGGAAGAAGGCATTAGCGCCCAGGCCGTTGTTTGTCTTTTGCCTATTTAGGTTGATATAATATTGCTGGTATAAAACAAAGATATAAAACAAGAAATGAGGTTTAGAGAAATATGACGGTTAAAGTTAGATTTGCTCCCAGCCCAACCGGGCCCTTACATATCGGTGGAGCCAGATCGGCCTTATTTAATTATCTTTTTGCAGAAAACCAGGGCGGCACTTTTATCTTGCGGATTGAAGATACCGATTTGGAAAGGTCCAGCCGCGAATCTGAGGAAAGCATTATTGCCGCTTTGCGCTGGTTAGGTATCAGTTGGAATGAAGGTATTGAGGTAGGGGGAGAAAACGGCCCCTATAGGCAAACCGAGAGGCTGGATACTTACCGGGAATATACAGATAAGCTTTTACAAGAAGGTCATGCCTATCTTTGTTACTGCACAGAGGAAGAACTGGAACAAGAAAGGCAGGAACTTATTGCCCGGGGCGAAACCCCACGCTATCTGGGAAAATGCCGCAACCTTACCGCCGAACAGCGTCAGGCTTATGAAGCGGAAGGCCGCAAACCGGTGGTCAGGTTCAAAGTCCCGGCCGGCGAACAGATCGTAATTAATGACCTTGTCCGGGGCAAAGTGGTGTTTGACAGTGACGGGATCGGCGATTATATTATTGTAAAATCTGACGGAATCCCAACTTATAATTTCGCGGTAGTAATTGATGATGTCCTAATGGGCATTACCCATGTAATAAGAGGTGAAGAACATCTTTCCAACACTCCCCGTCAGGTCCTGATTTATCAGGCTTTAGGGATGAAAGCGCCCGAATTTGCCCATATTTCTTTGATCCTGAATAATGAAGGCCGCAAAATGAGCAAAAGAGACGGCGATACATCCGTTATTGATTATTATAATAAAGGCTACCTTCCCCAAGCGGTGGTAAATTTCATAGCCCTTTTAGGCTGGTCTCCTGCCGGCGAGCAGGAATTCTTCACTATGGAGGAACTGAAAAAGGAATTTTCTTTGGAGAGGGTTTCGAAAAGCCCAGCGGTTTTTGACCTTAATAAACTAAACTATATTAATTCCCACTATTTGAAACAGACTCCGGCGGAGGAACTGGTAGATTTAGCCTGGCCTTTCTTAAAAGAACAAGGCCTTTTCCTAAAAGATGAACTCACTGAAGCGGACAGGGAGTGGATTACCGGTATGTTGGAGGCCGTGCGGGAAAAGATTAATAACTTAAGCGAGATTAAAGATTTTCTCCACTACTTTACCGGGACAGAAGCGGAAGAGCCAAATGAAGAAGCAAAAGCTGTTCTTACAGGGGAAACTGTACCGGCTGTTTTAGACCTCTTCCGGCAGAAGGTATCTGCTGCCTTGAATCTCGATATTGCAGAAGGCAAGAAAATCTTAAAAGAGATCGGCAAGGAATTGGGCCTGAAAGGCAAAGATGTCTTTATGCCGGTGCGGATTGCCCTGACAGGGCAAATGCACGGCCCGGATCTGGATCGGATCATAGCTCTCCTAGGGAAAGAAAATATTGAAGCCCGCTTAGAACAGACTTTTAATATTATAAAATAAGGGAGACCGGCTACCATTAATAGCTACCGTTAATAAAAGGAGGAAACTGTGATGGCTATTAAAATATATAATACCCTTACCCGCCGCAAAGAAGAATTTGTTCCTAGGGAGCAAGGCAGGGTGGCCATCTATGCTTGCGGCCCCACGACCTATAATTATTTTCACCTGGGAAATGCCCGGATGTTGGTTGTTTTTGATATGGTCAGGCGCTATCTAAAATATAAAGGGTATGCTGTCACCTTTGTTCAGAATTTTACCGATGTTGACGATAAGATTATTAATAGGGCTAACGAAGAAGGGTGTGACCCGCTGGCTCTTGCCCGCAAATATATCGATGAGTACTTCAAAGATGCCAAAGCCTTGAATATTCTGCCGGCAGATGTCCATCCTAAAGCAACGGAACATATTCCGGAAATGATTGAGATTATTAAGAAGCTGGAAGAAAAAGGGCTGGCTTACAACGAAGATGGAGATGTCTACTTTGCGGTAGAAAAGTTTCCCGGCTATGGCAAGCTCTCCGGCAGGTCCCTTGAGGATATGCAGGCCGGAGCAAGAGTGGAAATTGATGAGCGCAAGCGTAACCCCATGGATTTTGCCCTCTGGAAAAAAGCTAAACCAGGGGAGCCCTACTGGGATAGCCCCTGGGGCAAAGGTCGGCCGGGCTGGCACATTGAATGTTCAGCCATGTCATTAAAATACCTCGGCCCAGGCTTTGATATCCATGGCGGGGGCGGGGACTTGGTTTTCCCTCATCACGAGAATGAAATTGCCCAGTCGGAAGGCTATCTGGACGGCCAGCAGTTTGCCAGGTACTGGATGCATAACGCTTTTATCACTGTCAATCAGGAAAAAATGTCCAAGTCCTTGGGGAATTTCTTCTTGGTCCGGGATGTAGTCCAAAAATTCCCGGGAGAAGTTATCCGGTTTTATCTCTTGGGGACCCATTACCGCAGCCCACTGGATTTTGATGATGAGAAACTGGTGATGGCTTCCAGAGGTTTGGAAAGGCTTAAAAACAGCGTTCGTCTCGCCCAGGAAGCCCTGGGCAAAGTCCTGCCGGAAGAAGAACCTCAAGTGGAAGACGAATTGGTTCAAGCAGCCCGGAAAGCCCGGCAAGAGTTTGAAGAGGCCATGGACGATGACTTTAATTCCGCTCAAGCCTATGCGGCATTATTTGAACTGGCAAAAGAACTGAACACTTACCTGACCAAAGAAGTCAAGCAGGCTTACTCTTTGACCGAGGCTTTAAACACTTTAACTGAGCTGGCCGCAGTACTCGGATTTGACTTGGCTGAAGAAAAACAAGGTGCTCAGGCCGACTCCGGTAAACTCAATGAGGTAATGGAACTCTTGTTGGAGGTCAGGCAAAATGCCCGGCAGAAAAAAGATTGGGCGACAGCCGATTTAATCCGGGACAGGCTCAAGAATATCGGCATAGTAATTGAGGATACACCCGAGGGAGCACGTTGGTATATTAAGTGACAGACCCTTAGTAAGTCATCCTACTGACTCTTAAAATGTCATCCTGAACGAAGTGAAGGATCTTATGTTATTAAAGCCAAAGGACGGGAAAGTTTTTGGAATATCAAGAAGAAAAAGATGAATGCAGTGGCCTATTGGATAGCTGGCCGGTAAAAATCAATAAAAGATGGCAGGATGTTAATGTCCTGCTACTTGCTTATCTCGGGGATGCGGTTTATGAGCTTTGGGTGCGTAAACACCTTTTGGAGAAAGGTATCGAGAAAGTTGAAGCTATGCATAAAGCAGCAATTAATTATGTCCAAGCCAAGACTCAGGCCGGGATCCTGCACGAGCTGATGCCTGAGCTGGATGAGACGGAGAAAGATGTAGTCATGAGAGGGCGGAACGCCAAAGGCCATTATCCCCGCAACATTGATGTAGTTACTTACCGGCATGCCACGGCCTTTGAGGCCTTAATAGGCTATTGGTATTTAACAGAGAAAAAATCCCGCCTGGCGGCTGTTTTAAACCGGCTGGACGAGTTCCTGGAGAAGTTGGAGGTATGAAAAGTGAGCCAAGCCGATTTGATCTTTATAGCCATGTGCCGGGATATTTTGGACAACGGTTTTTCCTCGGTCGGGCAAAAAGTTCGGGCTAAGTGGGAGGATGGGACACCCGCCCATACCATAAAAAAATTTGGGGTAGTTAACAGGTATAACCTGGCGGAAGAATTCCCGATCCTGACCTTAAGGCCTACAAATTTTAAGGCGGCAATTGACGAGATACTCTGGATCTGGCAAAAAAAATCCAACAATATCAAAAATTTAAACAGCCATATCTGGGACAGCTGGGCTGACGAAGAGGGTTCTATTGGCAAAGCTTACGGTTATCAGCTGGCGATTAAGCATAAATACCCGGAAGGGGAATTCGACCAGGTAGACAGGGTATTATATGATTTAAAAAACAACCCTTACAGCCGCAGGATAATTGTCAATATGTATAACCACAGCGACCTGCATGCCATGCACCTCTATCCTTGTGCTTACAGCCTGACCTTAAACGTTACAGGGAAAAAGCTAAATGCTATCTTGAATCAAAGATCCCAGGATGTCTTGGTTGCCAATAATTGGAATGTAGTCCAATATGCTGTCTTAATCCATATGTTGGCCCAGGTAAGCGGGCTTGAGGTGGGGGAACTTGTCCATGTCATTGCCGATGCCCACATCTATGACCGGCATATTCCTTTAGTGGAAGAACTCCTAAGCCGTACCCCTTATCCTGCCCCTAAGTTTCATATGAATCCCGATATTAAAAACTTCTATGATTTCCGGGTGGAAGACTTCAGCCTGGGAGGTTACCAATGCGGCCCCCAGATAAAAAATATCCCGGTAGCGGTCTAAAGGCTTAAGGCATTGTTTACTCTGCACAGAGATTGGAAAAGCTTCAGGCTAGGACATAAAAATAAGGGAAACGGGCCAAAGAGGAGCCAAAAAGGAGCAAGAAAGGAGTAAAATATGAAAGCTATTGTGGCTGTGGATCTTAATTGGGGCATAGGTTACCGCGGACAATTGCTGCAGAGAATCCCGGGAGATATGAAGCATTTCCGGGAGAAAACCATCGGTAAAGTTGTAGTGATGGGTAGAGGTACATTTGATTCCCTTCCTGGCCAAAAGCCTTTAGAGAAGAGAGTAAATATTGTCCTCAGCCGGGATAAAGAGTTTAAAGAAAATTGTAATAAAAAGTTTTCAGATGAAAAGTTGCTGGTTTGTAACTCTTTGGAGGAACTTTTTTCAGAACTTAACCGATATAACCGGGATGATGTCTATGTAATAGGCGGGGAATCTATCTATAACCAGCTTCTTCCTTACTGCAGCGAAGCCTATGTTACTAAGATTGAAAAAACGTATCCGGCTGATAAATACTTTATAAATTTAGATCAGGAAGCGGACTGGGTACTGGCGGAAGCCGGGGAAACCCTTATATATGATGCAGTTCCTTACCGTTTCTGCAGATACGAGAAAGTGTCATCCTAAGCCGTCTTTCATGTCATCCTGAGCCATCCTCTATGTCATCCTGAGCCATCCTCTATGTCATCCTGAGCCATCCTCTATGTCATCCTGAGCCATCCTCTATGTCATCCTGAGCCAT
>DUML01000114.1 GCA_012839895.1 Peptococcaceae bacterium | reverse complement strand
TTAGACATAAGGGAACCTTCTTTCTTATGTAGTATTTATTGTGGGCACTTTAAATTCTACAAGAAGTTGGTTCCCTTTTCTAGTATTAACTAGAGAACCGGGTTTACACAAAATATTTTATACTACCGGGTAATTCTCTAGAATTTTCTTTTACTTAATGTAATATGTACTTATGTATTAGTAATGGATTCTGAATATACATGTCTTGGGGGTCCTTCTACCACTGATGACTTGAAAGAATAGTTTAACCAACTGGTTGGGTCATGGACAAAGGGCCTTAATTCCGAGGAGCTTAAAGAACGGGTCAAAACAGCAATAAGTACATATCTCGATTTATAAGTTTTGCTCAAGGGCTTCCTGCCCAAAGTAAATACTCCAGGAGTTAAGTTTTGCTTTAATTCCTACAGTGATTTCGGTTTCCAGACAGAGCCGAACTAATTCGGCTAGTCTGACAACGCGATAGTGGCTTATTCTGAATTATATTATTATTATTAAAGAAGATTATGGCCAGAAGGTATTTAGGGAGGAATCATTAAATGAAACATTACCGTAAAGAACTTTGGTTTGAAACAAAAAGACGACGTGAATTTATTAATATTACGCCGCTTATAGAAAACTGTTTGCGGGAAAGCGGTATTAAGGAAGGCTTATTACTCTGCAATGCTATGCATATCACTGCCAGTGTTTTTATTAACGATGATGAAAGCGGACTGCACAGGGATTTCGAAACCTGGTTGGAAGGGCTTGCTCCGGAAAAGCCCTATGACCGCTACCATCATAATGGCTATGAGGATAATGCCGATGCTCATCTGAAACGTACTATTATGGGCAGGGAAGTAGTTGTAGCGATTACCGGAGGTAAACTGGACTTCGGCCCCTGGGAGCAGATTTTTTACGGGGAGTTTGACGGCGGCCGCCGCAAACGTGTATTGGTAAAAATAATCGGCGAATAAACTTTTGCAGTTGAATATCCTACTGATGAGGAAATGCCCTAATTTATAGTTATTTTTTCAATCTTAACCATATCTTTTAGATCCACTTTATAACTTCAGATTCGGTTTCTATGATAATTTTATCCAATTCAATTTTTCCACCACTGGGATTTACTAACTTAAGTATCCCGGTTTTTTTTATTAATTGCCCATTTTGTTTGTACGTTACTTCACAAGGCAACGGTTCCTTAAGAAAATAACAATAAGCAAGTTTCTCTCTTTGCATCAACTCAAAGGTATTAATAAAATGACGGTCACCTTCTTTAAAGGTAACATTTTCGTTATCTCTATGTTGGTTAATTATATTTTTGGCATATGATGAGAGTTGCTGATAGATTTTGTCCGCTATTTCGCTAAGCGTACCCTGGAATACCGTTCCGTAACTGAGTAGCTTTGTCTTCCTTACCTAGGATATTGACAATCAAAAGTTGTGATATTTGGGGTCGGGTATCTTCTGTTTCTTTTTTTTGCCACCATAGTAATTATAAAAGAAGGAGCATAGCAGTTTACTGTTTTCTGCTTGCTCTTTCTTACTTCTATAAGCTATTTTTGATACTTCTTCAATCACATCAATAAGCCGCTTATCATTATTAGATGTTCGCATAAGCCACCTCCGGTTTCTTATGATTTAATATTTTTTAGCCATTCCGGTTTTATATGAAGCTATGCTTCATGTTGTTCAGAAGCTGTCTGGACTAAAATTATACTATAAAATAACCCAAGAGGAGAGAACGTGAAAACTTATGTAATTGGAGACATTCACGGCTGTTATGAAAACCTGATCGTAATGCTTGAAAGCCTAAAACTCGATTTTAGCAAAGCACGATTAATTGCACTTGGTGATTATATCAGATCTATTGTGGATTAGAGAGGAATTTTACTTGGAAAGAAATGAACAGGCTAAAAGGATTATCTTTGGTCACACACCGACGAAGTATATCACCGGTAGCTGGAAGCCAGTAATCGGACAGACATTATAGGTATTGATACAGGATGCGTTTTTGGCGGTTATTTAAGTGGACTTGAAATCCAGGATGGCAAAATAACAAGTATTACCCAGATAGGTAAGAAAGCTTCCTAATGAATTACGTTGGAAGGGATGATGAAGCATGGAAAAAGAGATAAAACATCAAATTAAGGAGAACGAGTTGGTTTATAATATTTATGAAATCTACGTTGATTGGCAGATTGATCATAATATATTCCCCCAAATAGGAATCTATGATCCCCATGGAATTAACAACTTCGAAGACTTCTTAAACAGTTCCCGTTGGTTAGTAGCAAAGGTTAAAATCAACGGTTCTGAAAAACTTATATTAGACATAGGGTTAAAACATTTCAACTACTGTAAAGAAACTAAGCTGATTAAGACAGTATTGGAGGAAAATATCAGTGGTAAATAGGCTCAGGAAGTATTATTCAAGTGGAAGCAAAAAACGGGGTTAGACGTTCTTGACCAGCTTAATTATTATCTGCAAATTGTTTGTGGAAACAGGGAGGACAATAATGAGCATGGTTTTTGTTTATGGTACTTTGATGAAAGGATATGAAAATCACCGCTATTATCTGGCTCAAGCAGAATACCTGGGGAAGGGTGAAATAGAAGGCTATGCTTTGTATGCGGTAAGCAGCTTTCCTGGGATTGTTCCAGAAAAGGGGGAAAAGGTTAAGGGAGAGCTCTATAGAGTTGATTCCGATACCTTAGTAGAGCTGGATATTCTTGAAGGAGAAGGCAGTTTGTATTTAAGGAAGATGGTTAAGGTGACAATGGATCAAAAAACAGTTGAGGCCTGGGTTTACATCTGGAATGGTGAAACAAGGGGCAAAAAAAAGATTAATTATGATGATCAACCTTGGAAAGGGTAAGGTGGATTAGTGAAGTTCATAAACAAGAAGGACTTGGCTGGTATGATAACTTGATAGACTTATCCGGCCATGTCTGACAGCGAGATAGCGGCTTATTTGGAATCGTGCTGGTGAATATGGCAATGTAATGAATAAAGGACTTTCTGAAGCTGGCTTCAAAAAGTCCTTTATTTATAGCTGAATTAAAAGGGAATGCCCTGAAATGCGGCTCAACCGCCAATTCCTGTAAAGCCCAACTGGGCAAGGACAGATTTTGGGAACTCAAAGCGTACCGTGATCTCAGGATCTACCACTTGACAGAATTTCAGGTTGCCAACAAGGCTCATCAAACGGCCGGCATCGCCTTGGCTTAAACCGACGATCCCCGTCAAGAAGTCAAACATATTATCCACTGCCAGTTTGAAGGCTTCGTCCGAAGTTTTGGCGGAAGCAATGGTCGCATAGAGCTCGTCGGTTTCAACAAAAGGAGTCGGCAATTGCGGCACATTAACCACCGAGGCCGAAAGTGTAACCCTAGCCGGCGTTTCGGCTCCGCAGACCAGGACTTCTCCGTCGCCCATCAAGGCGTGGACATCGCCACAGCCAAAGAGCCCGCCCTCGACAGCAGCGTGGAGGTAGAGAGAGGCACCTTCACCGATCAAGGTGCAATCCATATTGCCGCCATGTTTACCCGGGGTGCCGTTGGGCACGCTTCCCTCCAGCGGAGCCAGGCCGATCACACCAATCATCGGCTTTATCGGCAATTGCAAGTTGCCTTTTACCGTGGAAATGGAAAGCATACCATTGTCGTTGTCCAGTACACGGGTGGAAGCCTCGGTGATTCCTTTAATCGCACCGGCGCCGGGAATCGTAGTCATAACCGATTTGCCGGTTATCTCCAGTTTCTTAATATCGATACGAACCACGTCCCCCGGCTTGACGCCTTCGATGGCGACAGGTCCGGTTCCGGGATTGATCGCATCCCAATTCAACTTATCCAAGGTGTCCTCATCGGAGTGCAGCTGATTGCCAAAGCAATCACGGGTATTAAGCACAAACTCCTCCTGCTGGGCCACTGTCAGAAGCGGCTTTAGGGTAGGTGCAAAGGCGTAGAACACCTGATCATCTTTTAGTGATTTCATGCCTTTTCCTCCTTTTTCAAGTTATTAGAAATAGGGTCTTTCTTTTCAGAAGCAATGGGTAACATGCGCTTGATGCTTTGCCAAGTCAATTCTCTGCCACCGGTGATGCCGTTGGGTCGCCAAATTAAAAAGGCGATCAAAATTATGGCAACCACGATTTCAGCCGAACCTGATGCCTCAAAGCCGGTTTTGTATAAGAACAGTTCAACCTGCCGCAGGCCTTGACGGAGAAGCGTTACCAAAAGAGTCCCAAAAAAAGCTCCCGAGACAGACATGGATCCACCGATAACAAGCATAGAGAGTAAAAGAAAAAGCTCGTTCAAATAAAAGGAAGCGGCGGTGATGGACAGGATGTAGTGAGAATAGAGACCGCCGGCAAGGCCGCCGATACCTGCGCTTGCCACATAAGCAACATAGCGCACTGCTACGAAATTGATCCCGCTGGAACGGGCGGCATAACGATCATCACGGGTTGCCCGCAGCTTAAGCCCCAGGGAGGATTCCTTGTAACAATAAACCAGAATGATCACAAGCACCGCAACCCCGAGAACTAACCAAAAGCTGGTCAAACGTGTTCCGCCAAGAGTGAAAGTTCTCGGTCCATTTGTTACCTGTGACCACTGAGAAAGCAGCACATTGATGACGATGAGCAGCGCAAACTGGGTGATCGCTCCTACCGAATCGGAAAGGCGCATCAAGGGCCAGGCAACTAAGGCTGCTACGATCATGGCCACTAAGGCCCCGGCAATAAGCGCCAGGGGGAAGGGCAGGTGCAGACTGATCAAAAAAGGGTACATCGTAGGGATCTGTAAGGCTTTGAGGGCCGGCGTCATGGAGAAGATCGCCGAGGCAAAAGCGCCAATACCAACATAACCGACATAACTCCAATTTAGGATTCCGGAGTTGCCCATAAAGAGCTGAAAACCAAGAACCATAATCAACATAATGGTGCCATTGGTAAATATGTCTTCTATAAACGGTATGTTCAGCCACCAGATAAAGGCGCCGATGAGCACAAGGATGGCGATCAGAAAAACAACTGTGGAAGATTTGCGGGAAAAGTCAAGGTCCTTGATAAAATCTTTCATATTCATCCTACACGCTCCTCCTGATAATTGCCGCGCAACAGTCCTTCTGGTTTAAGTACCAGAAATGCGATGACGATGGCGAACATAACCGCATCGCGGAAGGACAGTAATGAGGTAGGGAGTGTCAGCGAGAGAATGTTAGCAATTAATGCGTAGACATACCCACCCACTACAGCTCCGGGCAGTGAATGCATGCCGCCAATGACGACAGCGATAAAGCCAATAAGCAAAGGTGACATACCCATCAAGGGTTCGGCAGATCCTGTGCGCGCAGTCCAAAAGATGGCTACGACGCCGGCCAGAAAACCGCTAATAATAAAGGCTACCGAGATGACAAGATTTGCCGGTACGCCCATGAGCCGTGCCGTGACAAAGTTCTCGGAGGCGCCGCGCATAGCTACCCCTAATACGGTATATTTCATAATGACCGTTAAAATAAGGAGCAGCACAACAGTGATGGCAATGATCAATAAGTTGCGCAGCGGTGTGGTCAGCCCGAAAAGCTCAATGTTCATATTGAAAAATGCCGGGACTGGCACGGCTTTGGAGCGTGGGCTGATGCCCAATTGAAAGAGGCGTTGCAGGATGACGCTTACAGCAAATGAAGTGACCAGCAAGGCGTCAAGGGAGCGTCCTCTGAAAGGGCGAAAGGCGACCAGTTCGCTCAAATAACCAACGGCTACGCTGGAAAGAATGCCGATGAGAAAAACCAATGGCCAGGGCAGACTGGTGAAAACACCCAGGAAATACAGTACGTATGCACCTACGGTAATGAATTCGCCATAGGCAAAGTTAATTAATTTGCAGATGCCAAAGACAAAAACCAGCCCTAAGGCTATAAGGGCGTAGAGGCTTCCCATGCTTAAAACGTTAATGGCAAATTCAAAAAAGATTTGGGCATTCATTCAACGTCGCCTCCTTTTTGGCCGCCGAGATACACTGATGTTATATCTACTTTCCCCGCCATATCCTGAGGGCGGCCGGCGTATTCGACCCTGCCGTTTGAGAATAAATAAGCACGATCAGCTATTTCAAGAGCCCGTTGGGCATTCTGTTCCACCAGCAGGATGGTTATACCTCGGGATTTAAGCTCCATGATGAGTTCGAAAATTTGATCGACGCGGTTAGGTGAGAGTCCCAGTGACGGCTCATCCATCATCAGCAGGTCGGGATGGGAAATAAGTCCCCGGGCAATGGCCAGCATCTGTTGCTCGCCGCCGGAAAGCAGACCGCCGGCTTGATGATAGCGTTCCTTGAGAATGGGGAAGAGGGTAAAGAAATCTTCCAAGTCTTCAGCGAAGCGCCGGGCTTGATAGCGTCCAAAGGCACCAAGGCGCAGATTTTCTTCCACCGTGAGCGAAGGGAAGATCTCCCGGCCTTCAGGCACCAGGGCCATACCATGTTTATGAAGTTGTTCGGGCTTCCAGCCCGTGACATCTTTACCTTTAAAGCGTATGCTGCCGGATCGGGGCTTTAAGACACCCGCAATCGCTTTTAAAACAGTTGACTTGCCGGCGCCGTTGACACCACAGATACTCACTAACTCACCTTTATGGACTTCCAGGGAAATTCCGTGGAGGGCCAGGATGGGACCATAGGCAACGTAAAGGTCCGTGACTTGCAGAATGGGCGCGTTCTCAGTAATATTACTCATGATGCTGCACTCCCCAAATACGCCTTGACTACCTCCGGATTTTTACGCACATCCTCGGGAAGACCTTCGGCGATAGTTTTGCCATAGTTTAACACATGTAGGCGGTTACAGAGGCTCATAATTAACCTCATGTCATGATCAACGATAATGATGCCGACATTTTTGTTTTCCGGCATAGGTTTCAAAAGCGCTAGTAGTTCATCTGTTTCCTCTTCATTCAGGCCGGCCGCCGGTTCGTCCAAGAGCAGGAATTTCGGCTTGGCGGCTAAAGCGCGCGCAATCTCCAGCAAACGCTGATCGCGAAATGTCAGGCCTTGGGCGGGAAGGTCCATTTTATAGCCCAGCCCCAGTTCTTCTAAAAGTTCGGCTGCCAGGCGTGTGGCTTCACGGCGTTTAATGCCTACACCAATGGCGCCGATTACTGCATTTTCAAGACAGCTGAGGTTTTTAAAAAGGCGAATGGTCTGATAGGTGCGGACCAAACCGTAGGAGGGAACCTTATAGGCGGGCATTTCGCTAATGTCATGCTCATCAATCGTCACTTGTCCACTATCCTTGGGCAGCATTCCGGTCATGATATTAATCAATGTGGTCTTGCCTGAACCGTTGGGGCCAATCAAGCCAAGGATCTCGCCGGTCTCAAGGCGTAAACTCACATCATCCACAGCTTTCAGTCCGGAGAAAGACTTGCAGAGCGCTTTCACGGTGAAGGTAGATTTACTTTTCATTACGTCACTCTCCAATAGAGGCAAGCGTATTCTATTAAATAGAACACGCTTGCCGTTGATCTCAAATACTGTTTTGCACAATCACGCCTTGATATACCAGGATATCAATCGTTTATATGCTGAATGGCACTTACGGTCTAGGCAAATATTCAGGGATAGCCCATTCAATAAAGACCGGCTTACCCTTTTCCAGCTTAATCACTGCGGCAGCCTTGTTTGGTTCATGACCACTAGCCGCATCCGACCAATCCAGCTTCCCTGTTAGCAGGTCGAAGGTGTGGTCTTCCATATACTTAGCTATTTTATCGCCATCGGTGCCAACCGCGCGCATGGCCTCGGCGAGCACCATAACGACGTCATAACCGGCCATGGACCAAGGGGCATCAACATCCTTGCCGAATAATTCCTTATAAGCTGCGTTGTATTTAGTAAATCCTGGCACGGCTTCTTCGCTGTTAAAACTGTGGGAGTCCCAGTAAATGTCATTACCAAATTCAGGACCGAGCAATTCGAAGAGGGCCGGATCGTCATAAGCATCGCCGCCATAGATCGGAGAATCAATACCGGCGGTACGGAATTCCTTGATGATCGTGCCAAGGTCTGGCATGTAGGAGCTTATATAAATGAAGTCCGGCTTTTGCGGCAGGGCTTTGTAGTGCGCGATCAGTGCAGCGGTATCGACCTTACCCTGGCTGAAAATATCTTCACGGAGTACCGTGCCGCCAAGTCTCTCAAAGCATTGGACAAAGTAACGGGAAAGGCTCTTGGTGTAATCAATGAAATCGTCGGTGATGACATAGGCGGTGCGTAAGCCATCTTTAATATAGGCTTTCTCAGCCATGACTGCGCCCATGGTGGTGTTCCACATGGACAGCGTGAATTGCTTGTCCCCAAGCATGGTGCTGCCGAAAAGGGGCGAGGAAGCACTTGGACTGATTCCAACAATGCCGGCTGCCTGGGCGGCACGAGCTGCGGGACCGCCAAAGTCATAGTCCGAAGAGGTAATGATAGCCACTGCGCCTTGATCCACGAGCTGCTTCGCTACTTCCGAAGCTGTTGCTGAATTGGATTTGGAGTCCATGTTGCGGAACTCCAGCATCTTTCCATTGATTCCGCCATTGGCATTGATTTCGGCAATGGCCACTTTAATTCCTTCAATGGCTGGAGAATCGAGGGGGGCTTGAATACCTGTTACAGACATCGCGCCTCCAATGAGGATCGTATCGGCTTCTGTTGCTGCCGGTTTAGGTTCTTCTCTGCGGCAACCTGAAACCGTGGTCATGGTCGCGATCAAAAATGCAACCATAAGTAGAGAAATAATCTTTTTCATCCGCTTTCTCCTCTCTTCATATTTTTTGTTTTTGTGTGTTTGCATTGGGCATTTTTTCTTTACTATAATACCTAAATGCTATAATTATATTATATAGGACAGAGACTATTTTATTGTCAATAGTCGGCACTAGCGCATAAAAAATGCATTGGATGAAAGAATTTCCTTTTTATTCGCCCTAAATGGCTGATATTTGGCAGTAAACGCTTTTAAATAATTTCAGTATTAATAAAAAAACACTAAATCCAAAAATAAATATTTTGATCTCTCGCGCGAGATTTTTTTCAAAAACCCAAAAAGTAGGGCTCCATAAACGCAAAGTTTGCTGGAGCCCCGTCTTGATTTTCAAATTATTGCCCTATACCACAGGATACGGTACCTTATTAATTCCGTTTGTCTATCCTTAACCAGCAGTGCGAATACAGCAATATAGTGAAAGTGATACAGCAATCAGAGGAAAGAAACCTTAAATGCATGGTTTTATAATAAGCACAAAGGGAGAAGTTTACAGGCAATTCAAGATATAACAATGTACAGGAGGAAAAAAATGAAAAAGGTAAATCTATTAATCGCCATTATACTTGTATTACTGCTTATATTGACAGCAGCAGGCTGCTCAAAGGGTGAAAATCCAGCAGGCAAAACCGGTGAGAGTTCCGGGCAAATTGCCGGCCAGAATGACAGCCAAGACAATGAAAACCAGGAGGCCGGCGCACAGGATGATTCCATGGCAAACGGCATGCCGCAGCTGCACAAGGATTTTCAAAATTGTATCATTGACCTGGAAGAAAGCGTAAGCGGACAAACTTATACGACGAAAATGTACCGTTTAAACAGTAAGGGAAAAACCGACCTGATTGTCGACGGTACGGTAAAAGAAAGCCGCTATTCCGATTTTGCCAAGGGTGAAGGCTACTACTATATTGCAGATGACAAAAGTGCCAGAAGAGACAGTCTTATAGGAGGCGCTGTTGAGTACTATATTGCGGATTTGGGCGAAGTTCGAACCCAGGAGATGGTTAAAAGCGGGAACGAGAATGTTAATGGATTTGACTGCACCGTATACAAGCAAGATTTGGGAAATTACTTGGTTACCGCCTGGGTATATGAGAAAAACAAGCTCGTCGTCAAATACGAACTAAAATACGCCAGTGACGGGAAAATCGCTAAAGGGTACACAGTAACCCAATTTACCACCGGCGGTGTCACTGAGGAGATGGTCACCCTTCCTCCGGATGCCCAGATAGTACAGTAATACAGCGCTTAGTTAACCTTAATACGGATATACAAATTAAATTCAGATTGGCAGATTAGATTAGAATGGCAAATTGAATCAGAATAGCTAAATCAGAATGTTAAATTAAATCTGAAAGGAGGCTATTTATGAAAAGAGTTTTGGTAATTTTATTATCCATAGTACTTCTGATTTCTACAGCTCCAACCAACTCACACGCCGCTCCTGTCTCCAACCGACTGGCAGGCAGTGACAGGTACAAAACTGCCGTTGCGATCAGCAATGCCGGCTGGCAAAAGTCCGAAAACGTTGTTTTAACAACAGGCGAAAATTTCCCTGACGCCTTATGTGCGGCACCACTGGCCAAGCAGTTGAATGCGCCTATTCTTCTAACCGGCAAAAATGCCTTAAACAGCGATACCGAGGCGGAGATTAACAGACTTGGAGCCAAAAAAATATTCCTGATCGGCGGGGAAGGAGTCATCTCCAATACGGTTAAGAACAAATTGGAAGCAAAGGGGATTACGGTTACCCGGTTGTGGGGCAATGACAGGTATGAGACTTCTTATGAAGTGGCCAAATATATTGCGGAGAATTTCAGCATTAGCAGTGAAATGGCGGTTGCTACCGGGGAAGATTTTCCTGACGCCCTTTCCGTGTCCTCCATTGCCGCCCAAAAGAATATGATCCTCCAATTGGTCCCGAAAGATCGCATGAATGGGGCTTTAAGTGGCAAAATCCAAGCCCTTATCGGAGGATACGGGATTACCAAGACTTATGTCATTGGGGGCAGCAGCATAATAAGCAATACGGTTGTCGGACTGTTTCCCGCTCCGGAACGGATAGAAGGCTCGGACAAATATGAGCGTAACATTGCAGTTTTAAATAAATTTAATCAGGATATTCAATATGATAGAGTATACCTTGCAACGGGCGATGCTTATCCCGACGCTCTCGCCGGGTCAGCGTTGGCGCCTCTGACATCATCACCGATTATACTTACAGCTAAAAATCCTCTCCGCAGCACCTGGAGCCATGTCAATTCCAGGCTATCTTCCATACAAGAAATAAAGGTACTGGGTGGCAGCGGGGCTGTGCCCGATACGGCCATTAATGCAATCTTGGCGGATACTTTTGGAGGGGGAACCGTCCAGCCTGAAACACCGTCAACCGGTAATCAATCCGGGGTGAAAGTGGATTCAGGCAGCGGGCATACGCTGGTTGTAACAGCCGACGGCAGCTTGTGGGCCTTTGGCTACGATTACAACGGGGCGGTCGGCAAAGGCTCTTTTGAACCTTACAAAAATCCGCTGCCGATTAAAATTATGACGGATGTCAAGGATATTGCTGCAGGGAGCAGCCACTCTTTAGCCGTGAAAAAAGACGGTTCCCTTTGGGCCTGGGGAATGAATCGTTACGGTCAAGTTGGGAATTATACGGACGTATCGACCAACGACGTACCCGCGCCGGTTAAAATAATGGATGATGTGACAGCTGTCGCCGCTGGCTATGGACATTCGCTGGCCGTCAAAAGTGACGGAACCCTTTGGGCTTGGGGAGCCAACGGTTATGGGCAACTGGGGGATGGTACTCAAGACAATAACAGACAGCCCAAAATGATTATGGATAATGTCAAAGCTGTCGCCGCAGGCAGCGATCATTCACTGGCTTTGAAAAATGACGGAAGTGTTTGGGCCTGGGGATGTAACTGGGCCGGACAGGTGGACGGAACGCTGGAAAACGTCTTGAAGCCCGTCAAGGTGATGACTGATGTCAAAGCCATTGCCGCCGCAGCATACTTTTCGATGGCGATAAAAAACGACGGTTCCCTTTGGATATGGGGATCGAATCCCTATGGAGGCAGCAGTAACAATCCCTACATCAGCCATACGAAACCTGTAAAAGTCCTGACGGATGTCAAGGAAGCGGACGGGGGAGCCGACTCCCATACTGTGGCGGTCAAAACGGACGGCACCCTCTGGGTATGGGGACAGGATAACGCAGGCCAGCTTTTCAACATCGGCAATAAAAGCAACGGCTACTTTGTCGGCAAACCGACGAAAGTCATGTCCGATGTGGCGCATGCCACTGCGGGTAAGTATTTTACCATTATCGCCAAAACGGACGGCACCTTCTGGGGAGTGGGCTATAACGTTGAGGGCGATCTGGGCAACGGTACTCTGCAAAGTACTTTGACACCTACAAAGGTCAAAATCGAATAACCTGATTTTACATGTAAAGTTAAATAACCTGATTTAATACGCAAAGTTCGAATAATATATTTATAGAAACAGATTTATCGAAACAGAAAACAAAGCAAATTTAAATTTCAGCGTTGAGCGAGATATTATATTAAAGAAAAAATGTTTTATTAAAGCTATAACTGCTATGGCAGCTATAGCTTTTTTTATGTAATTATGGAATAATTTAAATAATTAATTTATTGTATTTCAAAAATATCCTTTCTATGAAATTAACGGAAAAGAAAATCTACACTTAGCTGGTCCTGGAGGGTAGAGTGTGAACATAATAAACAAACTAATGCAGGAATTCCCCATTGAAGCCAAGAATATCGGTCCTTCCTATCACTCGGACACAATGGTTGTCTTTCGGCCGAATGTGACAGTTGATACACCGACTGTCTTTGACAGTTATCATTTTGTTATTCCATCGTCACCCTCTTCTCCGGGATTAATAGTAGACAAAAAGACGTTTCAACTTACTCAAGACAGGTTATTTCCAACAAATCCTGGTCAGGTTCTGGTATGTCCAACTGCCAGAGAAGTAAAAGAATTTACAGCAATTTTTATCGATAAACAGACTGTAAGGGATACATGCTATCAGATCTGTAGAAAATCGGAGATCAACTTTATTAATAATAATTATGTCTTAAGCAATTACGGGCGGTCGCTTATCCGGCAGTTCATGGATGAATGTACCAACAAGCAGTTTGGTTATGAGTTTATCCTTCAAAGCCTGAGCATGCAGCTTATTGCAACTTTAATCAGAGAGCTTGATAGCAGTATTAAAATCCAGCCGTTTGAGCGCAGTTATGATGAGAAGGCCAATATAAAAAGATCCATCGCTTTCCTCAAAGATTGCTATAACAGCAATTTTTCCTTGCAGGAAATTGCCAAAACCGCCAACTTAAGCCCTTACCACTTCATCAGGGTATTCAAAGCTGAAACAGGGAAAACACCTTTTGAATATCTGATGGATATCAAAATTGAAAGAGCCAAGGAATTTTTAAAATCGAAGCAATATTCGATTACTGAAATCGGACTTCTCTGTGGGTTCACCAGTACAAGCCATTTTTCAAGGGTCTTCAGAAAGAAGACAGGCCTATCCCCTTCTGAATATAGGGATATAATAGGTTAAAATATAAACATCAAGATTAAGAATTAGTCCGTGCCGAGCTGAAATTAATTGTCCGAAATAATAAGAATTATTCTGGAATAATGGTTAAAAATAAGGTTAGGAAAGGGCAAGCTGAATTTAAAGGAGGTTAATATGATTAACAAAACAAAATTAATTGCCGTACTCCTAACCGTTATCTTTACTTTGACTTTAGCTTTTCCCTTATTAGGGATTGCTGCCACGGAGAATTCTGTCCAAAATCCCCCTTGCTACGAAAAAATAATTGAAAGAATCGCAGAGGAAAAAGGAATTTCCAAGGAAGAAGCCAAAACCCTATTCGAAGCCAAGCTTGCGGAAATTGCCAAGAAAAAAGGTATCACTGTCGAAGAGTTGAAAAAACAAATGGCTGAAGGGAAATTTCCTAAAGGCCACCGGAAACCTTTAGATGAAGCCAAACTCGAAGAGCTGGCTAAGAAGAAAGGGATTACGGTGGAGGAATTGAAAAAACGAAAACTGGAAGGCAAGTATTGGAAAGATTACTGTGGCCGGTCAAGTGAGGAAAAAGCTCAGCAATAGGTTTAGGGTCTCGGCTTAGATTTGACTGAGTCATTAGGTTTGCCCTTTCCTTCCTTTCTGGTCATTTATTAAAAATGACTCTTTTTGTTATCTTTAAACTTGTCCCGGGCAAAGCTTTACTCTGCGATCCTTTCAAGAGTGACTGTTGGTTGGTATAATGTAATTACTAAACAGCATTTAGGATTCGCTATATCTTCAATCGGGACAATTCCCCGAACCTCTAAACGGTCTGGATACACCCACAACTTAACTTGTAACCTGTCAAGCAGTTCTTCCCAGGTTACTACTCTCTGTGGGAATCCGACCGTTAAATGTTTTTCATCGTGAACCTTTACAAAAGCAATATTCTCCGTAACGGTATTCTCATCCGGTTGGTAGCGGACATCAAACAGTTCTTCCTCAACCGCTTCCTTCACTACTGCGATATTTTGTTCCAGCTTTGTGAGGTTTTCCATCTCCGGCCAGTAATGCTCATAACGCCTGCGGACAGCAAGCTCCTGCTCCTTCAATTCATTGATTTGCCGCTTATAATCTTCGTGAGACAAAGCCCCGTCAACATAGACAGTAGCGA